>JBDSIO010000304.1:0-5160 GCA_039917895.1 Fibrobacteria bacterium | reverse complement strand
ACGAGCCTGGTGCCTCATGCGCGCACCATCATCAAGCGCCGTCCCCGCACTGCTTACGGCTTCGCGTTCGCCTTCATCGTGTCGATAACCCTGGGTTTCTGGCACACCTCCCTGCACCGGCATTCCGGATCCCTCGGAACCGGGTCCGGGTCGGGTTCGCTGGTGAAACCTGGAGGCGCTTCGGCTTCCCTGAAGGGGGTGGTCCGATGAAGCGCGGAGCAGACCCGGACGCGGAGGCGCCCTATCTCAATCTGTTACGGATGGGTAAGGTCAAGGTTACCCCCAACCGGCGTAAGGTGCTGGGCCGCTTCCTGGAAGACGATACACCGTGGACGTTGCAAAGCCTCCACCGCAGCCTGAGCCAAGGGGAGGAATGCGATCTCAGTACCGTCTACCGCACCCTTTCCGCGCTGCGCCTGGCCGGCCTGCTGGAAGAGTTCCGCTTGCCTGGCGAAAAACAGACCTTCTATTCCCTGATCCGGAATTCGACGCCCCCGCGTTCGATGGTCCGGGGGGGATCGAAATCCCGTGCCGGCGGGCACGCCCGCCCCGGCCCCCACAGAGACCATCACCACCATCATATCGTGTGTCAGGATTGCGGGACCGTCTCCCATCTGGACATCTGCCTTCCGGCGGGGGTGATGGGAAAGGTCGAGGATGTATCGGGCTTCCGCATCACCGAACATCACCTCGAATTCAAGGGAGTCTGCGGCAACTGTAGATAAGCTCGTCGCTCAAGAGTTCGCTTCGCGAACTCCACGCTCCTCGCTGTAAAAAAGTGATAGGTTCGTCGCTCAAGAGTTCGCTTCGCGAACTCCACGCTCCTGGCTTTTACAAAACTTAGGCTCGTCGCCCTGGACTTTGCTCAATTCCAACCCAAGGTCTTGAATCCGTCTTGCAGGTAAGGAAGGTAATCCTCGATACCGGCTTCCAAGGAGCGGATGGGGTCGTCGTACCCGATGGAACGGATCTTGGACAGTTCTGCCTGGGTGTGGTACTGGTATTTATCGCGGATGGCTTCCGGCATGGGGATGAAATCGACCTTGGTTTCACGGCCCATGGAGCGGAACAGGGCGTTGGCCAGGTCCATCCAACTGCGGGCCTGACCGGTACCGATGTTATAGATGCCCCCCGGACGCAACGGATCCAGGAAGAACAAGGTCATGTCCACCGCGTCCTTCACGTAAAGGAAGTCGCGCAACTGCTCTCCGTCGCGGTATTCGGAGCGGTGGGACTTGAACAGTTTCACACGGCCGGTATCCCGGATCTGCTCGAAGGCCTTGACCACCATGCTGCGCATGTCCTGCTTGTGGTATTCATTGGGGCCGAACACGTTGAAGAACTTAAGCCCCACCAGGCGGTCGAAATGGCCACGCCTGAGGTTCCACAGATCGAACATGTGCTTGGAATACCCGTAGGGATTGAGAGGTCGCAGCAAGGGGAGCCGCGCATGGTCGTCGCTATATCCGGCCATCCCGTCGCCGTAGGTGGCGGCTGAAGAGGCGTAGATGAAGCGGATGGATCGCCCGAGGCACCATTCCGCCAGGATTTTGCTGTAGCCGAAATTGTTATGTGCCAAGTAGGCCGCATCGGTTTCCGTGGTGGAGGAGCATGCGCCCATGTGGATCACGGCCTCGATGTCCGTCCCATCCAGGCTGCCGGAGGCGATGGCGGCGAGCAGTTCATCCTTGTCGAGGTAATCGCGGTAGGCTAGGGGCACCAGGTTCCTCCACTTGGAAGATGTCCCGAGTTCGTCCACGAGCAACAGGCGGTGGTTTCCCCCTTGGTTCAGGCGCCAGGCAATCGCGCTGCCGATGAAACCGGCCGCGCCGGTAATGAGGATCATGGGTTTCGCATTCATCATGGGATAGTATTGTTATTTTCACCTTCTGCTATCAAGGGGTGGACAGCGGATGCGAACATCATGACCAAGCAGGAAAAGGCGCGGGGCATCGGGGAAATTCTGGATCGCTTGTATCCGGATCCGCCCATTCCGCTCTACCATACAAATCCGTTCACCATGTGCGTCGCCGTTCTGCTCTCCGCCCACACCACGGACAAGTCCGTAAACCGGGTAACCCCGGCCCTGTTCGCAAAGGCGGACAATCCAGGGGACATGGTCAAGCTTTCCCGGGAAACCATTCTCTCTATGATCAAAACGGTCGGCCTGGCGCCGACCAAGAGCCTGAATGTCTGGAACCTCTCGCGCATCCTCCTGGAGCGCCATGGCGGGAAACTGCCGGAGACCATGGAAGAGCTGGAAGCGCTGCCCGGGGTGGGGCACAAGACCGCTTCGGTGGTAATGTGCCAGGCCTTCGGGGTTCCTGCCTTCGCGGTCGATACCCACATCCACCGGCTGGCCGAGCGTTGGGGCCTCTCCAACGGCAAGAACGTAGCGCGCACCGAATCCGATTTGAAAGCCCTGTTTCCCCGGGAACGTTGGACCAAACTCCATTTGCAAATGATTTACTACGGAAGGGAACATTGTCCGGCCCGATCCCATAATCCCGCGCGATGCGAGATTTGCGCGCGGTTTGGGACCGTGGCGGTGCGCAGGGGGAAGCCGGCGGCGACCAAACGAGGGCGAAAGCCCGGCAAGCCCGCCACGCCCGCCAAATCGGGCCGGAAAGGGCTGCTTCCCGGCGGGAAGTAGCGCTTTTCGCTTGCCTTTCCAAGATCGGGTGTTGACACTGATTGCTCCGAAATTCCCCAAATTAAACCTCTGAAAATAAGGTTTAAACCGGAATTTCCGCCGTAATGTTTTTTTCGAGTCGAATCATCCCATTGGATTGCAAAATCCCCCGAATTGAGGCATTTTTGCTTGGTGAGCCCAGGACTGGGAAATTGTACCGGAGTGAATTCTTTTGCCGCCTAAAATTTTTAAGCATGTTGCGGTTGCCGCCTCCCTGTTGGCCTCGATTTTTTCTCTGGGTTCGGCTTATGTCGTAAAAGCACCCGGTGACCTTGCCGCACTGGCCAAGGAATTTTCGGGACCGCTGAGCCCGGGCGAGCACGTTATCGAGTTCCAATCTTACACCGGTGTCGGGCTGTTCAAGTTGCTCGGTCCCATCCCCAACCTCCAGACACTGACCTTTACCCGTTCCAGCCAAGACTCCGCGAACGTGATCAACGTGGATTCCACCTTGTTCGATCTAAAGAATCTGCCAGGAACCCAAGTGGTGCTTCGCGGGTTGGCGTTCAAGCTGGCGAATCCCAAGGCCGTTCTGATCGCGGGCTCGGAAACCGGAAAAGGCAACGGCACTCTCATAATCGATAGCTGCTTCATCTACGCCGACTCGCTTGATGGAAGTTTCCTGACCTGGCTCACGGATACTTCAAGGGTCGAGATCAGGCGTAGCTTCTTCGTCACCCGCAACGCCAAGCCCGCCACCCGCATCAATCTTTCCGCGGGCAACATCCTGCTCGCCAATACCCTGTTCAATTTTCCCGGCGCCTTGCAGGCCACGGTGACCGGCAAAGGGGTGGAGATCGTTTCGAATGTGTTCAATCGAACCCAAATGAAATTGACCGGGGATCCGATAGGAGCGGGAGCCGAGCAGCCGAAGATCACCTGCAACCAGAATCTTGTCGCGTTCAAGCCGGCGCAGGACGCCTTCGTTCCGGGGACTCCGGACATCTGGTTCCTGAGCCATCAGGGTTTCAATACGGTTAGTGACGTGCGCATCAACCGTCAATTGAATGAAGGCTGGAAAGGCTTCGAAATCCAACCCACCCGGCCGGATTCCATATGGGCTTCCAGCTCCACCAATATCAGGCTGAATAAGACCGCTCTAACCGGAAAATCCGATACGACGGCTTGGGACTGGTACCTATCGGCCGCCGATGCCGCTACTGGACTCAACCTGACCGGTCTCGAGACCGGGGACTACAAGCGCACGCAACCGTACAACGTCCTGCCCGGCCGGATGTCATTCGCCTGGACGCTTCCCAAGGGGCTTTTCACCGTGCATTTCCAGTCCGGTCCGTTTCCCCGCCACATCAAACTCGATTCCATATCCGATCCGCAACTGGATTCCGCGTTCATCAAGACCCCGACCCTCCGACAAGTGCTGCCCAGTGGAAATCGGGGAGTCAACGCTTTGCATTTCGGCGCCGTTCAGGTGGACTCGATCGTCTATCAGGTCAAGGCCCTCCATGGCGTTCCATTGTTAGTAGCCAACAACGCGGAGGGAAATCCCTCGTTGCAAAATCCTCCTGGCACATCGAACCAGACTCAGACCGTCTTTATTAACCGCGTACCAGCCGCGCGCCGCTTCATTCTGACCAACGTCGGCAACACGCCCCGCGGAATCAACGTCACCATGGAGCGCATCAGCTCCGCAATGGGGTCCGCTGACACTGTACTCTTTTCCAAGGTCGATTCGGCCGGGCAATCCAACTTCCAGGCGCTGGGGCTCCTGGATCCTGCGGCGAAGGTCCGCGATCTCGATCGCGTCATCGCCTTCCATACCACGGCTTCGATTTCCGGAACCGTAACGTTTGGAAGCACTCTCAATATCGCGCCCTACCGTCCCGATAGCCTAAGGTGGTATTTCCCTGCCATTGGGGCTTCCGCGACAGGGGCTTACCGGGTAGCGGTCAAGGGCACCGGCACCAACGCCAATCGCTATCTCGATACGATTAACTTTGCAACCGCCGCCAAGCCGGATTTCCGCGCGCATCTGGTCGAACTGCTCTCCGTACCGCGCGGCTCCAGCAGCTTATCCATCAAAGACGGCTCCATCGATGCGTCCTCGGTGAATGGGTACCAGTGGACCGTCGATTCCCTGCCGCCGCCGGACGAGGTCCGTTATGGAAAAAGCACAAACGGGTACCGGTTCCGATGGATCTCCCGGGGCAATGCCGACATCATCAAGCTCAACCTTAAGGGTTCCGCTGATTTACAAGCTTGGGTCTCTGTGCCTGGCAAAATCGATACCCTTCACGACCAACCGGACAGCAACGGAGTCTTTCATATCAACATAGCCCTTACCGATTCGGGGAAGACTTTTTTCCTGGCCTTGAAATACAACGTCCTGGCCGGCCAGCCGGCTTCGGAACAGTTGGAAGGCGCTCCGGGCGCGAAGGTATTCAATTTGACCTCCAGCACTTCCGGCCGATTGAATTTCACGGCCGTGGAACCGAAGTTCCTGGAAACCC
>JBDSIO010000303.1:0-24233 GCA_039917895.1 Fibrobacteria bacterium | reverse complement strand
TCAACCAAGCTGGGGTCCCAGCGCCTTGACCAGCCCTTGCAGATGGACATCGTCCGGAAAATCCCTCACGCCGGCCGCCGCCACGCGGCGGGCTTCCTGCATCCGGCCCGCATGAGCCAGCAACACGGAACGCAGGGTAGCGTAACTCCGGAAATACCCCTCTCCCATTTCCTCTCCGACCCTGCCCCCGACCCCGTGGAAGCGTTCCCTACGGTCCGACCAGGCCAGGGCTTCGGCGAGGGCGCCGCGTCCGAAATCGAGCCGCGTCAGCGCAAGCAAGGCGAAGGGTTGGTACGGAACCGCTTTCAGCGCGGCTAGTGCGGTGGCGCGGGCCGCCTCCGCGAAGAAAGCGGTCAAGGACGCGGGCAAGGCGAGCCTGGAGAGATACTCCTGGGCCGCGGCCAAGTGGGCTAACCGGCATCCGGCCTTTGCGATAACGGCCTCGGAAGCCTCAGCTGCAGCGGCTGAGGCGGGGTTTTCTTGAGGATATGGATGCGCGGCCAAAGATTCCACCAGGCGGACGATCCGGTGCGAGAGCATATGACCTCCCGCGACCCGCTCGCGTCCTGCGCGCGCCATGGCCTCCGCCTCGGCCGGATGTTCCAAAGCCCAACGGATCTTCGACTCCAATCCGTCCGCGTCCCCGACATCATAGGCCAGGAATTCCCTGCCTTCCGCGCCGAGGAGCTCCAGGGAATGCGTAATCCGATCCGTGATCAGCAAAGCCCCCTGCCCCATGGCCTCGAAACAGCGGAGGTTCAAATCTTGGTGGACGGACTGGTTGATGACTATGCGGGATGACCCGTACACCGGCCGGTATTCCCCCTGGATCACATCCACCTTCCGGCCCATGGCGGAGAGTTGGTCGAACAAGGCGGAGCGAGCGGGATTGCGCAAGGGGTCGAGCGTGCCCACGAAGGCTACTTCCCGCGTGCGGTCGCTCCAGGGAAGGCCTCCCGGTTCCGCATTGCAAGCCAACGGGAGCCAGAGTGCTCCGGGGGCGCCGTTCCGGAGCCGGTGGAAATCCAGATCCGCCATCCGGTTCCGCTGTGCGCAGAACACCATATCGAAGGTCGTGGCGTAGTCGCGGTGCCAATCGATATGGAGATGGGAATCCACCGCGTACCAGGCCGTGCGGAAGGGAAGGGATTCGAGGCCGGCATGGACCAGCGGCGTGGAGTCGTCGACCTGGAGGATCCAGTCGGGCGCGAAAGCGATGGCGAGCTTACGGAGGGCCGCGGGGACGGAAGCAGGTTGGCCGAAAAAATCGGCTTCTACATCCTGGGGATGACCGGCCGTCCCGGGCGGCCCCAGGTGCGCGACCTCATGGCCTTGGGACCTCAAGGCGGCGGTGAGCATTTTGCCGCCCAAGGTCAGAATGCGCATGGGTTGCTCCGGTGGGCATTGACCGGATTGGAACCTTCACGCGCCATACCGTGTGACCTAACCGCTCGGTTGCCTACCTTCTCCCGGTAAAGGGGGCTTTCCAGAGTTCAGCCCTTATCCTTGCCTTTTTTGAAGGCTTTGGCGAAGAGCTTTTGATCCGCCAGATAGCGGCTGGCTTCGATCACCTGGTTGTCATTCTTGAGTTCGAAGGCGGTGCGGGCGTTTTCGCCCAGGGCCGCGCCGAGCAATTCGGCCTTCAATTGGTAGGTGATGTAGTCGCGGTTCTTTTCGAACTCCTTGTCGGCCTCTGCCCGCAAGACGCTTTCCAGGGCGCCGGTGGCGCCGTCCACTTCGACCTTGTCCTTGTTGTTGGGCAAGGTGTCGCCTCGCTCCACCCGCTCCTTCCTGACGATGTCGCGGAAATTCTCCAGCGCTATGATGGAAGCGCTCTTGAAGCGGGTGAAAGTGGTATCGGTGTAGACGAACTTCCTGAAGTCCTCGAGGATTTCCGGGGTCACCGCGAAGTCCGGCGTGATCTTTGTCTTCTTGGCGATCTCATAGCGCTTCTTGATCACGTAGTTGAAGAAGACGGTTTTGCGCAGCAATTCGGTGGCGAAGCGCGTGTATTTGCGGCCCTGGAGGATCACGTCCGGAGTGATTCCGCCGCCGGCCAGCACCTTTCGGCCTGCCTTGGTATGGAAGTAGGTGGTGTCTTTGCGGGCCGAATCGGTCTGGGCCTTTTTGAACCGCACCGCGTTCTCGGGCTTGTTGATGCAACGTCCCGCCGGGGTGTAGTAATAGGCGGTAGTCAGTTTGAGCGTGTTCTGCTGGCCGTCCAGGGGGAGGATGGTCTGTACCGACCCCTTGCCGAACGAGGTCTCGCCCAACACGATGCCCCGATCCCAATCCTGGATGGCTCCCGCCACGATTTCCGAGGCCGAGGCGGAATTCTCGTTCACGAGCACGATCAACTTCTTGGTCCAGATAGGGCTGCGGCGGCTGAGATAATCCTGGTTCTGGGACTTCACCCTGCCTTTGGTATAGACTACCATCTGCCCCTTGTCGAGGAATAGCTCCGACACGGAGATGGCCTGGTTCAATAGTCCGCCCGGATTGACGCGCAGGTCGATGATCAGGTTCTGCATGTCCTTTTTCTTGAGCTCCAGGATCTTGGCTTCCAAATCCTCGGAAGTGCGCTTGGCGAACTGGGTGATCTTGATATACCCGGTGGAGTCGTTGACCATGGCCGCGTACGGCACGCTTTCGATCTTGATCACCTCGCGCACGATGTTGAATTCCATCGGTTCCAGCATGCCTTCGCGAAGGATCTGGATCTTCAC
This sequence comes from Fibrobacteria bacterium, assembly GCA_039917895.1. Lineage (GTDB taxonomy): Bacteria > Fibrobacterota > Fibrobacteria > UBA11236 > UBA11236 > Chersky-265. The sequence continues at coordinate 21,507 of JBDSIO010000303.1, read as the reverse complement.
GGGCGAACCCGGCTTGCCGCGCAGTTTCTCCACCGCGTCGTCGATGCTGATACCCTGGGTGCTGGAGGTGTCGATGCGGATGATCTTGTCGCCCGCCTGCAGGCCCATACGGTGGGCGGGCGTTCCCGCCAGCGGCGAAACCACGGTAAGGATCTGGTCGCGGATGCCGATCTGGATGCCCAACCCGCCGAATTCGCCTTCGGTGTTGACCTTAAGGTCCTCGTAGTCCTTGGGAGTGAAATAAGCCGTATGCGGGTCGAGGATGGAGCGGATGCCTCCGATGGCGGCATCGACCAGTTCTTCCGAGGACACGTCCTCGACGTAGTTCTCATTGATTTTTGTGACCACTTTATCGAGACGGATCAAATCGGAGTAGAACTTCTCCCCTCCCGCCTGGACCCGATTACTTATGAAGGCGAATCCCGCGATGAGGATGGCCACGGTGGCGTAGTAGATTTTGCTCTTCTTCATCTTTTTCCCTAACGCATGCGGGGTGGGCTCCCCTGGCTCCGATTTTATCATCTCCGCCGGAATAATTCGACTAGTCGTTCAAACTCGCTCGAAAAGGTATTGCGAATGTACAAATTTCGCTTGAATCGCCCCCTTAGCGCATACGGAAACGCCTCAAAGCAGGTTCGATGACAGACGGAAGATTTGCCGAGCCTATGTCAGCCGCTTTTTGAATAAGACAACATGCAAGGTTAAAGCAGTGGCGCTTCGCGCAATGAATCCGAACCATCTGTTGAGTGTTATTCGTTTGCTCGTTTAAAGCAAGCCTGCCAATTTAGACAGAATAGCCTGTTGAACGGTTTCCGGCGATCCGCTTCCGTCGATTACCGTGAAGCGTTCGGCATTTTCCTCCGCGATTCGGAGGTAGCCCAGCCTGACGCGTTCGAAGAACGCAGCGCTTTCCCTTTCCATCCGATCGGCGGGCCTGCCTCCGGCGGCTAAGCGATCGCGCATGGAGGCGACGGGGAGATCGAGGAGAAAACTGTGGCTGGGCCAGATGTTCCCGCAGGCGATGCGGAATAATTCCGCAATCGGCGCATGCTCCATCCCCCTTCCGTAGCCTTGATACGCCAAAGTCGACCAGCCGAAGCGATCAGCCAGCACGACTTTGCCCGATTCCAGGGCTGGACCTATGATCTGGGCGACCAATTGCGCCCGCGCGGCCGAGAAAAGCAGCAATTCGGCGGCGGGGACGATGGGGTTATCAGGCGACAGGATTAGCTGGCGGATTTTGTCGGAAACCGGCGTCCCTCCGGGCTCGCGCACGGTTATGACCTCGCGGCCCGCCTTGCGGAAGTGATCCGCCAGCATCGCAAGCTGGGTAGTCTTGCCGCTGCCATCCACGCCTTCCAGGGAAAAGAACCTGGCATGCCCTTTCATGGGAAAGGCGTCAAGCATCCGTCCCGGCGGAACGGGCGTTCCAATACCATGAGGTCATGCGTCCGTCCCGTGGCACTTCTTGAACTTCTTGCCGCTCCCGCAGGGGCAGGGATCGTTGCGTCCGATGTTCTTGACATCCAGGGCCGGACCGGGAGCCATACGCTGCGGCATGGGCCGGGCCACCGGCTGGGGCGGGCGCTGGGCCCCGCTCTGGACGTGGACCGCGGGCAGTTCCCGGGCTTGCTGCGCACTGCCTGGCGCGGGGGCAGAGCCCTGAGGCCGAGGGTCCGGAGCGGAGACGCCGCCCTCGGGCTCCCCTGGCATGCTGAATTCCATCTGGCGCATACGCTGCATTTCGATTTCGCGGGCCTGAAGAATGGCTTCCTGCTGGCGCTTCAGGAAAGCCGGATCAATGTGGAGAATGCGCTGGGACACGTCCATGGCGATGCGCTCGAGCGTGGTCGCGAACATGGCGAAGCCTTCCTTCTTGTATTCCTGGAGCGGATCTTTCTGGGCGTATCCGCGGAAGCGGGTGGCGTCGCGCAGATGATCCATGGCGTACAAGTGCTCGCGCCACAGATGATCGATCACGCCCAGCAGCACCTGGCGTTCGATTTCCCGCAACTGTTCGGAGCCGATGGCGGATTCGATAGCGGCATACTTCTTGGCCGCCAGCTCGGACACCTGATCCAGGGTGGTCTCGGCGTTCTGGTAGTGGAGCACGTCTTCGGCGATGGTATAGTCGAGATCCAAGGCGCGCTTCAGCTCCCCGTACATCTTGTCGAGCTCCCAGTTCTCGGGATAATTGCCCCCGACGGAGTACTGGGAGATGATCTGCTCGACGGCCTCGTCGATGCGGACCTCGATTTCGTCCTTGATCTCTTCGCCCTTCAGGATGCGGCGGCGCAGGCCGTACACCACCGTGCGCTGCTTGTTCATCACGTCGTCATACTCGAGCAGGTGCTTGCGGATCTCGAAGTTCTGCCCTTCAACGCGCTTTTGCGCGGTGGCGATGGCGCGGTTCACGAGCGGGTGCGATATGACTTCGCCCTCTTCCACGCCCAGTCGGTCCATGATGCGCGAGATGCGATCGGAACCGAAAATGCGCATGAGATCGTCTTCCAGCGACAGGTAGAAGCGGGATTCGCCCGGATCGCCCTGACGGCCGGAGCGGCCGCGCAGCTGGTTGTCGATGCGGCGGCTTTCATGGCGCTCGGTGCCGAGCACGTACAGGCCGCCGGCCTCGGTCACGCCTTCGCCCAACTGGATGTCGGTGCCGCGTCCGGCCATGTTGGTGGCGATGGTGACCCGGCCCTTGAGGCCCGCCTCTTCGATGATGCCGGCCTCGCGTTGATGGTGCTTGGCGTTCAAGACCTCGTGGGGCACGCCGGCCTTGAGCAGGTAGCCGCTCAGTTCCTCGGACTTCTCGATGGACACAGTGCCGACCAGCACGGGCTGGCCCTTCTCATGGCGCTCCTTGATGTCCTGGGTGATGGCCTCGATCTTTTCGCGGCGGGTCTTGTAGATCAAATCGTCCTGATCCTTGCGGACCATGTTGCGGTTGGTGGGGATGACCACCACGCGCAGCTTGTAGATCTGCGAGAACTCGGAGGCTTCCGTGTCCGCCGTGCCCGTCATGCCGCCCAGCTTCTTGTAAAGCCGGAACAGGTTCTGGAAGGTGATGGTGGCCAGCGTCTGGTTCTCGCGCTGGATGGGCACGTTCTCTTTGGCTTCGATGGCCTGGTGGAGGCCTTCCGAATAGCGGCGGCCTTCCATGAGGCGGCCGGTGAATTCGTCGACGATGATGACCTGGCGGTTGCGCACCATGTAGTCCACGTCGCGCTTGAAGATCACGTGCGAACGCAGCGCCTGGGAGACGTGATGCACCCATTCCACATTGAGGTCGCCATACAGGTTGTCGATGCCGAGCTTCTCTTCGCAGACGTTGACGCCTTCTTCGGTGAGCGAGACGTGCTTTTCCTTCTCGTCCAGGGTGTAATGCGTGTCCTTGACCAGGTAACGCACCACCTCGTTGGCCTTCTTGTACTTGTCCGTGGACTGCTCCGCCGGGCCCGATATGATCAAGGGCGTGCGGGCCTCGTCCACCAGGATGCTGTCCACCTCATCCACGATGGCGTAGTTCAGCTCGCGCTGTACGCAGTCCTCGAGGTTGTGGGCCATGTTGTCGCGCAGGTAGTCGAAACCGAACTCGTTGTTGGTGCCGTAGGCGATGTCGGAATTGTAGCTGGCCTTGCGCTGTTCCTCGTCCAGGCCGTGCACGATGATGCCTACGGTGAGGCCGAGAAAGCGGTACACCTTGCCCATGGTCTGGGCGTCGCGGCGGGCCAGGTAATCGTTGACCGTAACCACGTGCACGCCTTTGCCTTCCAAGGCATTCAGGTAAACGGGCAGGGTGGCCACCACGGTCTTGCCTTCGCCGGTCTTCATTTCGGCGATCTTGCCTTCGTGCAGGACCATGCCGCCCAGCAACTGGACGTCGAACGGACGATAACGGAAAGGAAACCGGCTCTCGGGATTCAGGGTGCGGATCTCGTGGTAGAAGGAGGCCGGAAATTGCAGCGTGTGGTGCTCGGCTACAGGCGCCGGCTCTTCGCCTTCGAGAGGCTCAGGGCGGCCGATGCCCAGCTGCTCGCGGGCATCCATCGCCAATGCACGGGAAGCGGGCGTGAGCTTGGCCAGATCGAATTCCAGATCGGGATTCAGGATATTCAGCATGCCCAGGCGGCGATCGGCGGCCTCGCGGCACACGGCGAAGGCTTCCGGAAGCAGTTCGTCCAGGGTCTTGCCCTCCGCCAGGCGTTGCCGGAACTCCACCGTCTTGGCGGTGAGGGCGGCATCGTCCAGGGCGGCCATGGCTTCGCTGTGGGTGTTGACCTCATCCACGCGGGGAAGTAAGCGTTTGACCTCGCGCTCATGGCTGGTCCCGAAAATCTTGGCAAGTACGGCGTTCACAATCATGGCGGATAAATTAGGAAAAAGGGGGATGGAATGCAGGGGAAACCGGAGGTAGGATCCCGAATGAATGGAGGTTGGGGGTGGAATGAGTGGTTATTTGGGGGGTGGGACAAGGGACGGGAGCCGGAGGCCGGGGGCGGGGTGCGAAATCGAAGCTATATGGCGATTTGGTTGAGATTGCGTAGAAGCGGCATTGAAAGCCCGCGAACAGCCCCAAAGCGCTGTAAGCCGGGAGCGAGCGCTCGCGAGCGGTGTTGACCACTACAACTGCCGTTTGCAAGAGCCGCCCATCCTGCGCTTGCCTGCTCCCAAACTCTTTTCCTATTCCCGGCACTTTTCTCGCCCCCGGCTCCCGGCCCCATTTTTCCCGATCCACTATTCCCCAGGTTACCACCCAGGTTTCCCTCTGCGGTCTCCTCTATCGAACCACCGCCACCTTCCCCTTCCTCAGCACCCGGTCTTTTCCCGACATCAAGGTGAATATATAGACCCCCGTGCCGACGGTGGCGCCTTGATCGTTCCGCAGGTTCCAATCGAGGCTGGTGTGGGAGCTTTTTTCGGGCTCTCCCGGGATCACGGCAGAAGTCGAGGTCTTATACACCAGATCCCCGGTCATGGTATGCACCCGCAAGGTGACGTCGCTGGCGCGGCCGTAGCCTCGCAGGGAGTTCAGGTTCTTGAAGGTGATGGCGCCTTTATCGCGGTGGCGGGAGTCGGAAAACCGGAACGGGTTTGGGAAAACGTAGAAGTCCGCGTCCTTGGTGATGAAGGCTAGGGTGAACTGATCCACCGTGTCCCGTTGGTCGTAGAGCCATTCCGGAAGCAGGTTGCCATTGCCGTCCAGGGACAGTCCGGAAGTATCCAGAATGCCGCCTGACAGCACCAGCTTGACCGTATCCAGCGCGGGCAGATAGGGACGGGTACCTATAATCAGGGTGGAATCATTATCCGCCAAAGAAAGCATGCGGAAATCGTAACCGCGGCCCGGGCGATATGCCGAGGTAACCCGGATGGCGCGGTTGTCCACGGCTTTCAATGCCGCGGGAGTGAAAAGGGTGAGGGTATCGTTGCCCGCGGGCGGGCCGAGGGCGACCTTGCGGTTGAAGCGGATGCGGATGGGCATTTCGGGATCCCAGCCGGAATCGCCTTGGGCCGGTTGCGTGCTTACCACGGCGAAATAACTGGTATCCACCCGTACCTGGAAGGCGCTGTCGAGCGAACCGGGGGCAAGCACGGTCTTGGAGAGGCGCAGGTCGAGGGCGTTGCCGGCCAGATCGGTGATGCTGTTGGAGAGTTTGATGCGCAGAACATCCCGGTAGAGGAAATAGCCCGCATTGGGCTTCACCTTCAGGGAGTCTGATGCTTTGGTGTATTTGGGCGTGAAGATGACGGTATCGGCCAGGGAATCCACGGCGGCGGCCGCCGAGATTTTTCCGAGTCCGGTGGACTTGCGTTTGTAGGCATAGGTGCCGGGAATCGTACCCAGGCCGGCCGGGCGCTTGATGGAATCGAGCAGGGAGTAGACGCGGAACAGGCTTTCGGGCTTGAGGATACGGACCGGTTCGGAGAAGGAGACGGCGATCGAGGACCGGGCGGGAACCAGGCGCGGCAGGCCCGCATTGTTAAAGCCGCCGGGAACGCCGGCGCGCGCGGCGCCGGGCACGCTCAAGGTGGCCACGGGCAAATCGCGGTACTGGATGCGGAAGGGGATCTTCAGTACCGGGTTGGCGAAATCGTTGGTCTGCACCAGCAGGGTATCAGTGAGCACGGAGTCGCCCCGCAGGGAATCGCTGAAGAAGCGGAAGTTGAAGGACAGGACGGCGCCGGGAGCCAGCACCACCACTTTCCCTCCGGGAAGGGCATTGATATTGGTCGCCCCGGAAAACCGGGCGGAATCCTGCCGGGGGGGGCTGCCCGCGACCCAGGTCAGCTTGAGGTCGGCCCATTTTCGGTCGTTGCTCTTGGTGGCCACGGAAGTGATACGGAGATCGGCAGTTCCTTGGCTGGAGATGTCGGCATGCACGGTGGTGTCGCGCCGCGCCGCGTCGATGGTGAAGGCGATGTCGCCGGAGAGCTTGCGCACGGCGGCGGCGTATCCGGAAGATCCCGTGCCGGAGGTGTCGAGGACCGGGTATTCCAGCCAAACCCGGCGTTCGCGGAAGGCGCCCGTGGGATCGGTGACGCGGAAAGTAAGGAACCGCTCCTCGGTGCCGAAGGTGCGCGTTATGGAAAGCCCGTTCGCGGAATCGGTCTGGATATAGCACCCTATGTTACCGCGGGCGCAGCCCGAGGGCTGTTTCCAGATACGCCATTTGCCCATCAAAACGTCGCCCGCATCGGCGTCGGAGACGCCGGCCTGCAACAGGGTGGAAAGCCCCGATGGAATGACGAGGCCGGTGTCCGCGCCCCAGTTCTTGATCCGGTCGAAGGGACCCGGGTTCCATACGGAATCCTTCGCCTTATACGAGGCGTGGAAGACGGAGTCGACCGCCGGGGTGCGGTTGACCCTCACGGGTACCCTCAAAGTTACCATGGTATCCTTGTCCCGAACGGACATGGCCAAGGTATCGATAAGAGGGGCGAGGTTGTCCGGCGAGAAACGGAAGTTCGCGGAATCAGCGACGGAAAACCGCCGTCCCCCCAGCGTGGTGGAATTGCGCCGCCATTCCGCCGTCACGGTATCGTCGTTGCCGTCCGCGTAGCGGGCCTTGACGGTGAGCGAATCCGTCTCTTGCACGTAAAGCACGCCGCCCGTCACCGGGGCCAGGGTATCCACGCCGTTACCGTAAGGAAGGTAGACCGAGGACGAGTCGCTGCCCCGGTTGCGGAAGATTTTCACCGTCTGGGAAGGTACGATATTGGTGAAGCCGAAGCCGAGGCTGACCGTGCGGCTGTTCCAACCGTTGGTGTCGAGGGTGGCGAGGGTCAGCACCAGGGGATTGAGAAGGGTGTCCGGCGGAAGGATGCGCAGGGTGGCGGTGTAATTTCCGGGCGAGGTGCGGGCGCCGGCTGCGGATTTGAGAACGGCGCTCCCGAGGGACAACTGGAATTGCAGCCCGGCATCGTCGGCGTCGAAGCCGCGGCAGACCAGTACCAGCGAATCCTTGCGCGCCAACAGCGCGTAGGGGGTAAGCGAGTTGTACGCCGCCTGGGCCGAGCTTCCGACGCGGATGGAATCGACGACGGGAGTCCAGGGTTTGACGTTGTATTCCACCGTCAGGGATTTGACCTTGGGCGTGGTCAAGTTGGTGGTGGTGGGATTACCGGTCTTGAGGGTGAGCATGTCCACGCGGTAGCGGTAGAAGCCTTTGGCGGCCCTGAACGCCATGGGAATGGCGGTAAAGTCCGAAGCCGGGCCGGTGAAGGCGTTGTCGGGCGAGGCGGCGAGTCGCAGCACGGTGCGGAAACTGTCCGTGGTCACCGACCGCACCAGCTTGAAGTCGACGGAATCGGAGGCCGGGTTAAAGGTGAACGCGGGAATGGCCGGGTTCTCGACCTTCAGGATTTTGCTTTGGAAGGTCGCGGTATCGTAGTAGATGGGGGTATTGCGGACCAGGGCGGCCTTGGCGTGCGACCCGCTGTCGTAGGCGGCCACCACGTTGCCTTTGGCGTCGATGCTCACGCTGGCGGTCTTGAGGCAGTGGTAGCGGCTCCATTTGATGTTCGTGGCCGTAAAGTTGATATTCTCGTTGGCGAAATCCAAATCGGTTCGTCCTACAAAAAAGGACAGCGTGTTCCCGGATTTCTCCATGATGGCGCCCTGGAAGCGGTAGTCGACTCCGCCGATGGGGCGCTGGAAATATCCGATGACGGCGCGGTCTGCCGAAACGGCGATGTCCGGGTACAGGTTGATATGATTGGCGGTAACGGCGACGGGCGCGCCGACCGACCAACCGCCCGAGCCCGGAAGCGCGACCGTGCGGGTCTGGATGTTCGTGACCGCGCCCGCGACCTGCGAATAGGCGATCATGAAGGCGTTGCGCCTAAGGCTGGCCACGGCGTATGGCCGGTACATGTGCTCGGCCCCATCCTGGTACGTGATGCCCGCCTGGATCAAGGTGGGAGGCTGGATTTCCGTGTGGGCGGAGTCGAAGGCCACGGCGTACAGATCCGCGCTTTCGCGCCAGAGCGCGACGACGTTCCCGTCGGAGTCGCCGGCCACGGCGAAATCCTCAGGAAAGACAGGTCGGGCGTAATCGGCCGAAGCCACGGAGGTCGCGGCATTCAGGTCTTCCCAGCGGACCTGGAATTTGTTGGTAGTGAAATCGGTTTCATAGGCGACCACGGTCCGCGTGCCGGCGGAACCGGGGATGAGGGCGGAGGAGATTTTCCCGAATCCACCCGTAGTCACCGGCGTCACCGGCGTGACGTAGGCGCCGGCCATGACCTGCTTGTGGGTCGTGCGGCGAACGGGACCGGACGGGGTTCCCGATCCCCAATAGGCCGCGTAATTATCCCCTTCCGCCGCGAAATTCAGAAAGGTCGGTCCCGGTGGTCCGTTGCTGTAAAGGAACCTGGCGGGATCCGGGATGATTTCCATGGGCGCCAGGGTGGTGGCGGACAGATCGATGTCGGCCGTGTCGGCGCTCAGATCGATGTTGCGGATCACGATGTTCGCCCGGGGCGCTTCGCGGCTGTTGGGCGGGGGGTAGGCCCCAGGGGAATTGTCATGGGCAAAACCCCTCCAGGAGAGGTAGCAGACCTTGAACTTGTTGGGCCCATTCGAAGCGCTGATGGGCGAGGCGCCGGCATCGCCGTTGTCGAACCGGGTGTCGCTCAAGAGGTAGGTCTTGACGCTCGTGTACCGGAAGGATTCGGCATTGAGCAACAGTGAATCTCCCCATGCCGGATCGAGACGGTATTTGTCGCCGGAGGCGGAGGAGCTGTCCAGGCGGAAATCGGTAACGCTGTGTTCCAGGGCGTGCACGGAACCGCAGGCGAATGCCAGTACAAGCAAGGCCGTGGGCGGCATGGGGATTGACAGGACCCCGAGGATCCTGAAGACCCTGAAGACCTTGTGGACCCAGGTGGCAGGTAAGATCAACACGACGAAACGTTGTGCGGGGAGGTTCACCGGATGGGCAGATGCGGGAAAGGAACGGTGGTTCTCATTCCCGGATCTCTTCCTTGAGATCGTGATCCTGGGAGGCCAGGCGGCGCAGGTAGCCCGCCGAAGCCTCATCCAGTTTGCCGTATTCGAATCGGTTACGTTCCGCCTTGTGCTCGGCCTTGCGGCGCTCCTTGAGTTTTTCCAGCACCTTGCGCTCCTGCATGGCCTTGAGCAGCAGGTCGGACTTCTCCTTCAGGCGCTTGCCCTGTTCGGCGATGGTGCCTTCCTGGCCGGAAATCAACGCGCCCATATGGCGGGCGTATTGCAATATGCCCAGGCGTCCGCGGAAATCGACTTCCGGACCGGCGTCCTGGGGACCCGCTTCCAGTAAGGTCCGCAACTCGTCTTGCAATCCGGAAAGCCTGGCCCGCAACTCCTCCAGCGCGGAGACCTCGACGGCGAGCGCCTTCTTGGCCTCTTCCTCGCGCCAGGCCTTCATGCGCAGAACCTGTTCCAGGTTGAACTTGAACGCTTTCATAGGCGCGCCTTCATTTGACCATCCCGGCCAGCGCGCCCATCTTGTCCACGGTCACTTTGAATTCGCTCTTATCGTCCACGGCCTGGATCAGGAACTTGTCGACCTCGGGATGGAGCCCGATGGCCATGTCCAATTGCGGATTGGAGCCGCGCACGTAGGCCCCCAGGTTCACCATGTCCTCGGCGTCGGCATAGACGGCCATGTAATTGAGGAGTTTGCCGATGGCGCCGCGATGTTCCTTGGCGGTCACGTCGGTCATGCAGCGGCTCACGCTCTTGAGCACGTCGATGGCGGGGAAATGGTTTCGATGGGCCAGGGCGCGCGAAAGCACGATGTGGCCGTCGAGCACGGAACGTACGGCGTCCGCGACGGGTTCGTCCATGTCGTCGCCTTCCACCAGCACCGTGTAGAGGGCGGTGATGGATCCGATCCTGCCCATGCCCGCTCGCTCCATGAGCCGGGGCAACATGGCGAACACCGAAGGCGTGTAGCCGCGGGTGGACGGGGGCTCGCCCACAGCGAGGCCGATTTCGCGTTGGGCCATGGCCAGGCGTGTGGAGGAATCCATCATCAGCATCACGTCCGCGCCCTGATCGCGGAAATACTCGGCCACGGCGGTGGCGACCATGGCGGCTTTGAGGCGGATGAGCGCGGGCTGATCGGAAGTGGCGACCACCACCACGGATCGGGCCAGGCCCTCTTCGCCGAGATCCTTTTCCAGGAATTCCTTGACCTCGCGGCCGCGTTCGCCGATGAGGGCTATGACATTGACCTGGGATTTGCAATTGCGGGCGATCATGCCGAGCAGCACCGACTTGCCAACGCCGGATCCGGCGAACAGCCCCACGCGCTGCCCCTTGCCGATGGTCTTGAAACCGTCGATGGCGCGGATGCCCGTGATCATGGGCTCGGAGATGCGGCGGCGCTCCAGGGGATTGGGCGGATCGTTGTTCACGCGGCCGGTCTCGGCCAGCAGCATCGGGCCTTTGCCGTCGATGGGTTCGCCCAGGCCGTTGAGGACGCGGCCCAGCAATTGGGGGCCGACCTTGACGGAAAACACCTGCCCAGTGGCCATCACTTCCATGCCGGGGCGAAGGCCTTCCAGCTGGCCCAGGGACATCAACAAGGTGCTCTTGCGGCGGAAGCCGACGACTTCGGCCTGGCCGATCTGCCGGACGCCGTCGAACACGGCGCAGATTTCGCCCATGCTGGCCGAAAGGCCGGAGCTTTCCATCACCAGGCCGATGACCTGGACGATTTTGGCGCGGATGGGCGCCAGGCACATGCCGTCCAGGGCCCGGGCATATTGGGAAAAGGTCTGCTCCCGCATCAAAGCGACGGCTCTCCGGGGCCCGGTATTTCAGCCGATCCATCCCCGGCGGAATCGATAGCCGGGCCTTCGGAACCGGTCTTGGATCCGATTTCGGAACCGGTTTCGGAATCGGCATCTGAGGCGGTCGGGGACCGCGGCAATGCCTCCGGTCCCTCTGGCCCTTTAAGGGCCTGGGCTTTCGCGGTGAAAATGCGTTTCAACTCTTCGTCGATGCGGTCCGCGATTTCCGAAGCCTGCAAGCCGACGGAGGTGGAATCCGCTTCCACGAAACAGCCGCCCCTGGGAATGCGCTCGTCGGAGATGATGCGGATGTCCTTGAGGGCCGCGTCCACGGGGAGCCAGAAATCCTGGTTGTCCTTGGCGGTGGCGAAATCCGAGGGATTGATCTTGAGCGTCACGGTGGTCACTTGCCCCAAAGCGGCGACCGCCTTCTTGAGCAGGGGCAGGACGGCTTCGGCATGTTCCGCGGCGATGTCGTCGAAGACGCGATGGATGCTGGCCGAGAACAGTTCCAGAACCTGGCCTTCGAATTCCAGGAACAGCGAAGCCTTTTCCTGTTGCAGCACGTCCAAAGCCACGGAGGCATTGTTCCTCAGCGCCTGCAGCTCCTGTTCGTATTTCTTCCAAGCGCGGGACTCGCCTTCGCGCAGCCCCTCTTCCCTGCCCCGGGCCATGGCGGCCTTGGCGGCCGCTTCGGCATCCTTAGCGGCCTTCTCCAGCGCTTTCCTATGCGTTTCCGCCGCCTTCGAGGCTTCACGGGCCATGGCGGCCAGTTTCACCTGGTTTTCGTCCGGCTTGGGCATGGCGCGGCCGGGCATGTTGAAGGAAGTGAGAGGGAATCCCTTCATGCCCTGATCCGGAACCGCGCCCCAATCGCCTTGCTTCATCACGCGCGCGGGACCGTCGGCAGGGGCTTGCTTAGCTTTGCCTTTGCCGCCGAGAGCGTCGATGCCGAATCTTTGTTCCACTAGGTCTCCGGGGTCGTACGAGATAGAGTGAAAATTGAAAAGTGAAAAGTGAAAAGTGCAAAATGGGGAGACGCACTGAAGCCCTTCCCCTGGTTCCTGCTTTTCTTCAAATTTTCACTTTTCACTTTTCACTTTGAAATCTCTCTTCACAGCGTCCCAACTACACAACAATCTCATCATCCCCGCCTCTTCCCGAAATGATGATTTCCCCGTCGTCCTCGAGGCGCCGAACGATGTCCACGATGCGCTGTTGCGCGCCTTCCACGTCCTTGACGCGGACCGGGCCCATGAAGGCCATGTCTTCCTTCATCATCTCCGAGGCGCGGCTCGACATGTTCTTGAAGAACTTGTCGCCCACGGTATCGCTGGCGCCCTTGAGGGCCAGGGCCAGTTCCTTGGTGTCCACTTCCTTGAGCATGCGCTGGATGCCCTTGTCGTCCAGCAGCATGATGTCCTCGAACACGAACATGAGGTTCTTGATTTCCGTGGCCAGTTCGGGATTCTCCCGCTCCAGATTGCCCAGGATGTTCTTTTCCGCGCCCCGGTCCACCTGATTCAGCATCTCGGCTACGAACTTCACGCCGCCCACTTCGGAGACGTTGCCGCCGAACAGGCTCTTCATCTGCTGGGCCAGGACTTCTTCGACCTGTTCCAGCACGTCGGGTGAAACGCTCTGCATGGTGGCCAGGCGCGTGGTCACGTCCACCTGCAATTCCTGCGGCAGCGCCGACAGAATGGGCGCCGACATGGACGCGTCCATATGGGCCAGCAGCAGGGCGATGGTCTGGGGATGCTCCTTCTGGATGAAGTTCACGAGCTGGGAGGGATCCACGTCCTGCAACAGGCTGAACCCGGTGGTGCGGATGGTGCTCTGCACCTTTTCCAGGATTTCCTTGGCGCGGCGGGGCCCCATGGCCGCCTCCAGCGCCTGCTTGGCGTATTCTACGCCGCCCTGCAGGATGTATTTCTGCGCGACGGCCATCTGATGGAATTCCTCGAGGACGCGTTCCCGGGTCTCCGGGGTGATCCCCTCCAGGCGGGCGATTTCGGCGGTGAGGATTTCCACGTCCTCGTCGTCCAGGCTTTTGAAAATCTGGGCGCAGGCTTCGGGTCCGAGCGTTACCATCATCACAGCGGCCTTGGTCGGACCGGGGATGACGGAGAGGGTCGGGACCGCCCTCGCTTCGCCGGGTTTGCCTTCGGTATCCGTCTTTGCTTCGGGCATCTCTATTAGTCCTTGTCCTTGCCTGCGGGCTGCTTCTTCTTGCCGCCCCCGCCATTATTCTCCCGTATTTTCTCCTCGTGGAGCCACGTTTTGATGAGGTTGGCGATATTGATGGGTTCCGTGCGCGTCATGAACTCCACGCGTTCGAGGATGTCCTTCTGTTTTTGGACATTTTGGGGAAGTTTCTCGTCCTCGGGCTCCAAGGTCAGGCCCATGTACTTGGGTATGGGCGGGTTCATGGCCGAAGCCAGATTCTGCACCAGTCCCCGGAAGAACCAGAGGCCGAACAGCAGAATGAGCACGATCACGCCGTACTTCTTGGCGACTTCCACCCACTCCTTCTTCTCGAGCTTCTTCATCTCCTCCTGCTCTTCCAGCAGGAACTGGTTGTCGAATTGCACGTTGGTCACGAACACCTCATCCTTGGTGCCCGGCTTGAAGCCCACGGCGTTCTTGACCAGGGCCGTGAACTTGTCCAGATCCTGCTGGCTGCGCGGTACGTATTCGCGGACACCGTCCTTGCCGACCGGCGGTTTGTAGGTTCCATCCACGGCCACCGAAACCGTGATGCGTTTGCGGGCGCCCGGGGTGCTGATGATATTGGCCATGGTCTTGTCGAACTCGTAGTTGGTGATCGATCCTTCCTTCTGCTCCGTGGAACCGGCCTGAGGCGTGCCTTTGAGGGAATTCTCGTCGCGCTGCTGCGACCGGATCACCTTGGTGTTGGGGTCGTACGATTCCACCGTCTTCTGCACCTGGTCGAAATCGAGCTCGGCCGAAACCTTCACGCGGGTCTTGTTCGGGCCCAGCAGGCCCTGGAAAATGTCGTCGATTTTCTGTTCCAACTCGTGCTCGACGCTGTTTTGCAGGGTTTGGTTGTGGTCGGTCTGCTCCGCCAGCTGGTTGTCCGCGTATCCTTTGGTCAGCATGTTTCCGTGGATGTCAAGCACCGAGACCTGGCGGGCTTTAAGGCCTTCCACCGAACTGGCGACCAGGTGGGTGATGCCGCGGACCATGCGATCGCTGGCCTCCTCGCCTGCGCGCATCTTGATGATCACCGAGGCCGTAGCCTCCTCCTTCTTCTCCGTGAAGAGCGAGGGTTTGGGGATGGTGACGTGCACGCGCGCCTTGTCGACCTCCTTCAGGCTTTCGATGGTTCGGGACAACTCGCCTTCCAGGGCGCGGCGGTAATTCAGGTTCTGGACGAAATCGGTCATGCCCAGATGCAGCTTGTCGAAGATCTCGTAACCTTGGCCGCCCGTCTGGGGCAGGCCCAGGCGCGCCATCTGCATACGCGCTTCGTAGAGCTGTTCCTTGGGAACGGTGACCTGATGGCCGTTATTCTCCAGCTTGTACGGCACCTTCATTTCCTTCAGCGCCTCGGTCACCTTGGCCGCGTCCTCGGGCTCCACATTCACGAACAGGGTGGTATAGCCGGAATCGCTTCCGCCGCCGCTGCCGCCCGAGGCCGACCATGCTATCACCGTGATCATGCCGGCCAAAACCACCGCCGAAGTGGCGATCATGACGGTTTTCTGGGTGGCATTCAGCTTGTCCCAGATAGCGCGGAGTTGGATGACCAGCTGCTTCAGATATTCGGACATTACGACCTCAGGGGAATTGCGGTGCTACGAAAAAGAATTAAAGGTCTTAAGGGAACGGTACGATGAACGATATGAGGAGAGGTATGGGATAGAGTTCAAAGTGAAAAGTGAAAAGTTCAAAGTGAAAAGTTGAGAATAGGCGCCTTGGGCTGCGAACAGCCCAGTGGGCTGTGAGCCGGGAGCGAGCCCCCCGGCGAGCGGTACTGACCGGACAAGATGCGGCAGGGCGTTCTGCTGGCGCTTCCCAGCGGCCGTATCGTCGGGCATCCGGGACGCCCCTTCCGTCAGCATCGTCTCCACAGACTCCCACAATTTGCACTTTTCACTTTTCACTTTTAAATTTTCACTCTCTCTTAGACTTTCACTCTCTCTTGACCCAGCAGCCTACCCTCGCATCCGCATGACTTCCTGATACGCTTCCATGGTCTTGTTGCGGATTTCCAGGAGCAGGTTGAATGCCACCTTGGCTTCGCCGACGGCCAGCATCACCTGGTGCACGTCCTTGACTTCGCCGGAGACCATCTTCTGGATGGATTGATCCGCTTTCAATTGCATTTCGTTCACGTCCTTAAGGAAGCCGTTGAACATGGCGTTGAAATCGGCGCCGCCCGCTTTGGGCTTGGCCGAGGGCTGGCTCGACGGCGAGAGTTCGATCTCCTTGGGGGGACCGAAATTGAAAATAGGGTTGACATCAGCCATGATTGCTCCTCGCTGTCCACTAAGCCATGAAATCGACGTGTCGTCCAAGCGTAGGCCTGGAATTCTGTTTCTGCAATCCGCCCGATCGTCCATAGGCGGCAGTGCCGGACGTTGCGGCCGCGGCGCCGTTGGCGTTCGCAGCGGCGCCTGAGGCGATGCCCGAGGTCGGGGCTTTCGCCACGCCGCCGTTAAGCGGCGCAAAGCCCGACAGGATGCGCCCTGCCAGGGCCTTGGCCGCGTTACCGGGAACCGCAGCGGATGCGCCCTTTTCCGCTCCCATTTGCGCTTGTTTGCGCTTTATCAATTCGGCGAGGTTGGCCTGGCCATCCCCGACTTCGATCTGCTTCCTGGCGGATTCCCGTAACGCCTGGAACCGTTCCAGAGCCGAGCCTCCGCCGCCGCCTGTTCCTAGGCCTATGCCTATGCCTTCCATAGCCATCAGATATCCATCGCCTTCATCAGCATGGCCTTGGCCGAATTCATCGCGGTCACGCTCGCTTCATAGGAGCGGGTGGCCGTAATCATGTCGGTCATCTCCTGCACGACGTTCACATTGGGCATGGCCACGTAGCCTTGCTCATTGGCATCGGGATGGCTGGGGTCGTAGACCAGCTTGGCCGGCGACTGATCCTGTTCCACCGAGGCTACTTCCACGCCGCTGCCCACATGGTCCTTGCCCAGGGGCAGGCCGGGATCGGGAATCGGAATGTGGTCCTGCTGGGTGGTGAATCCTTTCATTTTCTCGGGGCCGAATACGAATCGCTTTTCCGGATCCAGGGTATTCTCGCGGAGCACGACGAATTGGCGTTTATACGGTCCACCCTCTTTGGTGCGCGTGGTCTCGGCGTTCGCCAAGTTGCTGGCGATGACGTTCTGGCGCATGCGTTGGGCCCGAAGGCCGCTCGCGCTGATCGACAATCCCGAAAACATATCCATCATGCCCATTGAGTTACCCTGCCTTCTCCGCTTTACGCAACCTAGGCGTGCCCGGCGATCGCGGAGGCGATGTCGGCTTTGCGTTCCTGGATGAATTTGATCCCGAACATGTAGAGAATCTGGTTCTCCGCGAGCTTGGCCGCTTCCACATCCACATCCACGTTGTTGATTTCCCCGGGCAGCGTGGCATCCTGCGAACGGTATGCGACCGGCTGGAGCTGCTCGATTTCCAACCGTCCCAAGGACATATGTCCGGAATGATCGGTGGCGCCTGCCAATTGCTTTTCATCCAGGGCCTTTTTCAGGCGATCCTCGAAAGCCACTTCGATCCTCTGATAACCGGGGGTCATGACATTGGCCAGGTTGTTCGCGATGGCTTTGCCGCGCAGGACGCAGGCGTCGAGGCTTTTGGCGGCCACCGGGATGGATGTTCTTGCGAACAGGGCTTCCTTGAGGAACATGAGAGGTTTTCCTTTCACATGATGGAATAAGCAACCCACGTGCCATGTCTTTGAAGGCCCCCAAGATGCCCAAGGCCGATAGGAAAAGGGATGTTTGCGGGAAAGTGGGAATGGGATTAGCGGAGCGGGGCGGCAAATTAGAGAGGCTCAGGCAGAAAATGCCCTTAAATTCTGGTCGTCATTCAGGGCATGGGTTCCATTGGCGGTTTGGGCATGCGGAAGAACTTTCCCCTTCGGAGGCCGTAAAAGGAAAATACTGCCGGGCCGCCTGATTAAGGTGGGCCAACGCGGAACTCTGAAAACAGGGGCTGCGAGGCGGAGATCAGGAAGGGCTGGCGGGATTCCCGTCCTGCTGCAGGGCCTCCCACACGCCGGCCAGATCCCAATCCTCAATCCGCTTCAGGATTACCTGCGTGTGGAGTGGAGCGCAATCATATCCGTAAGGCACCGCCTCCCGATGCATGACGATGGCAGGTCGGCCGAGATAATGGCAGATATGCGCCGGAAAGCTGTTGAAGCAGAGCACCGTACCTTCGAACGCCTGCAGGATACGGATAAGACGGGGCAACGGGTAGATCTGAGGGTTGAACCCCGTACGGGCGCGGATCTCGACGGCCACGTCTTCGTCACCGGGCCCCATGACCACCTCCACCGGCCGGCGCTCCAAGTGGCCGAGCACGTTAAGAACCAAGCGGGTGTAAGCCTTCAAGCCGAAATCCTGCTTCAGTCCGGCGCTGCCGATATGGAACAGTACCTTGCCTTTTCCCCAGGCCGGAACCTCCCCTTCGACCGGGTTCTGTGGGTCGACGGTAGAGGGGGGCAGAGGATCCACTCCGGCCAGATCCAACACCCGTAAGTTCTCTGCGGCGAAGCTACGGACTCCGGAATCGAGGGGCAAAGTAGCGGCGAAACCGCCGCGATGGGTTTCATGCGCATGGCGGAATCCGAAGGCGCGCCGCGCGCAGAACCGGGCCAGGAAATCGAAACGCACGCGGTAGACGCCGACGCAGTTCGTGAACAGAAGATCGACCGGCTCCTTGCACCATTGCATCGGCTCCAGCGCAGGAGCGATCCGGAGCATGGCCGGCAGTTCGGAGGCGAAATCCCTGGCGTACCGATCGCCGCCGTACAGCAGCAGTTCGGCGGCCGGAAATGCCGCCGCCAGCCGTTTCAAGGGAATGAGGATCTGGACGAAGTCGCCGTAGGTGCCGGCGAAGAGATAGGCGATGCGTCTCCCGGCCACGGGGCCTGATGACAAAGCGGCGGCCGAGAAGGAAGCGTGCGAAGCGGAAGCTGCGGCGGAATCGGACGGGGGCACACGCGCAGGCAGGACCTTTAGCAGGCCGCGCATGCGCCAGCGCACGACTTGGGAACTCTTCAACCAGATTTGGCCGGGGATGGGCGTGGTCACGGATCTAGGATACCACATTTTCCGATACCGCTACAACGGAAAGCGGACGACTTCGCCGACGGAGGAGGCAGCGGTCGCGCCGGGTTGAAAAAATCCGTGAAAAATGGGAAACTGGAAACGCATCCAGTTCAGCAACTTGTACATTCCATTCAAAAGGAATCGCCGGAAAAAAATATGGGTAAACAGGGTCTGATGCCGTTTTCTTTCATGAACAAGGAATTCCTCCATAACAAGGACGGGCGGGCCATACGCATCCTGGCGGAATTCCTCGAGCCCGAACACCGCTTCCGCCAGTTCGGCATCGACGACACCATCGTCTTCTTCGGTTCAGCGCGCATCCTGCCCCGCAAAGCGGCCCTGGCCAATCTGAGGATGCTGAAAAAGAATCCCAAGGCGAAGCCCCAGGAACTCAGCAAGGCCGAACACAACCTGGACATGTCCCGGTACTACGAGGAGGCCGTGGAACTGTCACGGCGCCTGTCCGAATGGAACAAGACCCAGAAGAACCAGTACGCCATCTGCTCCGGAGGCGGGCCCGGCATCATGGAGGCGGCCAACAAGGGCGCCTACCTGGCCAAGGCCCCGTCCATCGGCCTCAACATCCATCTGCCCTTCGAGCAACACGCCAATCCCTACATCTCCTCGCACCTGAACTTCGAGTTCCATTATTTCTTCGTGCGCAAATTCTGGTTCGTGTATACGGCGAAGGCCATCATCATGTTCCCCGGCGGATTCGGAACCCTTGACGAGATGATGGAAGTCCTGACCCTGGTCCAGACCGAACGCATTACCAAGAAGATGGTCGTGGTCCTTTACGGCGAAGCGTTCTGGAGCAAGGTGCTCAATCTCGACGCCCTGGTGGAAACGGGCATGATCAGTCCCGCCGACCTGGATCTGTTCAAGGTCGTGAAGACGGTGGACGAAGCGTTCGCTTACATCACCAAAAGCCTCAACGACAAGAGCGATATCAAAAAGGCCGCGGCGCGCGCCAAATCAAGGACAAGCGCAACCGCCGCTGCGGGACGTTCCAAGAAAAAGGCCAAGCAGGGCTGACCCGCCATGCCGGGAGTCCAATCGGAAAAGCCTTTTGCCAGGGATCCCGTAACCGGTGTGATACTGGGGGCCGAACCCTTTTCATTGGGCTCGGGCTCCCACGCCGTCCTTTTCCTCCACGGCTGGCACTCCACCCCGCGCGAACTCCGCTTCCTGGCCCAACGGCTGGCCGACGCCGGGTTCCATTGCCGCGCTCCGTTGCTAAAAGGCCACGGCACCCGCATACAGGATCTCGCCGCCACCCGCTTTCCGGATTATCTCGCCGAAGCGGAACGCGCCTTCGACGCCCTGTCCGCATCCCATGAACGTGTCTCGGTTTGCGGCCTCTCGATGGGCGGCCTCCTCGGTCTGATGCTGGCAACGAAGCGGCCGGTGGCCAACCTGATGCTCGTCGCCCCCTTCCTCTCTCCCGCGGGAATGACCGCCGGCATCCCCAACCGCTGGCTGATAGGCCGCGTGCCCTTGTGGGGCGATATTTCCAAGAGTCCGGGCGGGCCCATCCAGGATCCATTGGGTCTGGAAGGGCATATCGCCTACCATGCCATGCCCGCCCATGCCATGGTCAGCGTCGTAGTCGCCGCCCGCCGCTTCGCCCCTAAGGTCCGCGAGGTCTCGTGTCCAACCCTTATCCTCCATAGCATCCACGACACCACCAGCGATTTCGCCGGCACCCAGATGCTGATTGAAAAGCTCGGTTCCCAGGACAAGACTTTGGTGGCGTATAACCGCGGGAATCATGTGATAACCTTGGACTATGAAAAAAAGGCGCTGGAGGAGTCGGTGGTGGAGTGGTTGAAGCGGAGGAGTGGACTAGTTTAAGACCTCATCTCTTGACACTCTTTCAAGTCCTACCTATCATTCCCGTAGGTTTAATAGGATAACGGAATTCCCATGCAGATATCCATTCGAAACGTGAGAAAACATTTCGAGGGAACCCAGGCCTTGAACGACGTCTCCATCGATGTCCCCGACGGCGAATTGGTGGCCCTCCTTGGTCCATCCGGATGCGGCAAAACCACCCTGCTGCGCATCATCGCCGGCCTGGAAACCCCGGACAACGGCGAAGTGCTTTTCGGCGAGACGGACTCGACCCGTCTGGCCGTGCGCGACCGAGGCGTGGGTTTCGTGTTCCAACACTACGCTTTGTTCAAACACATGACCGTACGGGAAAATATCGGCTTCTCCCTTAAGATCCAGAAACGCCCCAAGGAGGAAGTCCGGCGTCGCGTGGACGAACTGCTCAATCTGATCCAATTGAACGGAATCGGCAACCGCTTTCCATCCCAGCTTTCCGGCGGGCAGAAGCAACGCGTGGCGCTGGCACGCGCCTTGGCGGCCCGCCCTCACGTCATGTTATTGGATGAGCCCTTCGGCGCGTTGGACGCGCAGGTGCGCCAGGATCTGCGCCGGTGGCTGCGAAATCTCCACGATGAGCTGAAGATGACCAGCGTTTTCGTGACCCACGATCAGGACGAAGCCTTCGAAGTGGCCGACCGCGTGGTGATTATGAACAAGGGCCGGGTGGAACAGATAGGTTCGCCCGAAGAGATCTTCCACCATCCCGCCAACGGCTTTGTCATGCACTTCCTGGGCAACGTGAACATCTTCCACAGCCGCCTGGACCACGGTTCCGGCGTGGCCAACCTGGACCTTGTCCATCCCGGCAGCGCCCCCGCCGAATCCGGCGCCACCTCCGTATACGTGCGGCCCCATGAGCTGAGCCTGCACCGCGCCCGCGAGAATCCGAACGCCATCGAAGGCCGCATCACGCACGTCCGCACCATCGGCCTGTCCGTGCGCGTGAGCCTGGCCACCGTAGCCGGCCCGGAGATCCAGGTCGAGGTTCCCAAAGAGGAATTCCAGA
>JBDSIO010000302.1:0-3898 GCA_039917895.1 Fibrobacteria bacterium | reverse complement strand
TGCCAAAGCGAAAAGGACACTCCAGGCAATTGGCCGCCGTGCCCGACGCGGTTTCCGGAAATGCCGCAGGTTCCGGCGCTTCGGTGGGACGGATTTCGCCCGTCCATCCGGCCAAACCCGCCGCTCCCGCGGCTTCCGCGCCCGGGCCTTCCAGAGCGCATGCTGTCAAGAAAACCGCGGAGGACTCCAAGCGGAAAGCCGTCAGCAGAAGGGACGCCGAAGGTGTCTACGAGGAGTTGGAATCCATTCCCATGAAAGACGAAGCGGCTATCTCAGCCTCCAGTGACGTTCCTCCGGCCGCCGCGGCGGACATGGATGAGGCCGCCCGGTCCGAGCCGAAAGCAAAGATTTCGGCGCCCAAGGAGCTTCCCGGTTTTTCCCTACGGCTGGCTTTCGGAAAGCAAAGCGCCGAGGTGTTAGCGGGGCTGAAGGCCATGGGGGCGGAACTCGAATCCGGGCCGGAACGCGCGAAAAGTGGCGGACCTGCAGGCGACAGCTACGTGCTGCGGCTACCGGCGTCCATGATCAAGGATCTCGCTCCGTATCTTGAACGTTACGGTAAGGCCGAACGCGATGGAATCCTGCCAGCGGGGCAATCCCCGGTCCGGATCCTCCTGCGCATCGTTCCCGCCCCGAAATAGCCCGAGCCCGGCTTTCTTTTCCCGTCCCCCAACCCAAAATCCCCAACCCAAAACTTTTTTCCCATTCCTGTGGAATTCCGGGAACTTTTCCGGAAACCTCCGGTCTTAAGGACGAACGCAGCCGGAAAACCCGGCCGGTCCGAACCTCCATAACCAAACCCAGGAGAAACCGATATGTCCAGCCCCCTCCGCTTCGCCGCCGCCTATTGCTCCGCCGCACTCCTCATAACCGCATGCTCCATAAAGAAGGCAGAAGTCTCCCCAGCAAGGGATGACGATTCCGCCTATACCGAAGAAGCCGCGCCTTTGACCGTATATGAACGGCCAAAGGCGCAGCTCTCAAAACGCAAGGAAGGTAAAGATGCCCTGATGGATCGCCTTTATCCCGAACAAGCGATATCACTTCCCAAGCCGGCTGCAGCCAAGCGGCCGGCGCCGGTTAATCAACCGCTCGCCGCCGCGACCGCCGAATCAAGCGAGCCCGAAGGAATCTCACCTTCGCCCACCGCCATCGAAAGGCTAGCCGGTTCGGCCCACGGCGCTGCCGGGAAGGCCGCTTCCGTTGCCTCCCGCGATAAGAAAACGAACCGTCCCGATAAACAGGAGGTCTACCGCGGTTACGCCGAGGAAGAAGGCGACGCCCGTATCGATTGCTATCGCTGCCCGCCGCCCCCGAACGTGCAGCCAAACCCGGTGAACACGGAAGAGTATGCCGCCGTTTATGAGAACGCGTTCCTCGATTCGCGCGCCACACCCCTGAGCACCTTTTCCATCGACGTGGACGGCGCTTCGTACTCCAATACCCGCCGTTTCATCCAGGAAGGCCGGCTTCCGCCCGCCGATGCCGTGCGCTTGGAGGAGTTCATCAACTACTTCGATTACGATTATCCCCAGCCTACCGGGTCCGATCCGTTCTCGATCACCACCGAGGTCGCGGCCACGCCTTGGAATCCCGATACCAAGCTGGTGCATATCGGCCTGCAGGGCCGCCGCATGGATTCTGAGAACCTGCCCCCGAACAACCTGGTGTTCCTCATCGACGTATCGGGTTCGATGGAATCGCCCGACAAGCTTCCGCTGCTGAAGAACTCTTTCAGCATGCTCATCGATCAACTGCGCCCCCAGGACCGCATCTCCATCGTGGTATACGCCGGAGCCGCCGGCATGGTGCTGTCCCCGACCTCCGGTTCGGACAAGGAAGCCATCCGTGAAGCCCTGGGCCGTCTGGAAGCGGGCGGATCGACCGCCGGCGGCGCGGGCCTGATGCTGGCCTACCAAGCCGCGAAGCAGAGTTTCATCAAGGGCGGCAGCAACCGAGTCATCCTCGCCACCGATGGCGACTTCAACGTGGGTGTCTCTTCGGACGACGAGCTGGTCCGCCTGATCGAAGAAAAGCGCAAGACCGGCGTGTTCCTGTCCGTGCTCGGATTCGGCACCGGCAACCTGAAGGATTCTAAAATGGAACAGATCGCCGACAAGGGCAACGGCAATTACTTCTACATCGACAACATCAACGAGGGCCGCAAGGTGTTGGTGGAGAAGATGACCGGCACGCTCTACGCCATCGCCAAGGACGTGAAACTCCAGATCGAGTTCAACCCCGCCCAGGTCAAGTCCTACCGCCTGCTCGGCTACGAGAACCGCCTGCTGGCCGCCGAGGACTTCAACGACGACCGCAAGGACGCGGGCGAACTGGGCGCCGGAACCAACGTTACCGCCCTATACGAAATCGTACCCTCCGCCCCGGCGCGTCCCAAAGTCGACCCCCTGAAGTACCAGAACGGCGGCGGGGCGCGGTGGAACTGGAAGCTCGGCATCAGCGAAGCATCCTCCAACGGATCTTCAAATGGTGAATTGCTGACCGTAAAGTTCCGCTACAAGCAGCCCGCCGGCGCCGCCAGCAAGCTGCTGAGCCGCACCCTGCGCAATCGCGACGTCGCCTGGCAGGATGCCTCGGAGAACTTCCGCTTCTCCGCCGCCGCCGCCGGCTTCGGACTGCTCCTGCGCGGTTCGCGGTACTCGGGCAACCTGGACCTGGAAAAGGTGGCCGCCATGGCCCGCGGGGCCCGGGGCCGCGACCTCGCCGGCCATCGCGCCGAGTTCCTTGACCTGGTCGAATCGGCCAAGGCCCTATATGCTCCGCGCCAGGTGGGCTACCGCCAATAAATCGAATTACCGTTGGCGGCCGCCAGGGGGATTCTCTCGGCTATTCCCTCCGGCCACCCTGAAAAGCGGGGATTTCCACGACCTGCGCGCCCATTGAGAGATGGAAGGCGGTAGAGTATATTTACGACCCTTGGTCGTTTAGCTCAGCTGGTTAGAGTACATCGTTCACATCGATGGGGTCGTAGGTTCAAATCCTACAACGACCACCAACTTCCCCCCGAATCCTATCTGCCCCGTCCGCGTCCCAGCACGCCATCAGGCGTTCGCCAGTCTTCCGGATAGGATATCCGGCTCAGGCGGTGATCCCCGTCACGTGAAAACGTGATTCGGTAGTGATCGCGGTCTCATTCCGCCCAGGGACATCAGGGTACTTTCCTTCTCAACAACAAGGAGGCTACCATGCACGCATCGATTCCGACTCCCACCCATTCCGTCACCCGCCCCGTTCCGCCGTACCCCTTTGCGTCCGCAACCGCACACGCAGATGGCGAAGTCGGCCGATCCCTCGCATCGCGACCCACCCAGAACCTTGCGCGGGCGCCGCGCACCATGAGCGCGGACTCCTCCGATCGCAGGTACCAGGCTCTCAAGCTCGTGGACCTGTTCTCGGCCCTGACAGATGCGGATGTCCGCCGCATTTCGGATACGCTGGTGGAAAGGCATTACGCGCCGGGTTCGGCGATCGTCCACGCTGACGATCCAGCGGGCGGCTATTTCTTCGTAGTTGCCGAAGGCGAGGTGGCCGTGATCCTGGAAACCCAGGATGGCAAGGAGACCGTGCTGGCCACCCTGCAGCCCGGCGAGTTCTTCGGGGAGATGTCATTGCTGGACGAGAATCCGCGCGCCGCCACCGCCCGCGCGGTAAGCCACACCCGCGTGATGCTGCTGCGCCGCGAGGACTTCCGCAGGCACCTGCGCGACTGCCCGCAGATGGCCTTCGCACTGCTCATCGAGATGAATCGCCGGTTGCGCCAGAGCAACCGTAAGGTCGCGGGGCTGTCCTATCGCTCCATGCACGCGCGCGTGGCTGGGGCCATCCTGGGGTTGATGGAGGACAAGGGCGTACGCCAAAGGGACGAAAGCGGCATGCG
>JBDSIO010000301.1:0-52011 GCA_039917895.1 Fibrobacteria bacterium | reverse complement strand
ATCCGGACTCCGGATAGGCTTTACTACCGGTTTCCGGATGGGGTAGAATGTACAGGCCAACCGGAAGGATTCCCCATGCGCATTTCCATTCCCCAGACTTCTAAGCCCGCTTCGGCAGCAGCCCCCTACCAAGACAGGAATCCGGCGGTTACGCCGACGCCGCCGGCGCCAATCGAGCAGATCGGGACCCCGATCTGGGACCTCCAGGAAATCGCCGCGCAACTGAAAGGATTCCTGCCATTCTACGAAACCAGGCCTATACGGCAAAATGAAGGAGGAATGAAGTCCAGCGGACTGTTCACCCTGTGGCATATTCTGAAAAAAGTGGATCCGAAACTGGTGGTCGAAAGCGGCGTTTGGAAAGGGCAATCCACCTGGCTTATCGAGAATGCGCTTCCCGAAGCCGTCATATTCGCGATCGATCCCGCCAGCGAGGGAATCCAGTACCGCACCAAAAGGGCGGAGTACACGACTAACGATTTCACCACCCTGGATTGGTCCCACATCAAAGACTACCTCGTCGATACCCTGGTGTTTTTCGATGATCACCAGGACGTTTTCGCCAGACTTAAGCTATGCCGGGAAATGGGGATCAAGACCGTCATCCTGGATGATAACTACCCGGAATATTCCGGCAACCGGCATATTTCCCTCGCCGCGATCCTCAACCAAAAATCGGAAACCGGCGCTTTACGCTTCCCAACGGAACGCGAGTATTTGTTGGAGGCGATCTCTTCCTACCATAAGTTTCCCCCGGTCTTCGATTATCGAGAGGCGGTAACGATGGAGACGTCCTATATCACTACGCCCTCCGTTTTCGGCGCTTACGATCCGGCGCGGCATGCGGGCCTGGAACCCTATTGGCAAGATGCCTCCAGCTATCGCTGGACCTCGCTGGTCCGTTTCAAATAGCCGGCGTCAGGCCAGGCAGAAATTATGCAGGTGATCCATCATGGACATCACCTGGCCGCGGCTTTTGAACATCATGTAGGCGATCAACTTATACTGTGAGGAAACGCAGAAGGAAACCTTCCCTTTCGCGGCCCTAATCTCAGCTTCGCACTCGAAAAACAGTTCTGGTAAAGGGAAGGTCGCGGCCCGGAAAGGCTTGATATGAAGCACAGCCGTTCGTGCCAGGACTCCTGCCGCGCCCATGGCGTGGACTTGGAACCCCATATTCTCGTCGTAGGGGTTCACGACCACCAAATGCGACTCGCTGTCGGTCTCCGGAATCAGCCCTGGCCAGAAGAGGGTATTCTCCATTTGATCGGTGTGCACCGTCGGATATAGCTGATCACCGATGAAGGGGATGATGTTGCAGGAAACGTAGGTGCCGGAGGCCTTGTGTACGTGGAAAGCATAGACCTCCACGGGAATCTCCTTGGCATGGCGGTATTTTACCACATACATGCCGTTGACCGGCCGTCCGCATCGCTCCGCCAAGGCCCCGATATCCATTTCCAGGCTTCCGGATTCATCGCATTCCGGAGTCCGATCCGACCCTATCTTCACGCCGTTCTCGAAGACCTCCACTTCGAAGCTGAAACGGCCATGGGTGCCCCAGGGAAGATGGGCGTTAGTTCCGGGAAAATGCCGTATCGTAGTGGTGTATTCCGAGGTATCGGGAAGATATCCCGCTTGCATCAATACTGAGGAACCATCCGTAGGGTCTTTCATAGGTGGTTGGCGCTCCAGATGTCCGTTTCCAGGTTATGCAGGAAAAAATACAGGGTTGCGGCCATGTCCATGCGCCGGGGTTCGCTCTGGATGCGCAACGTGAGCCTCGCTCCGGCATGCTCCGCCAACAGGGGGCGGAATACCTCCTTGAGGACGTTCAGCCATTGGCTGTTACGGGGAGGCAACTCCCGATGCAGGCAGGCCAGGACCGCCCCGTTCGCGTCAACGGCTTCCAACCGCAAACGGATCGGCCAATCGTGGGGGTTCTGCATAGCGAGAAAGATGGAGTTGGGCCCCCGCAGGAAAGCGTCATCCACGGGAACCGGAAGCACCGAGCATGGCCTTCCCGAATCGTTTATTTCATGGGTCGTGCAGGCGGAAACGCCGTTGGTCCAGACGGTATTGAAGCGCCCCGCGCCGTAATTTGCGCGCCCCAACCTGAGCAGGAACATACCGTATAGCGGCCTTGGCAGATTCTCCTTCCGCGTGTCGAAGCAAAAGGTTTCGTTGGATTCGAGCCGGGCGGTGCGATGGAGCACGGGGTTTCCCGAACTGTCCAGCAGCATGTACTCCAAGGGCAGGGACATATCCTGCCCATCGAACTGGGGGGGCACTCCGTTGGAGGAATAGACCACCGTATCCAGCCGGTGATCCGCGGCGACGAAACCCTTCATCAGGGTCGAACCGGGACGGACGCAAACGTTGCGGCCACCTTGACCGAGGCTGAGGATTTCATCGGGATTCTCATCGAACATGGACTCCAGGATCATCCGGCAACCACCGCACTTGGTTCCGGCCCGGGTTTCCTTCTGGACTTCGGGAAGGCTTCCCAACCGAGCATGCGCGTCTCTCAATTGCTTGCTGGTACGATTGAAGCAATAGCAGACGATGGGATCGGAAGCTGCGCCGGTTGCGGTGGATTGACCCATTGAATCAGGTCCGCTGCAAGGCGAGATCGTAGAAGCTGCAGAAGCGGGCCATCACCTCGGGATCGTAGAAAACCCGTTCGGGAAAGCGGTGCGCAGGAGCCTCGGCCAAGGCCGTGACATACCGGTCTGTCTTGCCGCAATGGACTCCGGATCCATCCATCCCGATATTGTCGATATGGGACACCGTGGGATAGACGAAACAGCCACGGTTAAGGTAGACGCTCAGGACCCAGGGAAGGGTCCAAACGTCCTTGACATGCCCTTGCAGCATCCCTTCAATGGAAAACTTGATGTCGTCGCCGCCCTGATCGAGATCTATTCGTGCATCCAGGACCTTCCGGCAAACGGATACCAGATCCCTATCCAACTGCTTCCACGCCCTTTTCCAGGTCGCCCATCCCCAACTGCTTATCCTAGGGCAGAAATACACGTCCTGCGGGTAGCGCCGCAAAAGATCGGGCTGCAGGGGAACCGTGTATCCTGAAACCCCGTAAACGCTTTCATCGTCCCGGTATTTATCCAGGGCGTTGGCCATGAATCCGAAAAAATGACGCTGCGGGACGCAATCGTCTTCGAGTAGCACGACGGTTT
The DNA here is from genome assembly GCA_039917895.1 of Fibrobacteria bacterium. GTDB lineage: Bacteria > Fibrobacterota > Fibrobacteria > UBA11236 > UBA11236 > Chersky-265. The sequence goes on along the minus strand of JBDSIO010000301.1, from coordinate 48,814 downwards.
CGTGACGGGACAGGACATGGTCGGCCGCCGCCATCACGGACCTGGCGAGTCCCCGGTTATTCTCTACGAAGTGCAATTCAGGTTTAATCCAGGAGATTCCTTCGACCAGCTTTCGCGTCGCACGCACATCCGCCTCGTCGCCGTTCCCTTTGGCCGCGTCGCAGAAAATATAAAGATTCCGGACACCCTGGCGCTCCAGGGATTCTATGACTTGACGGGTGTGCTCCGGACGCCGATACGCGACCAATGCCACGGGAATATCCCGCGGGTCCGTTTTGGTTACCCCCTTCACGGATGAATCCCGCGCGTTCAAGGGAGCGGAAGTCCGAACCGGAGCCCAATCCGCCTTGCTGGAGGAGGAATCTGCCGATGGGGTGGCATCCGCGACCAGAAATATGAATTTTCCGGCGCCGGGAATTTCCTCCAGACCCACCTTTTTAACTGCAAAACCGGCCGCGGCGAAAAAGTTCGCAAAGGCGGCGGAGGTCCATGCGTAAAGGTCCTTGCCGGCTACGCCCGGCGCCTCGGCATCGGGAGACCGGGTCGTGAAAACCGCTTTTCCACCAGGCTTTAGTTTTCCGCGTAAGGATTTGAGCAATGCCAATGGCTCTTGGACTAATCCGAGCGCCGCATGGCCGATGGCGATATCGGCGAATTCTTCCGGCAGTTCCGATGCCGAATTGAACGAATCGATACCGGCCGAAATCGCGGCATGTTTCCGCAATTGGTCATCCGGTTCCAAGCCCAGTTTGAAGCGGCCAGGCAGTCGGCTGAGCAGGGATCCGTCACCGCTCCCGATTTGGATAACCGTGTCGGATGCCTTCATCCAATTCCGGAATATTTCCGCGATAGGATCCGCCGCCGACATTGACTCGCCTTCGGGACGGCGTAGCTGTTCCATCGGTACCGCGTAAGACACCCGGGACGCGATGGAAAAATGCCGACGCGCCTCCTCCTGCAGGCCTGCGGCTTCTAGCGTCAACGCATACCAATAGTGCAGGTAGCCGTCGAAGTAGGCGTCTTTCCCGATCATGCAATTGAGCGTCTGCTTCAGGTGGGGAGCCATGCCGGAGATGGTCCTTTCCGCCTCGATGGCCTTGCCCCGGCTTTCGGGACCCGGGCGGGAAAAATCCAGGCTGGCGGTAAATGCTTGGAGCAGCGGCACTGCCGAGGGGTCCCCGCTCCTGCGCAGGTCCTCGACCCAGCTGCGCGCGAAGGAGAAGCGCGTGATCGCCTCGGGTTGTTTACCGAACTCGTAGGCTTCGGTTTTCCGCCCCGATGCGAGCGTATGGACCACCTCATGGTTCGTGAGCAGGGGAATTCCATATTCCAGCCAAACGCGCCAAGGACCCGGCCATCCGGGCTCCACGTCATGGAAGGCGATCCATCCCCCTTTTTTGACGAACGGATAGATGAGTTTGAGATCGTTCAAGACATCGATATATTCGTGGGAGGCGTCGATGAAGGCGAAGTCCACCATGGTGTTCCATGTCGGCAGCACGTCAAAAGTGTAACCCTGGATTCCGGTGGCCCGATCCCCTACGCTCAACCGCTCCAGGTTTCCGCGCCACTCATGGTAAAAATCGTAGGTCTTGCCCATGATGCCGTCGTTCCCCGCGAAGGTATCTATGGAGATGATGCGTTTCGAGGTGCCTTTGCAGGCGAGGGCCATCGCGCTGGTTGACCTCCCGCGGTCGGCGCCCATTTCCAGGATGACGGCGCCGTCGGGCAGGGATTTTACCTTTTCGAAAAGGTATTTCTCCTGCCCCTCCAGCATCCAACCCGGTACCGATTCGACATAAGGCTGGGCGTCGGCGTAGGAATCCACGCTCCGCTTTCCGAACAGCCGGCGATATCCTTCGCCGCGCAGGTTCCACTCGAAAACGCCGGCCAGGCCTTGCCGGGATTTCCAATCCACGCTGTCGAGCAGAGGTTTGATCCGGGCATCCGAAGGGTGCCGGGCTTGCAAGGCGATCAATACCCGACGCGCGCCGACACCTTCGCCCAAACGAGCCAGGACGTCGGCGCAATCCAATCCGGCTTCTATATCACCGGGGTTGCCGGCGAAAGCCGAGGCCGCCGTTTCCAGGCGGGCGCGCAGCACGTCCGGGCTGACGTCCAGGATTGCCGGATCGCGGGGCTTCCCCGTGTTCCCGGCTGATTCTCCGGTGACCGATGGCGGCTGCGAAATCGGGTCAACCAGCTTGGCTTGGGTAGAAGGGTTCATCATCATGGCAAGACCTGCCTTCAGGGATGGAGCGGGAGAACCGACTGCCGAATCCGCGGGCGCTTTTCCGGCTTGGGATTCCTGGACTTGGTATATCGAAATCATCGGCACCTTCATGCGCATAATCGTATCTCCGGATTTCGCTCCGCGAAGGAGATTGAAGAGTGAAGCAGCGATTTCCCTGGGACCGAATCCCGACATCGCGTCCAACCACCCGATCAGGTCGGTGAAGAAATCCTTTCGCATGACCGCGAAGGCGAAGTGCTTGATCGGATCATCCAGGGAGGCCAGGCACTCAATTGCTTCCTCAAAGGATTCGATGGGCTTTGAATCCGTGAAAATTTCCTGTTTCAATCGGCCCTGGGCATCCGACAGCCAGCCTCCCCAGGTCACGGCGGAAATTTCCCGGTTGGCCTCGTTTTCCAGAAAATCTATCGAATTCGCGAATACGGACTCATCCGCATCCACACCTGGTAGCGAAACGTACACGTAACGACCCTTGGCGCGGGCCGCCTCCCTTGCCAGGGATTCGAATATCCGACCGATTTCAGCTTCGGGATCGAACCCGACATCGATCCTTTCGATGGCCTTTTCACGGCTCCTTTTCAGGCTTTTATCGCGGATACCCGCGTCCTCAAAACCCTGGAGGGCGAACACGGTCAATAGTGGAGCAGCCACATCCTCGGCCATAGCCCTCGACGATGCGATTGCCCGGCGTTTGGCCACCAGGCCCTGGAGCTCGACTTCCAAGAAGACCCGTTCCTCCTCTTCACTCCGGCTCCTTTCCGAGGCGTCGGGAACAGGTAGCAAGGCCGAACCTTCCATGACGTAGTCGCAAACCCGATCAAGGATGGGATCATTGCCGCGATCGAATTCCGACAAGCTTCGGACCCGGATATCCGGCGCATACACATCCCTGATTCCGAAGCTGCGGAACTTGTATCCCAGTTTGAATACGACATAATGAGCGCCACGATAGGCTTTCCGGAGCTGGGCCAATCCGAAATCCCTGGTTTTCTCCACGCTCGACACCAGGGCATTTTCATAATTCTCCCGGGTACCCGCCCATTCCACGCCCAGAGGTTGGTACAAAGAGTCGCCGACGCATACTCCCAACACCCCGCGGGTCGGAGTTTCCGAACCCATGGTACTGAAATGGGTCACCGCGCCGTCGGCATTCCACAAAATGGCATAAGAAGTCAGGCGTTCATGGGGCATGATCACCCGGACGCAATCCGGCATTTCCCTGTTCAATTCCATCAAGGAGGAAATGAAAGGGAAATTCACCTGGTTCTTCATGACGTTGCTGGGGTGGTGCCGGATCACCAGGTACCATCCTCGTTTACGGCAGATTTCGGCTGTCGCCCGGATCCATTCCACCTGCCCCGCGAAGGTCTTACGCTGCACCGTTTCGAACGCTCCCAGTTCCCGGTCGCCGGAGCCGAAAAGCGCCAGGATCGGTGCGCCCGCGGGGATGCGCAGGGTCCTACGGACGTCTTCGGCCTGGCTGTCGAAAGTATAGAAGCGGGAGAATCCGTTTTTACCTTCTTCGCGCTCCCGGAAATATGTCTGCACTTCGCCGCATTCTTCCCGGTTCAGGGGCACGTCTTCCCAGGCTTTGAAGGCATTGAACCGGCCCTGGTTGGCATTGGTGCTTTCACCGTCCAACAGGGTGAAACTGTCGTTCAGATGCCCACGCTCATGAACCAATACGGGCAGGCCGCGTTCCTTTCCGAGTTCGGAGGCGATCCGGTAATAGAAATGGGTGCTGTTATATGAGAAAACCTGATCGGGCTTGAATCCGTCCATGAGCCGGTTCAAGGCCAAAACGAGCAATACGCCGTTGGAAAACTGATCCCGGATCGCCTTTACGGCCCATTCCTGGTCGAGCGGGAATTCCCCGGTCGAGAAATAAGACTGCATGGAAGGCGGGCACCATTTCCCCAGCGGATATTTATCGAAGCTGACGTCGGACATCCTGCCCAAATCGGCGGAACGGGAAAATTCCGCGGCGGTTTCAAGGTCCGCTTCCGTCACCAGGCTGCGCAATTGCACGGTACGGATGCCCATGCGCGCAAAGACCCCTGCTCCCGTCAACGCGCAGGAGCGGCAGGTTTCCGGGTTAGGAGGTTTTCCGGCTATGAAACAACTCTTGAGGAAGCCGTCGCAAATCACCGCTACGACCTCGCATCCGCGATGGGCCAATGCGGCCCCGATTACCGCGTCCAATTGATGATGGACCATCCAAGCGCCGTAGGGCGCGAAAACCAGGACCTTCTTAGCGGGCATTTACGGTTCCAATCCTTGCGGCTTCCATCAATGGTTCGAGGGCGATCCGCCCTTTTCAGTCCCGACCCCGAAAGCCATGTCGCGCACCGGCTGAACGGGCTTCCAACTCTGCTTTTCATCGATTTTGATCCAATAACGCTCATCGTGATCGGTCAGAATAAGCGGGCTTTGGATTCCTAGACGGGCGCGGAATTCATCCGTGGCCTTTTGCGCGCCTTCCCAATACCCATAATCGTCGATCAGGATATATCCGCCGGGAACCACCAGGTCATAGAGGCATTCCAGGCCGATCAACACCGAGTCATACCAGTCGCCGTCCAGCCTGAGGATGCTGATCGGACCGATTTCATGCTTCGCAATGGGAAGCGTGTCCTTGAACCACCCTTTGCGGATATGCACGTTCCGGTCCTTGAGACCCGCGATCTTGAACAAGGTCTCGCGGAAATCCGCTTCGGTCGCTTCACAACCCTTCCCGCCCCACTCATCGCTCTTCTCGAATGCCCAAGCCCCGTCCTTCTCTCCAGGCCGGGGAAGGCCTTCAAAGGAATCGAAGGCCCAAAGCGCCCGGTCGCTCCCGGTCTGTTGGATCGCGAGCAGCATGGATGAGGAGCAACCGCCTTTCCATACCCCGCATTCTACGATGGATCCCGGAAGCTTGCGGATGTCTACGAAGCGGGCCAAATTGAAAGCATTGCGGAAACGTTCATTCGAGAGCATGGTGCGTTCGAACGGCTCCGGAAGCTTGCATCGGCGCAGCAACTCCGCATGCGTGATGACCGGTTGCGACCCACCCAGGGCAACCGAGGTCTTGCGGCCCCATGACAGCGCGCCTTCGCGGCCTTTGTCGCTGAGCGCGGGCTCGGCGGATTCGATCCAGAATTTCCAAGCCTGGGGATGCTCCGCGGTCGCGCCTTGGGCCACCAGCAGACCGCCTTCCTTCAGCAACGCGAAGGCGGCCGCCAATTCGTCGCGGTAATCGTTTCCCTCCGTCAAGGCAACGAACAGGATGTCCGGCCGCGGTGCGTCGCCCCAGGCCGCCAGCCTTTCCCGGATGGATACGGAAGCCTCCGCGTGATCTTCCAAATCGAAGCGGCTGACCATGGATTTCCAGACATCATAGCCCCTCCCGGACCTGCCTTTCCATCCCCCTGCGGATCGGAAAGGCGAAAGTGTCACGACCTTACGCGGAGTGCCCAGACACGCCAGCAGCATGCAGAAGGCCGCGCGCAAGGGATAATCCCCGATCACCAACCCGACGCTTTGTTCATGCTGGCCGGATACGAAATCGAACAACCACTTTTCCCCGCCTGAATCGCCTTCGGGATCGATCAAATCAAGCAGAGGCGCCGCCGCTGCATATCCCGAGGCGGCTTCGGAGCGTCTGGTTTTCAAGGCTTCGAAAAGCTTTTTGGCGGGATCGCTGCCTTTATTGTTCTGCAGGAACCGGCGCGTGGTATGGGTTGCGAGCCAAAAGCGCTCCAGCTTCGCGGAAAGCACGGACCGATGCAGGTCCAGCGATGGACTCGCGCCCCAGGTGAATCGGATATAGTCGAGAGCCTTCAGGGCGTCCAAGCTGCGGTCCGCCTCGAAATCCGCCATGGCTTGATCCGCGATTGCGTTGGGCGCGGGGGGAGCATTCACGATCAGCGTTGCCTCGCGGAACTCCAGGAACGCCCCTTGACGGACCTGCGTCTCCACTTTGGACGCTGCCACGAAGCATATCACCGCGGCGGAAGGATCCGGGGTACGCACGAACTCCTCGGCGAGCGAGCTGGCGAACGAGCGGCTCATTACGAAGAAAGGCATCAACGCGGAAGGATCGGCAAGCCAGGGATGGGCGGATTTGGCGGTTTCCATGGCGTCCAAGGAGAACCCATCCTCGAACAATCCCGTTTCCAATCCTCCCTCCGATTTTACGCGCGCGGCAAGCACCGCGCCTTGCACACCGGAGGATGACGATTCCGAGAGTCGCCTGAGGATTCCGGAGAGGTCCCCGGGACGCGGCGCGACATTGCCGCTGACGACTTGAATCCATGCCCCACGAGCGATCGCGATCGCCGCGAGAAAATCAAGGGCGAATTCACGGGCGGTATGGTAGGCGGGAAAGGGCATCTCAATGATTTGCGCATCGGGTCCGAATTCCGTGCGATATCGCGAATGGATCGGGCTGTCCGAATGGGCCGGAATGCCGTCATTCCTGACCCTGATCATGGTGATCAAAGGCTGCATGGATGTTCTCCCTCGCGAGGTTTTCCGCGGATCCGCGCTTTGATGGTACTATGGCCGGAAAGCCGGGAGCAAGCAAAGAATCGGAGCGACGGATCGCGCCTAGCCACCGGCCCGCTTGGCCGGAAAGCCATCCAGCCAGAATTGGAGGAATACTTGAAACGACACTTCAGGTCCCGCCGGATGCGCCCGGCGTAGCCTCAAAAAAGACAATCCACCCCGTCCCGGATTTCGCCGCTACGCGCCCGCATCCAGCCGCAGCAGCCAGGTTTCCAGGTTGACCAACTGCCAGAAGAACATCATGTGGTTATCGATATTCCTTCCGTGGACGACGATGTCCTCGTGCTCACGGATTAGGCGGTCCACCTCTTTCAGGTCGTAGATCCCGCGACCGCGGAATGCCGCGCTGTGGACCAGGTCATTCAGCCGATCCAGGCCTTTGCCGGAGAACCATTGGTGCGCCGGCGCGTTCCAGCCCACCTTTTTCGTGCGCGTGCGGGTCTCCTCGGGGAGCACGCCGGTCATGGCCTCGCGCAACAGATGCTTGGTGCGTCCGTCCCGGATTTTCTGGCGGTTGGGAACGCGGAACATGAATTCAGCCAGGCGATGATCGTAGAACGGAACGCAATTCTCGATCCCGAAGGCCGTGGTCTGGCGATCCTCCGCGCGCAGGCAAGGTGGGATGGTTTCCCGGTAAATGTCCTGCCAGGTGCGGTTCTTCAGGTAGCTCTTGAACGGATGATCCATGGCCGGAATCCATTTTTTCAAATCGAAGAAGCCCTCGTCGAGAGTGGCCGCGTAACGTTCCAGGCGGACCCGGTCCGGCAGGCACCTTCCCGGTACGGCGGCATCGGTGGATCGCCGCACCATCTCTTCCATTACGGAGAAATCCTTTTTGAAGACGGGGTGGTCGTGGTATTTCACCCACATATCCACCTCGCGCCGCAAGGCCTTTTCGTCCCCCGCTCGCATCAGGTCGGCGAAATTAGGGATGAAGTGTTCGTATTCCCCCGCGTTCAGTTCGTCCCCGCCCAGTCCTCCGAACAGGGTACGGTAACCCTGGCGCGACACTTCCTCGCAAAGCAGGAAATGCGACAGCCAGGTAGCGGTACAGACCGGTTCATCATGCACGGCCACCATGCGCTCCACCAATCCGAATACGTCGGGATGCCCAATCTTGATGGTATTCCACTTTTCGACGTATCCGTCGAGCATGGAAGCGATGTCTTCGCTTTCGTCGTAAGTCTTGTCGTCGTAGACGGTGGAGAAAGCGATTTGTTTCCGGCCCAAGTGGCGCACCGAGCTCGCGAGCACGGAAGAGGAGTCCATGCCGCCGGACAAGGTGAAGGCAGGCTTCTCGGCCTTTGATATACGGATGCGCACGGCGTCCAGGATGAGATCGCGATAACGTTCCGCCAGCTCCGCATCGGAACCGGCGATATCCTCGGCGTCCGTCATGGACCAATAAACGCCCGTCTCCACCGAGGTTCCGTCGCTCGAAAGCCAGTGCGCGGCGGGCAATTGCGCGACATCGGCATACGGGGACTTGGCGTTGTCGTTATCGAAATAACGGTAATGGCAACCCGCATACAGAGCCACGTACTCTTTGCGTACGGCCTTGCCGATGCCGGGCATCCCGAACAAGGCGGAAGGACGGGATGCGAAGGCCAGGTATCCCCGGCCGCGCGCGTAGTATAGGGGCTTGACTCCGAACCGATCGCGTGCCAGCCAGAGCTTGCGGTTCTTGGAGTCGAAGAGGGCGACTGAAAAATCGCCGTTAAGCCCCGCCAGGGCGCCCGGGAATCCCATTTCGCGGAAGCGGCGGATCAGGTGGGCGGCCTCAGAATCGTTTTCAGCAAGCGCGGGACGCCCGTAGAATCGGCCGTCCACGACCGCCGTGACTCCGTCCCGGGAAGCGTACTGAACCGTTCCATGCCCGGTCCATCCGAGTAGCGCCGTTGCGGAGCTTGCGGCCATACTTCCAGGCATACCATGCAGGCCCCAATCCTCGGCGGCTTTGAGGGTCTCAAGGGAAGCCGCCACCGCCAACAAAGCGGGGTGGGCGGTTTCCGCGGCTATCGCACCGGCAATTCTAGACACGCATCCTCCTCGTTGCTTCCTACCTGCGCCGGTCGGCGACCAGGATCTTCCACCAATGGGGCACGTCGCAGACCATTTCCATGCCGTTCTTGCTGCGCTTGTCGGGCACATTAACGACGGAGAAACCCCGCGCTTCGATGAACGCCTTCATCTCTTCCATCGCATAGGTGTTGTGGTAGACCTGGATGTGCTGCTTGTCCTCGTCCAGATAGGCGTCCGCCTGATAGGTGGTGCCCGCGGTATCGGCCAGGCTCTCGCGCAGTACCAGGCGTTTGCGCGTGCAGGCCAGAAGCCGATCGAGCAGGTGTGCGTAATGCGGGCTGGTGGCGAGCACATGGAAGCACACGGTATGATCGAATTCCCTTTCCAGGTCCGCGATGTCCCCGAGTTGGAATCGCTCGGCGGGAAGCCCCGCCTTGGCCATTTCCACAGTCGCCAGCTCCACCATAGCGGGCGTATGATCGAGGCCATGATAGGCGAGGCCCGGAGCACGGGATTGGAAGGACCAGTAGTAATAGCCGCCTCCGCATCCGGCATCCAACAGGGATTCCCCGGGCCGGGCGGTTTCCGCGATGATCTCGGCGGCCTGCGCCGCGCTCGTCATCTCCTCGGTTTCGCGTCGGCAGCGCCGGCGGTACAGTTCCAGGAGCTTACGATCGTTCGCCCAGGGGTTGCGCGCGTCGGGATGGCCCAGCCATCCCTCATTTGACGGCATAGACCGTCCACATGCTCTGCAGATACTCCTCATAGCCGCGCTTTTTGGCTTCGAACCGCGGGAGGTAGTAGGTCATGATGGAAGGATCGACGATGCCGAATCCCTGGAGAAGGTTTTCCAATTCCTCGCGGCGGTAGAAATGGCAGAGACCGAGGTTGTTGAGATGGAAATTGGATCCGCCGTCGCGCAAAAGCAGGGTTCCGGGATCGTCCGCGAGCTCCTCGGCCTTGCGCTGGCGGTAGATGGTGTGTCCGGAGTCCAGCATGTTTCCGATGAAGACGCCGCCGGGCTTGAGCAGCCGGCGGACCTCTGCGAAGGCCTTAACGCGATCCTCCTTGGTCAGATGCTGGAAGACCAGGGCCTCGAAGATACCGTCAAAGGAAGAATCGGGGAAGGGAGTCTGGGCCACGGATCCTTCCACCATTTCTACGATTGCGGCTCCCAAGCCCCCGTCTTCCAATTGCTTGCGCGCGAGGGCCAATGCGTTGCGCGAGATGTCGATGCCGCTGACCTTAATGCCTTTTTGGGCCAGCCATTTCAGGTTCGGCCCCGTTCCGCATCCCATTTCCAGCCAATGCAGTCCGGAGTAATCCCCTTCCGGCCGTCGGTCGCGGAGATGATAAGCGGCCGTGCGCACGAGCGCTTCGACGGGTGCGGTGTTATACGCTTGGCGGGCAATCTGCTCCTGGAAGGAGTCTTCCCAAAGTTCCTGCGGATTCTTGCTGTAGGACATCTGATGATCCTGTTCCGGGGCGGGCGCTCCCCGGTTCAGGGGCCGCCGGCTCCGTGAAAATGGTACGATAGCGGGCGTTTGAAAGCAACGCCGTCCTCAACTCCCGAAGGTTTCGAGGAAAAGCTTGGCGTTGAGGAAGTTGAACAGGAATTTGCTTTCGGAATTCGGCAAGTGGGGCCTTTCGAGCAACTCCTCCACCGCTTCGCGGCGAACGATTTCGAATACCGGGCTACGCGGATCGAGCAGGCAATCCTTCACTTCGGGATCCGCCGGATCCAGCAGGGAGAGGACGGGCGCGTTGAATCCCACTTTGGTCCGGTTCCCCAGGATGGCGTCCGGCGCGATTCCCCGCATGGCGTCCCGGAGCACGGCTTTGGCGTACCCGTCCCGGACCAGGTGCCGGGTGGGGATGCTTTGGCAGAAATCGAAGAGCGGCCGGGACAGGAAGGGAGACCGGTTTTCGATGGAGAAGCACATGGCGTTGAGATCGTCCTCATGGAGGATGGGAGGCACCACCTCATGGAAAAGCTCGTTCAGCATCCGGTTGCGGAGCAAATCGCCGCTCCAGGTTCGATCCGCGAAAGCTTCGGTCCAGGGACGGACCAGGCGCGAGGTGAACAGGTCGCAATCCTGGAAAATATGGTCCCGGAAGGCGGGGTTATCGCTGAACAACCGGGGGTTTTGGAAGTAGGGATTCTGGATCCCTGGCAGGATATGCTTGCGCCAGGCTTCCAGGGCGGCGGGATACCGTACCGGGTCGCCTTCAATCTCCTTGAGATAGGCCAGGTGGTGATCGAAATAGCCCGTGAAGAGCTCGTCCGCCCCAGTCCCGCTGAGGGAAATCTTATAGCCGTGCTCGGCCACGCTTTTCATCAGGAGCCAGTGAACGTAATAGGTGATGGTGCTGACGGGCCCGTCATGGGCGGCCACCAGGCCCCTCAGTTTGCCCAGGAATCCTTTGGTCTCCAGGGGTATGGAGGTGTGGCGGATGCCCAGATCCCTGACGGAAGCCGCTACCATTTCTCCCTCGTCGTATCGGGAGTCGCTGTTGGCGATGGTGAACCCGTGCACCTGGTAGCCGAACACTCGCTTGGCGATGGATATGAGCGCATTGGAATCCACGCCGCCGCTCATGCAGAATGCGATGGGCACGTCGGCGCGTAGCCGGATGCTCACTGCGTCGATCAGGGCCTTGCGGGCGCCTTCGACCGCATCGCGGTATTCCATGGCCGGGTCCTGCCGGGAAACCGGATTCCAATAGGCATCCTCTGTCTTTCCGCCTCCGGGCCGGCGGGCCAGCAGCCGTCCTGAAGGGAGTTCTTCCAACCCCTGGAAATAGGTGTTGGTTCCCTTGTGCAGGGAGCGGTAGCCGTTGACCAGGTAGCGGTGGAGGTGATTCAAATCGATGGGAAGGTTATGGCCCAAAAGGGCATGGATGAACTTCGGCTCGGAACCGAAATAGAGTCCTGTCCCTTCCCGATGCAGGTATAAGGGTTTCTCGCCAAAGCGATCGCGGCAGAGTTTCAATCCGCCATCGGCCTCGTCGTATAGGGCGAATGCCCACATCCCGTCGTATTGGTCCAGGGCGGAATCACCCAGGGTATCGATTCCCGCGAGCAGGACCTCGGTGTCGCCATCGGTTGCGAAGCGGCGGCCGCGCTTTTCCAGGGCGGCCTTCACCTCCAGGTAGTTGTATAGTTCGCCGTTGAAGACCAGGGCCTTGCCACCCATCCGGAATGGCTGCCCGGATCGGGGATCGAGATCGATGATGGCCAGGCGGGTGTGCAGGAGCAGGACGTTCTCGCCGCGCGCCGCGTGGCGATAGCGACCATTGGCGTCCGGACCCCGGTGGTCCATGGCGCGCAGGCAGGCCGAAACCCTATCCTCCGGAATCTCCTTGGGGCCGATGTAACCGGCGATGCCGCACATGCTCCTGACTCAGCCTTTCTGTCCGCCTGCGGAAATGCGGGCCGCGACGGCCTTCATTCCCTCGGTATCGTCCAGCCAGCTCACCACGGAGTGTTCCTCGGCAGTCATATAAGCCCAAAAGGAATCTTCCTTGCCCTTTTCCAGCATGAAGATGTAATACCGCCCCGAAGGGCTGCTTACCAGGCAGGCGCGCAGGCCGAACTGGGGCAGACGCGCATTCAGCGAAGGTGTGGCGTAGAACCCCCATTCCTTCCGCAGCACGTCGTATTCCCCTCCCTGCTCCGTTGTGAAGGTTACCTGTTCACCCGGTTCGAGGGCCATTTTGCCGCAATCCTTGAGCACGATATCGGTCAGCTTGCCCACCTGGAAAGTGCGCGGGGGCTGTTTGGGTTCGAATTTCACTTCCACCTCCAGTCCGGGATCAGGAATCCCGGCATTGTCCATTTCGATCCTTCACGCTTCCAGATTTCCTTATTGCGGAACGTCTCCGCGATTTCAAATAACCGCGCTTCCGTGATGGCCGTGAAGGCGCAGAATTTGGCGATGTCCTCTTGCGGCGTCTCGTCCCCGCGTTCGCGGATGATCTTCACCGCCTCGTCCCGGGTCATGCGGCCATTGCGGATTTCCAGGGACAGGTTATCCCACAGGCGCGTGAATCCGAACTTGTACCACTTGATGAAATGGTGGATGGAGATGAAATCGTCATCGATGTCGGCGAAGTTGTAATACCCGGTCTTGGGCCCTTCCTCGCGCACCCTGAACCCATGGCGCTTGGCCGACTCCAGGCTGGTCAGGGGATCCCAGGGGAAATAGTGCCCCAGGAAAATGGCCGAGATGCCCTTTGCCTCCATCTCCGCATCGTTGGGGCCGAAATACGGCGTCATTTCCTTTTCCGACAAATCGGGCCCTACCCAATCGGCCGCCGTGGTGCCGTGGGTGACGCCGAAGCGGCGGAGCCAATTTCCGTCGAGCTTGAATCCCTTTTGGGCTTCATCCTTGCCGCCGTACTCCGCAGCGGAATTCTCCCCGTAGACCACCAAGGGGATGTCGAACTTGGCCGCGATGCGCAGGGGGATGTTGAACAGGGCCATATGCATGGGAACGGCGGTGCTGCCGTACTTCTCCAAGGCGAGAATGAGGAACTTCCGTTCCACCTTGGGATTGACCTGGTAATCGATGTGGTCGACGCCCAGGCTGATGAGGTTGTCCAGGTTGGACTGGCCGATGGGCGTGCGCGCGGGCGTCCTCCAGGTCACGGCCAGGGGATTGAGTCCGTACTCCAGGCAGCGGACCACCTGCCAGGTGCTGTCCTTGCCGCCGCTCACCGGGATTAGGCAATCGTAGCCCTTGCTCTTGGCCTTGGCGTTGTTGACCACGGCGCGGAAATCCGCCTCGCGCGCCGGCCAATCCACGTCTCGCTTCCCCAGGGAAGATCCGCAGGCGTCGCAGACGCCGTCCGCGTCCAGCATCAGGTTGGGCCGGGTATCGGGGAGGACGCATTTCTGGCAATATTTCATGAGACCATGATCCTTCTCAGTTTGAACGGATCGGCGCCTTTGCGGATGATGCCGTCCACGGCGGTGGGGCAGCATCGCACTCCGCCTGCTTGCAGGCGGCGGATGACCGCCTCGTTGTAGCAATGATCCAGTCCTTCCGGGTAGGAATAATGCACGGACCTGATGCCGCCTTTCGCTGCCAGCAGGGAAAGGCTTTTGGAAACCTCGCGGTCGAGCTCTTCCGCTTCCAGGAAAGCCATGATGCGATGGGTGTGGGAATGCCCGCCTACCCGGAACAGGGGATTCCGGCTCAGGGCATTGACCATGGACCAGGACATTTTCCGATCCAAAGGCCCATCGCCGCATGCCACGGGCGGTCTGTCCAAGCGGGCGGATAAATCGGCGGCCAACGCGTCCGTGTCGCAACGCGGATCGCTTTTGACAACGCGGCGGATTTCGTCCAGCAAAGCGATCTTGTCGGCCGAGGTCGTGAAGGACCTTGCTTCCGGTGACCAGGGAAGCCGAAGCGATCCCGGAGGCGCATCCTCCAACACGGCCTCGATACGGTCGATCCAGGACATGCCGTTCTCATCGATGAAGCGCGTCGTCACGTAAAAGGTGGCCGGAATTCCCAGCTCTTCGAGGACGGGCGCCGCCACCGTGCTGTTGTTCTCGAAGCCGTCGTCGAAGGTGATCGCGAAGGAACGGTCCGGAAAGTCCGATCCGGCCCGGCAATGTTCCAGCACCTCGTCCATGGACAGCGAGGTTCCATGTGCGCCCAGGTCGATCAGGAAATCCCGGAAATAGTCCAGTTCGATATGCTTGCGATTGTAATTGCGCACCGGAGCGCGGTTCCGCTCGACCACGCCATGCAACAGGAAGATGGCGCAGGCGCCCTCGGAGAGGCGATCGCTGAATTTCACGGCAGACTCCCGGTATGCGCCGCGAAGCGGGTCACGCAGAGATCCTTCAATACCGCTGGCATGGCGCCGTAATATCTCCCCTTGCGGCGCTGGCGCCGCGACGGAAAGCGCCCCAGGCGTTCGCAGGCGGAAAAGGCGGACAGGCACAGTTCCAGGCAGGCGCGCGTATTGGCCGCCCGCAGCTCCGGCAGCGCCATTCCCTTCGACAGAGGGACGTCCACCTGTTGGATGATGCGGCCCGTATCGAGACCCTTGTCCACGAAATGGAGCGTGGTCACGAGGCTTTGGAATTCCTTGTGGTAGACGGCCCAAAGGTGTGAGTCGAGGCCGCGGTATTCCTCCGGGTCTCCCCCATGGAGGTTCACCAGGCGGCCCGGAAACATATCGATTAGCGGCCCTTTCAGCTTACCGGTGCCGAACACCAGCACGGCCTCCGGGCGCGCCTCGCGCAGAACTGCCAGGGCTTCCGGCGCGTTCACGTCCGCGAACTCCCGGGAGGGCGCGAAATCCTTCACCGATGCCTCGCCTCCCGAGAAAAAGACGCGGCGTTCGTGCCCATCCCGTTCCGCTTCGAAAGCATGAGCGCAAGGGAAAGGCTGGGCCGGAGGCTTGGATTCGAGCAAGGCGATTTGGATGGGAAAGGCCTTGGCCAGTTCCCTCGCGAAGAACGCATGGTGCAGGGTATCGGTGGTCAGGAATGCGATGTTCATGGGACGGCCTAGGCCAGGGACTCTAGCCCCAGCTTGTCCCCGGCTTTAACCGCCGCGCGCAACTTCTCGCCCAGCAGGGAGGTCTCGCGTCCGGGAGGCAGGCCACCCGCGGGACGGGTCCAGGTGATTTTGTCCCAGGTGATGGTTTCGCCCGCAGCCATATCCTGCGCGGCCACGATGGAACGGCGCATGGCGGTCAGTCCGCCCTTCTCGCTTGCCTGGACTTCCTTACCGCGTTTGCCCAACAGCGTCCTCACCCGGACGATGCCGTCCACCAGCTGCCGAAGCTCCACGGGATCGGAGGATATCTTGTGATCGCGGAAGTCGCTCTGGTTCTTGTCGAGGGTGAAATGCTTCTCGATGATCTCGGCGCCCAGGGTCACGGCCAGCAAGGCCGCTTCCACGCCCAGGGTGTGATCGGAATATCCTATGGTGTCCGGCAGGGCCTTCCGGAGCGCGCGGATGGAAAGCAGGCTCGCGTCCTCGGGCGGAACGGGATAGGCGCTGACGCAATGAAGCACGGCGAGATCCTGCGAAATGCCGGCCTCGCGCCAAACGCGCCGGAGGTAGGACGCGGAATGCACCACCTCTTCCATGCCGGAGAGGCCGCAGGAGACTATGACGGGCTTGCCGACTTTGGCCACCTTTTCCATCAGGGGATAAAAGGTGTTGTCCGAAGATGAGATTTTGTAGGCATCCACGAGCGGCGCCAGGACTTCCGCGCTTTGCAGATCGAAAGGCGTGGAGATGAACAGGATCCCGGCGCGGCGTGCCACCGCGGCGAGTTTTTCGAAGTCGGCGGGCTTAAGCTCGAACGATTTGAGCCGCTTGAAACGGGCCTCGTCGGAAGCGCTCACGTAATGCTCGGTACGGAAGGTCTGGAACTTGACCGCGCCCGCGCCCGCCTCGGCGGCCCGTCCCACCATCTCTTCGGCCAACGCATAGCTGCCTTCATGGTTGTTGCCGACCTCGGCCACCACCAAAACCTTTTCACGCGTATCGAATGAACCGATCTTCAACGGGCGCCTCCCTGGGCAATGGATGTCAGGATGAAATCGCGGACCGTGTCCAGCTTGGCGTATCGCTCGGCGGCAGCGGAGAGCCCGGTGCCATCTTCGAACTCCGCGCGGGTGAGCCATAGGCACTTGTCCGAGGCGCATACCAGCACGCCTTTTTTGGAAATGCGGTAGATCCGTCCCGGTTCTCCGTGGAAATCCTCTTCTGGCAGCTCCGAGGCCAGGAGTTTCACCTTGCGTCCGCCGTAATGGCTGAAGGCGCATGGATAGGGCTCGGTCAGCGCGCGGATGCGGTTATGCGCTTGTTCCGCGGTCAGCATGTCCCACAGGACGAATCCGTCCTCGGAGAAACGCAAGGGGTAATAAGAACCCCCGGAAGGCTGTTTGCGCGGCGCCAGGGTGCCGTCGCGCACTCCGCGCAGGGCCTCGACCAGCAGGGGCGGGAATCGGGCATTGACAGTATGGTGCAGGTCCGCGATGGTATCCCCGGCGGCGATGGGAAAGAGCCGCTCCAGCAGCAGATCCCCGGTGTCGACGCCGGTATCCACCTTGATGATGGATATCCCGAATTCCTTGTCCCCATTGATCAGGGCCCAATTGAGAGGCGAAGACCCGCGGTATTTCGGAAGCCGGCCTCCATGCAGGTTGATGCACATGAGCCTGGGCACTTGGAGGATCGGACCTTTGAGGATCTTTCCGTAACCGCCCAGTACGACGAGGTCGGGAGCGGCCTCCCGGATGCGCGCGATGAAGTCGGGGTCGTTCGGATTTTCAGGTTGCAGGAGGGGAAGCCCGGCGGAGACTGCCGCTTCCGCGAAGGATCCCTTCCAGGAACCGGGACCGGTGGGATGGGAAACCGCCTGATCGATGCGAAAGCCGTCCGCGAGGACGGCTTTCAGGCAGGTGATGCCGCGTTGGCCGTTGCCGAAAAAAACCAGTTTCAGGAGCGCCTCCCTGGTACGGCGGAAGCGCCGTCCTTCAGCGTACGGCGCCGGCCGGGACCTCGATCTTGCCGACCATGGTCCAGTCCTGCTTTCCGACGTGTTCTTTGTACCAGTTTATGTAACGCAGGTATCCCTTTTCAAGGGGATTCCGGGGATTATACCCGATCAAACGGCGCGCTTTCGAGATGTCCAGGGTCCCGCGGTCCGGCATCAGGGCGTCCTTGGGCAGATAATTGACCCGCACGTTGGGGAAATGGTTGGACAGGATTTCGATCATTTCGTTCAGGGAACGGGATTTTCCGAAGGTGAGGTTGAACGTCTCGCCGCGGGAATTCTCGTTCTCGAGAACATTGACCACGCCGCCGACCAGGTCTTCCACGTAGGTGAAGTCCAAGGCGTCGGTGCCTTTGCCGTTGATGGTGATTTCCGTGCCGTCCAGGGCATTCTCGATGAAGATTTGGCCCACGCGGCGGCTCACGCAGCGTTCGCCGTACAGGGCGGAAGGTCGGACGATGGTGAAAGGCAGGTTGAACACCTGGTTGTAGGCGATGACCATTTTTTCGCCGGCGAACTTCAAGGCTCCGTAAATGCCGATGGGATTGCACGGGGTGTCTTCGGAAGCGAACCCGTCGGGGAAATTGCCATAGACCATGCTTGAGGAGAAGTAGATGAAATGGGCGCCCGTATCCTTGGCTGCGTCCAAGGAATTCTCCAGGGTCCGTAGGCTGTGATCGAATGTGCTGTAGGGGTCCTTGTTGGATTTGCCGGCGTGGGAAATGGCGGCCAGATGCACGATGGCATGCGGCTTGATACGGGCCACCAACTGCGCGGTCTTATGGTAGTCGCGGGCGTCTTGCACGTGCACGGGAATGCCGGCGCGGGAAAGCAGTTCCAGCCTCTCGTGGAGGATTTTCACGTAGCGGTCCCGGCCGGGAATTTCGACCGAGCTGTTCAGGAACGCACAGAGGTTGTTCACTTCCAGGCTGTCCATGATCTCGACTTGAACGCCCTTGGTCTTCAAGGCCAAGGCCATATGATGGCCGATGAATCCGGCTCCTCCGACCAGGATTACGCGCTTGCCTTTTAAATCGATCATGGAGACTCCTCAAATGCGGCGGATTGCCTTTTCCAATGTTTCGGCAATTTTTTCCATTTCCTTTAGCCCAATATGCGGTCCAACGGGCAAAGCGATGGAATTGTCGCTAATCCGCGCAGCTACCGGAAAATCCCCCTCTTTGTAGCCGTACTTTTGACGGTAAAATGTCATGTACGGGACCGGATGGGGATAATAGATGCTGGTTCCCACGCCGTTTTGGTTGAGGTATTTGATGATATCGACCCTTTTGGGAACCAGGGCCTCATCGAGTATGATGGTGTGGCAATAGAAGCTGTGGACGGATCCCGGGCGCTCCGATAGTAGCATGGAAATACCCTGCATACCGGTCAAGGCCCGGGTCAGGGCGCCGTGGTTCTCCGTCCGTTTGGACAGGAATCCCGGCAGGCGCTTGAGCTGCTCCACCCCCATGGCGGCGTTGATCTCGCTCATGCGGTAATTGAAGCCCAGTCCCTGGACGTCGTAGACCCCGGGAATCGTACGCTCGCCCACATGCCGGTCCATCCCGAAAGCCCGCTGCTTGCTGATGGCGGCGGCTACTTTTTCGTGCTTGGTGATGAGCATGCCGCCTTCGGACGTGGTCATATGCTTGGCGGGATAAAAGGAAAAGCAGCCCACGTCGCCATGGAGGCCGGCATGCACGCCGTTGTAGTAGGTGCCCGTGGCGAGCGCGCAATCCTCGACGACGAAGAGGTTGTGCTTCTTGGCGATGGCCATAATCCTGTCCATTTCAACCGGCATGCCCAGATAGTGCACGATGGACAGCGCCTTGGTGCGCGGAGTGATGGCGGCCTCGATGCGGCTGATGTCGATGTTGCCTGTGACGGCTTCGGCGTCGATGAAGACCGGCTTTCCGCCTGCCAATTCCACCGCATGGGCCGTAGCCGTATGGGTCTGGGCGGGAACGATGACTTCGTCCCCGGCCTTGATGCCCAAATAGAAGTACGCCAAGTGCAGGGCCGCGGTGCAATTGGCCACGGCCACGCAATGGGGGGCGCCGGTGAACCTGCCGAACGCCTCTTCGAACTCCTTGAGCTTGGGGCCGTGAACCAAGGTTCCCGAGGCCATGACGGCCAGGATGGCCTTGCCTTCCTCTTCCCCGAAAATGGGCCTGCCGAACGGTATCTGATCCATGAGATCCTCCTAGATGTATTCCACGGTCACGGGCGCGCCTGTGCGCGCGGATTCCTCGATCGCGAAGCAAACCGAAATGGTCTTGAAAACGTCCCCGGTCGGCACTTCCGGTTCCCGTCCCGCCGCGAGGCTGTCCAGGAAATCCCGGAGAAGTTCACCTTTCTGGCAACCGGGATAGGCGTCCGAAACCGGTTCGACGGACGCGGCAGGATTGCGATCGGTGATGAGACGCCCCCCATCGAGCGTATTGAGAAAGGTGGCGCGCGTGCCGTACAGCGCGACCTGATGGAAGTGGGGATGGACGCAGCCGAAATTCGCCGCCATCTTTCCCGTGGCCCCGTTACGGAACTTCAGGATCGACACCACGCAATCGTCAAAACGGGCTTTTGCGCCTCCGGTGGACAGGCGGTTGCCGTAAGCGGTCACCTCGGTCACGTCGCTGCCGCAGAACCACATCAGCAGGTCGAGGGTATGCACTCCGCCGCCCAGGACCACTGAATAGCCTTCGATTTGACCGCGCCAGCCATCGACAATCTTCTCCAGGCGGCCATAATTGTAGTCGGCCTCAAGGTGGTAGAGATCGCCGAACCTTCCGGCCGCGATCATGGCCTTGACCTTAAGAAAGCGTTTCGAGCGACGCAGGATGAGATTGGACGACATTTTCAGGCCGGGCTTGGCCGCCAGCGCGCGCCGGATGTCCCGGGCTTCGCCGGGCTGGAGGCAAAGCGGTTTCTCCACGAAGAGGTGCTTGCCCTTTTCGATTGCGCGCATGACCTGGCGATAATGATGGTTGTCCCAGGAAGCGATGGACACTACGTCGATATCGGGATCGTCGAGAACGTCCTCGGCGCGTTCCGTGGTCGCGATGCCGGGATGGCGCGCGGAAACTTCGCGCAGCTTTTCCGGGGAAAAGTCACACAGCACGACCGCTTCGCCGGCGCTTCCGCCTTCGCACCCTGCGATATGCTGCTCCCCCACCCCGAGCCCGATGATGCCAACGCGCAGTTTTTTCAACCTGGGCCGCTTCCGCCGCCATTGGGATTCGTATCCATCGCCACCCAGTCGGACCAGCGGCACCGCCAATGCGGTTGTTGCGCCGCCGCCAGCAATCTTTGGAAGCGGTGGAAATCCTCCGGCGTGTCGACGGAATGCTGTACCGCGCCCCAATCGCCCCCGCTAGCGAAATTCCTGATGCGGACGCGCCTGGGATTCCGGTAAAACCAGCGGGTGACATGCTCGCGATCCCCGGGTTCGTCGAACTCCGGCAGCGCGGCCAGGAAAGACCGGCTGCGGATCACCTCCACGCTTTGGCCCTTGGGAAAACTGCGTGGCTGGGTGTTGGTCGCGATATCGCATGGCTCCTCCGCGAATTCCGCAATCGCGCGACGGATCATTTCCGCATCCATGAGCGGACTGTCCCCGCAGACGCGGACGAACGACTCGAAGCCGAAGCGCCGGATAGCCGTCGCAAACCTGGAGGAGACGTCGGATTCGCTGCCGCGAACGCAAGCCAGGCCCATGCTGTCGGCCAGGACGGCGATACCGTCGTCGGCCGGCGTTTCGGAGGTCACCACCACGACGGGTCCCAAAGCGGAATGCGCAAGGGTTTCCAGCAGATAAGCGAGCATGGGTTTGCCGCCCGCTTGCAACAAGGATTTGCCGGGCAATCGCGAGGATCCCATGCGGGCCTGGATGATCAGGCCGATGGTTCCGGAAACCAGGTCGGCCGGGGATTTGGGGCGCGGGTCGGGTCCTGGTACGGGTTGCAGCACGGCTCGATTATACGATGGCCCATTCGGCGTTTGCAACGGCCGCTGGATCAAGGGGTTCCGAAGAACATCCACTGCAAAGCCCCGGCTGATTTTTCTATCTCTGGCCATCCATCGTAAGGAATTCGATGACTTCCTATCCCATCGTACAAATCCGCACGGAGCGAGTCCGCAACGTGCTTGCCGGCCATCCCTGGATCTTTTCCGGGGCTTTGGCTGCCACCCCGAAGATCCCGGACGGCACCGTGGTACGCATCATGGCCGGTTCGCAATTCATCGGCATCGGATATTACAACAGCCGTACCGACATCGCGGTCCGCATGCTTTCCATGCGCGACGAACCCATCGATGCGGCTTTTTTCGCCGATACTTTCCGCCGCATCCGCCGCCGCAAGGAAGAATGGCTGCCGTCCCGGACCAACGCCTACCGCGCCGTGTTCGCTGAAAGCGATGGCCTGCCCGGGCTCGTGGTGGACAAATACGATCAAACCCTGGTGGCGCAGTTCCATACCCTCGGAATGGATCGTCTGAAACCCATGGTGGTCGAAGGCCTGGTCAAGGCATTCGGGCCCAGAACCATAGTGGAGCGCAGCGACGTTGCGGTACGGGCTATGGAAGGCATGGAGGACAAGCTGATCGGCATTCTGCATGGACCCGAGGCGAAAGAAGTCGAGATCGAGGAGAATGGATTCAAATTCCTGGTCCACGTGATCGAGGGGCAAAAAACCGGCTTTTTCCTGGATCAACGCGAAAACCGCCAGGCCCTGCTACGATACGCCAAAGGGCGTGCGTTGGCGAACTGCTTCAGCTATACGGGAGGGTTCTCCGTGTACGCAGCCTCGGTGGCCAAGCGCGTCGTCAGCGTGGACATCTCCAAGCCGGCAACCGAATATTGCCGCCGGAATTTCCGTCTCAACGGCCATACCGTGAACGAGGAGGATTTCCTCTCCCTGGACGTTTTCGATTTCCTGAAGGATATGAAAGCGGGGGAGTTCGACATGATCATCCTCGATCCGCCGTCCTTCGCCAAGAACAAGAAGCAGTTGACCAACGCCATCAAGGCGTATACGACCATAAATTCCAAGGCGCTGGAAAAGCTGCCTGACGGCGGCATCCTGGTCTCCTCCTCATGCACCTCGCATGTGGACCAGGACACTTTCATCAAAATCCTGCATCAGAGCAGCGTGAACACGCGCTGCGCCCTCAAGGTGCTCGAGAGCAGGGAACAGCCATTCGACCATCCTTACCATCTCTCCTTCCCCGAAGGCCGCTACTTGAAGTATTTCGTATTGCAAAAATGGACGCGATAGCCTCCATTCCGTAATCGCGCCGACTCAGTCCTTTTTCATGAAATAGAGCGTGGGGATTACTGCGTAGGACTCGTTCACGTTGGACGCGGCCGACCCGTTGTGCCCGCCGATGGCATAGATGACGTCACCGGCCAAGACGGATGCCAGGGAGAAGCGCGGGGATCCCAGGGGGGTCTTGTGCCTCCAGGAATCCTTGATTGGATCGTAGGAATCCACCGAGCCGGTCACTATCTCCGCGCCGTTCCATCCGCCCATCACATAGATCACACCTCCGGACGCCACGGCCGCATGGGCGCGCCGGAAGTCCATCAGGGTTTTCTTGGTCTCCCAGGTGTTGGTGACCGGATTGTAGGCTTCATTGACGTTCAGGTTCACGCTTCCCGAATAGCCGCCCATGGCATACAGCTTGCCGCCTGCTTCCACCCCGGAAAGCGCTAGTCGCGCAGTAGGCATCGGCGCCTTAACGGTCCAGGTATTCAGGGCGGGATCGTAGACCTCATGGGTGGTGAGCGCAGCGCCGCCCAACTCGCCGCCGAAAATGTGGATCTTACCGTTCTCCACCGCGCAGGCGTGGGCTCCGCGCTTGGTAGGCATGGCCGCCTTGGTGGCCCAGGAATTCGCGACGGGGTCGTAGACTTCATTAGTGCCCAGATAGCCCGTGGCGCTGATGCCGCCGATGGCGTAGATTTTTCCGGCCACGACGCACGTGGTCAGGTAATTACGGGCCGTCGGCATGTTCGCCTTGGCGGTCCAGATTCCCGTTGCGGGATTGAATTCCTGGTTCGAGTTCAGCGATCCGGGGGAACCCCCGATTAAAAAGATTTTGCCCCCCACTTCTCCGGCTCCCAGGTAATACCGGGAGGAAG
Organism: Fibrobacteria bacterium; assembly: GCA_039917895.1. Taxonomy (GTDB): domain Bacteria; phylum Fibrobacterota; class Fibrobacteria; order UBA11236; family UBA11236; genus Chersky-265. The sequence goes on along the minus strand of JBDSIO010000301.1, from coordinate 25,313 downwards.
GCATGACGGTTTGAGGCGTCCACTGGGACTCCAGAGTTAGTTCAAAGGTGGCTTTGGTGAATCCCGAAGGCGCGACGGGGCTGTCAGACAGCAACATGGTCCCGGTGGGAACCAGGCCTGCGCCTGCGCCGTTCCCCGAGCCGCTTCCCGAACCAATCAGAGCCTGGTAATAGGCCTTCGAGGAATCCGCCCATTCCTGGCTCTTCTGCGCCTGGGTTGCGGCTTCCTGCGCCAAGGCCCCGACCTGCGCGACGCTGACCTGGAGTGCCGTGGCCGCCTGGGTCGCGCTCCCCGCGGCCGCATAAGCGGAAGTCGCCGCCGCTTGGGATGCGTTTTGGGCCGTGCCTGCATTGACCGCGCTTGAGGACGCGGCCCCTTGGGCCGAAATTGCGGATGCTTTGGAGTCGCCGGCGGAGACGTAAGCTTCGGTCGCCGAAACCTTGGACTCCGTGGCGGCTGTCTTCGCTTCCTTAACTGCCGTGTTCACTGCTGCCGCATCCACGGCAAAATTGGCCGCCGTCTGGGCCGCGGTCACGGAAGCCTCCAGCGCCGACAGAGCCGACGACTGTGAAGCGGTGGCCGAAGCAAGCGATGCCTGCGCACCAGCCGACGCCGTGATCGCGGAAGCAGCGGATTCATCGGCGGATTTCGACGCCAGGGCAGCGGATTGCGAGGCGTGGGCGTCTGAACCGGCCGCACTTAGGGCGGAGGCTGCGGCTTCGGAAGCCGATGCGCCGGAATGTCCGGCGGCCTCACCGGCCGAGGTGGAGGAATTCAGAGCAGCAGCTGCCGATTGGGCCGATTGTCCTGCGGCATACTCGGAGGAGATGGAAGCCTCCGCGGCCGTCTTGGAAAACGACGCGGCCTCGCTGGCCGAAGCGGCCGATGCGGATGCCGATAGCGAGGCGGTGGTGGAGGAGGCCGCTGCGGAAATGGCGAAGCCCGCGGCTTCCTTCGCGGAACCCGTCGCGGAAGTCGCGGAGCCCGCGGCGGTTGCGGCGGAATGGGACGCATCGCCAGCGGCGGCCGTTGCGATATTGGCAGCGTGGGAAGCATCCGTGGCGGAACCCGCCGCCGCGGTGGTCGACAGGGACGCTTGGGTCCCTGAACCGGCGGCTGCCGTCGCTGATTGCGCAGCTTGCGATGCTGAACCTTCCGCCGCAGCCGACGATTGGGCGGCTTGCGCGGCGGAGGCAGCGGACTGGGCCGAAGCTTTGGCCGCGGCTGCGATGGCCGAGTCCAGTTGACTTGAGTTGGAAGCGGCGAAAGGATACATGACTTGCACCAAGGGACCTACCCCACCCTCGCGGGATTCGAACATGGCATTCAGATTATGCTTGGAAATCAGGGCAAAGCCGTTCAAGTTCCCTTTATTTAGGATGTTTCCCAAGTCAATTCGGATCACTCGTTCCTCATCGGTTTTCTTGATGGCGACTTCGGCCAGAGGGAACCTGGAATCATATGCGAGGTCCCTCCAAGTGACGTCGTCTTCATCCTTGGTCAAGGACTTGGTCAGTGCGAAAACCTGCAATGTGCCCGCCTCTTTCACCTTGGTCGGTATCAGCACCAATGAAGAACGCGTGGATGTGGAGAGGTCGAGACCTTCGACCCCGAAGGTGATCCAGGCATTCACCTGGCGGCGTCCGCGGTTGTCGGCGTAACCGACTTCGATATCCGGGTTGCGTCCCCCGCAGCCATTCCGATCCGCCTCGCCATCCATGATGGCAAAGAGGTGGGTATGGAACTCCTTCGGGCCGGCGGCAGGGACGCCACCGGCCAAGGCCGCTACCATTAGTAAAAAGAAAATGTCGTGACGCATACGCATGGTTCGCGCTTCCTTCCGAATGATATCAGACAGAGACGGCTTCCTGGCCGTAAATCCAGTTATTCCCGTTTCGTCCCGGAAACTTTTTCCATTTGGTACAACCCACTACCATTTTCCTGGGTGGCCAAAGCTATTGTCCGGAATGAATGAGGATTTTCCGAGAAGTGTTTGGTGCGCATGGGTAATACCTCAAACGACCTCGCCTGGTTCCTTCGGGATAAGATTGCATACCTTGCCGCCAGGAAGGGCTTCGCCAAGGAAGCGGCGTCCGCATTTAAAGCGTTGACGCCCTTTGAGCGCTACTTGAACCAAGGCTGACACCCAGTCGCCGACAGCGGCCGGAAACGGCCGGTTTCCTGGGGGCGGGGCGTCAATTCATTTCAAGCCCATGCAATTGGCATAGTACGTTACCGTCGCGGACCAATCGGAGAAGATCCCCAAGACCCCGACCTTCCTCGCCAGCACGTCCAGCGCCGCATAGGTATCGCCATCGTTGTTGATCGCGCCGGGTAGGGACTGGTAATAATAGCCCCCGCCCGTGGCCAAGGGGCCGGAACGCTCCAAAGTCCAAGTGATGATATCCAGGCCCGCCGCCTTGGCGGCCATGGCGTATTCCGAAGGTACGATTTTCCCGCCCGCGCCAGGCTTCACCAGAGTCCACATCGGCGGAGCGATTATGCGCACGCCTTGGTTCGCGATTTTTCTCATACCCGCGATCGCCGTCGCCACTCCCCCGGGCAAATCCACCCGCGCATCCAGGTACACCGCCTGTTTGCCGAACTTGGGCTCATATCTCAGCCAATAAAGAACGTCATTGAGGTCGAAGGATTGGGACCAGACATCCTTGGGATTGACATGGGCGTCCTTGTATTCCTCGATCATCTTTTGCGCCAGCTGCTGCTGGGTGAAGGTTCCCTGGTACGGCATGACTACGGCGGGAGTCTTGAGCTCGGGAGTGAACTTCGCACCCAGGCTTTTGATGAGCTTGATGCTTTCCTTGTGGCTCAGCACCTCGCCGCAGGTGGCGTAGAGATCGGTTCGAAAGGACGGGGTTCCCGCCATGTATTCGGCGGGCGTGGTCCCTTTGGGATTGGATCCGTCCATCTTGCCGCACAGAGTTTTGAATTCCGCCAGGGTGATGTCGCTGGTGCAGCATTTGGCCGAAGCCGGTTTGCCCGTGACGGGATCATAGGGGACGAACTTTTCGCTGCACTTTGCCGCCAGCTCCGGCATGGCCAGGATGTTGGTGGTGGTATGCAGGTCGCATTGATCATGTCGGCAGACCAGTTCCTTGTCCTTGGTGAAGACCACGTCGCATTCCAGGATTCCCGCTCCCATGCGGGCGCCGGCCTCGTAGGATTGCCGGGTCTCTTCCGGGATCAACAGGGTCCCGCCGCCGCGATGTCCAATGGAGAAATCGGATTTCCGGAAAGGACCGTCCGAACACGATTCCAGCTTGTCCTTGAGTTTTCCTTCATCCATATTGTCCACCAGGAAGTACGGGCGCGGGCCCAATTGTACGGTAGGTACGGTAGGTACGGTAGACACGCTGGGCGCAGCATGCCCACCGTGCAAACCCTGGTTGCGGCCGTCGCCCCAACCTTCCCGATCCTCTTTTTCTTCCTGCCAGGTCTCCCGGCTCTCTCCGGCCACGGCAGGCTTTATGCCCGTGCAGGCCAATATAGTGGCGGCGCCCAAAACGGCGAGGTTGCGCATTTTCATGGGAAACTCCTTTGAAGGTGAATGGAAGGATTCAATTCGAACAGACGATGCGGTCTCACAGTGGCGCCCATCCGCAGGGCATCGTCCCAGGAATCAGTGAGCGTAAGGAATGATGCCACGGAAAGGTTAAGGGGCTCTGTTCTCATGGGGAGTCCTCCCTGGGGATGAGGACAAAACTAAGGGCGGAATGTTAACGGAGTATTTCAAGAAGGCCTAGCGGGGATTGAACTAGGGTTTCAATCCCGATTTTCCCAGAGATCCGGCGGCCGGATGCCGCCATCCAACCGAAAAATTCATAAATTTATGCCCCGCGCCCTGAACCGGCGCGGCGCCCGGAACGGGCGACCTGCAAGGACTAGGACGAGCATGCGCAAATGGCGGATTGAAGATTCCCGGGAACTCTACAACACGGCCGGTTGGGGCGTGGGTTATTTCGGCATCAACGACAAGGGCAATGCCACGGTCAGTCCGCAAAGGGATAATGGTCCCGAAATCGACCTTAAGGAGCTGGTCGACGAAATCACCTTCCGGGATGTCGGTCTTCCCGTGCTTCTCCGCTTCCCGGACATCCTCGACGATCGCATCGAGCAGATCTCGCGCTGCTTCGAGACCGCCTCCAGGGAATACAATTACAAGGGCCAATACTTCAACGTCTATCCCATCAAGGTGAACCAACAGCGCCCTGTGCTGGAGGAGATCGTCCGCCACGGGAAAAAATTCAACATCGGACTGGAAGCTGGCTCCAAACCCGAGCTGCACGCCGTGCTTGCCATCATGGATAATCCTGAATCCCTGATCATCTGCAATGGCTATAAGGACGAGGAGTTCATCGAACTGGCGCTGCTGGCGCAGAAGATGGGCAAGAAGATCTTCGTCGTGGTTGAGAAGGTCAATGAGCTGAAGCTGATCAAGAACATGGCCCTGCGCCTGAACGTGACCCCGAACGTGGGCATCCGCATCAAGCTTTCCAGTTCCGGAAGCGGCAAATGGGAAGACTCCGGCGGGGATCAAAGCAAGTTCGGCCTCAATTCGTCGGAACTGCTGGAAGCGCTGGACTACGCTCGCGAAGAGGGCATTCTCCACTACATCAGGCTCATCCATTTCCACCTGGGCAGCCAGATCACCAATATCCGCAAGATCAAGGCCGGCCTCAAGGAAATCGCCCAATTCTTCATCCAGATCCAGGCCATGGGCTGCAAGATCGATTTCGTCGACGTGGGCGGCGGCTTGGGCGTGGACTATGACGGTACGCGATCTACGGGCAACAGCAGCGTCAACTATTCCATCCAGGAATACGCCAATGACGTCATCTATACCATCTGCCAGGTCTCGGACAAGCATAATATCGCCCACCCCAACATCATCGCCGAATCCGGCCGCGCCCTAACGGCGCACCATTCGGTGCTGGTATTCAACGTCCTGGAGGTCGCGCGTCCCCCATATTGGGACGAGCAGATCCATTCCATCAGCGAACAGGATCACGAAACCCTGCGCGAGATGCACACCATCTTCAAGAACTACTCCTCCAACAACATGCTGGAAGGCTGGCATGACGCCTTGCAGACCCGCGAAGAGGTGCTGGACCGGTTTAATCTCGGCATGGTCGATCTCAAGACCAGGGCTATGGCCGAGCGCCTGTTCTGGTCCATCGCCCAGAAGGCCGATCGCCTGGCCCGGTCGATGAAGCATCCGCCCACGGAGCTTTCCAGCATCCCGATGCTGCTGGCGGAAAAGTATTTCTGCAATTTCTCGCTTTTCCAGTCGCTGCCGGATTCCTGGGCCTTCGACCAGATCTTCCCCATCATGCCGATCACCCGACTGGACGAAGAACCGGGCCAATCCGTGACCTTGCAGGACATCACCTGCGATTCCGACGGTAAGATCGATCATTTCATCGGCACCGGGGACTTCTCCCGCAGCGTGCCCTTGCATCAGTTAAAGGCCGACGAGCCCTATTACGTCGCCGTCTACCTGGTGGGCGCCTACCAGGAAATCCTGGGCGATCTGCACAACCTGTTCGGCGATACCAACGCCGTGCACATCGTTTGCAAAGGCAAGGACGGCTACCATATCGACCAAGTCATAGACGGCGAATCCGTCGCCGACGTTCTGGACTATGTGCAGTTCAGCGACAAGAACCTGGTGCGCACCATGGAATCGTGGGTTTCGGCTTCTGTGAAGGAAGGCAAGATCACCTTGCTGGAGGGCCGTGAATTCCTGGCCATCTACCGCTCCGGACTCTATGGTTATACCTACCTCGAATAAAACGGCGTAGGTGATTGAACGGTAGGCGCCCCTAAACCTAAAGGCTACCGGTTTTTCCGCGCCGGCCATCGCGCAGGATCCCGTAGGGACGAGGGCACAGAAGCGAAAGCCTCACGGATCATGGCGACCAATTCCGGCCCCAACGGACCCTCCCGGTAGGAGGCCTGGTTTTCGCGCATCTGCGCGGCGGACTCCACTCCCAGAATGATACCGGAAAGCTCCGGGAAGGACAGGGCGAATCCTAACGCCAGGCGGCGCACGCTCATATCCTGCGTCCAGGCAATCTGCTGCAGCCGCATCAGGAACTCGCGCGAACCCGGAACCCGGATGGCCGCTTCTTCGGGGGTCAGAAAGAAAAATCCCTGCAGGAAACAGGAACGGCCGAGCAGGATTTTGCTACGGGCGGACGCGGTCTGCAGTTGGCTTGAGGATGGCAGGAACCGCTGATCGAAGAGGTTAAAGGGAATCTGGAAAAGGTCCAGTTCGGGCGCGGAAAGCAAGGTCTGGCCATCGTCGGAACGATAGAGGGAAGCGCCGACGTGGGAGGCCATGCCTTGCTTCCGGAATCCGCGCAGCACTTCCGCGACCTCCCTCGGCCAACTGAGAAAATCCTCCGGTTCGTGCAGCAGCAGGCCCCAAACCGCCGGCCGACCCAGCCGCGCCAGACTGGCCTGGAGATGCGTTTCGTAATGGAGGCCTATGGATTCCACGTCATGCGCCACCTTCGGCAGGGGCGGAAGTTTGGTGACGATGCGGGGATGGGCGTTGCGGGAAGCCATCCACTCTCCCAAGATGGCTTCGCTTTCGCCGTAGGCCGCGGCAGTATCCATCATGTCCACTCCCGATTCCCAGGCGGTATCGAGGATGGCGAACGATTCCTTCCGGGAAGGCACGCCCGTAGCATTCGCGATGCCGTAGGGAATCCCCATTTGCAGGGTTCCCAGCACAAGGCGGGAAACGTGGGCATTCATGCTGGTGGGCCCGGCTTCGAACGCCCATCGTACCAGCGATGGAGGGTTATAGCGTTTCCCACGAGTTTAAGTCCCATGCCCTGGTAGAGGCGGTTGGCGGACAGATTGTCGGCCTGGGCGCCGATTTCAATATGGCCGTAAGCATTGCCCATGGCCGAGAGGAAGGCGCGCAAAAGCGGCCGCGAGAGACCCTGGCCCGACCATTCCTGACGGATGGCGTTGAACCACAAGAAGCCCAGGCCGCCGGGCACTTTGCCTCCGGTTCCGGTGTCGCGATCACCCAAAGCCAGGCCGGCAAGCTTCCCGTCCTTGTACGCGCCAAGTTTGACCGATCCCGGGTTGTTAAAGAGGGATTTGAGCAAAGTGGAGAAGAAGCGCGTCTTCACCGCTTCGCCAAGCCGGGAGTCGCGCATGATGCGCGACTCCGCGAAATAACGTGAGGGATCCGGGAAGGCCGACGCCACCTCGTCCCAAGACGGTTCGCGCAATTGCAACGCCGACGCGGCGACTTTACCTCCCGGGGACGAGGAGCGGCTGGCATTACGCGCCGAACCGGAAGCATCCACGGAGAATGCCTTGCCCGGTTCGCAATGGTAGATGTTGAGGGTATCGGCAAGCCGCCAACCGCAATCTTCCAGCGCCCCGATCAGGGGGAAAAGACGGAAATCCATGCGGGCCAATGCGAATCCCCCCGAGGCCGGACGCAGCGCGTCATCCAATTCCTTCGCGAAGGGCGCGAACGTCTCCGCGGGGATATCCCCCTCATGGAAAAATTGCTGCACCTTGGTAACCGGCATCCCCATCACGTCCTTGTCCCACAGGGAATCCGCGAAGGCGGCGGTCAGCGGGCATCCCGGAAATGTGAACTTGCGAAAAGCTTCACCCTGAAACTCGTCCCATAGGGCGGCATCGTAGTCCATGAACTCGTTGAGGTAGTTTTGATAGCTCAGATTTCGCATGCCGTTGGCCTCCTGGATTTTCGATCCTCGGACCCGGTACCCGGATATCCACGGCCGGAGCCCAAACCCGGCCCGAGGGCGAGCGACGGATTCGGCTATTCATTCTATGATCTCCGGCAAAGGAGAGTCAATTCCCCGATTTACACTTGTTTGCCTCATTCCGTTTCTCCTTTCCCCTTTCCTATTATCATTCCGAGCGGATTTTTTCTTTCCTTTGGATCATCCAGAAGTCCGGAAACGGCAACGGACCGAAACCGGCCTTGCGGTATACGGAGTGGCCGTCGCGCGTCGCGAGCAGCCACATGGATACGTCGACGAGATCCGGATGGGCCATGGCGAACCGGACCAGGTTTTCCGCCATGCCCTGGCGGCGATGGGCCTCATCGACATAGACGTCCATGATGTAAGCGAAGCGGACCTTGTCGCTGCAGACGCGCAGATACGCGACCTGTTCACCGCCAGCGTAGCAGCCGGCCACCAGCGTCGAATTCACCGCACCTCGTTCGATCTCCGGGGCCTTGATGTTCGGGGACCAATACGTTCGGGTCAACCAGGCTTCCAGCACGGGATAATCCAGACGCTTCCTGTCATCGTCGAATTCGTAACGGTCAAGAAAAACCTGCTTCATGGATTCCTCCTCAGGGGAATGAAGAGAGGAAATTCCTGGGCGGTTTCAAGGCCGGAGCAGGGCGGTCCGGAAGAAAGGCAAAGCCGCAACCAGGCGATACCGGCCATCCGCTTTCTCCAGATAACGGGTATCCGCCCCGTTGGATAGCATGACGTACCGGCACGGGACGCGGATCAGGTAATCCGCGGCCTGGAAGGCCACTTCGTCATTGATGCGCACCCTCGGCTCCTTGCATTCGACCAGCAGCCACGGCGCCAACTGTCCCTCGCCCGGCCGCCATACCACTATGTCCACCCGGCGCTGGTTCCCCGGTTCCAGAGAAGCCAGGCAGAACTCGACGCCGATCAGATTGGCGGGCACCCTCAGGACGTCGAGAAGATAGCGCAGAACGGCTTGCCGCACCCCTTCCTCCGGGGTCGCGGCCACGTGGCGCTTGCGCACGGGGTCGAAGACCGTCGCGCCGGGACCGGGTCCAGTCTTCCCTCCGTTCACTACCTATTGCCCTACGATGCGCGCCCACACGGCGCGATGATCCGTGGCCAGCAGGCCGACGCCGGTGGAGGTGGTGAGGGAATCCTTCAAGGCCACATGATGCTCCAGGACCTTGACGATATGGCGGGAAAAGATGAAATCGATGCGACGGTTGGAAAACGCCGCTTGGGTGTCCCACAAGGCGCTCGCCGCGATGCAGCAGGTGAAGCCGGGATCCGCCGCGGTGGTATCGAAAGTGTCGCTGAATCCGCCTTCCTGCATCACGGTATGCGCATCGGTATTGGGGAGGACGTTGAAATCGCCCATCACGATTTGAGGCGCCGTCTCCTGGCCGGCCGAATCCCGCAGCTTCAGGCTGTCGACGATGCGGCGCACCTCGAGGGCCTGGCTGCTGCTGATGTCTTCGAAGACCTCGAGATGCGTATTATAGACCTGCCATACCACCCCGTTCGGGGACTTGATTTTCAAATAGCTCAGGCAACGTTGTGTGACGGCGTTTTCGCCGGTGGGGATTTTCAGCAAGGTGAAATAGAGGAACCGCGCGCTGTCGAGAATGGCGAGTTCCGGCTTGACCAGCAAGGCATTGCCTTCATGGAAGGCGATTTTCAGAACGGTCCCATCCATCGCGCCTTGCAGCAAGGTATCGTTCAGGGGGTTGGAATAAAACTTATATGCGGGCCCGCCCGCGTCCCTGATGGCCTGGAGCAGTTCCGGCAGGTAATCGTCCACCAGATTTCCGTCCTTGGTGAAGGACATGACCTCCTGCAAACCGACCACGTCAAGCTTCAGATCGGCGATGGCCTTGGCCATTCCCTTAATGCGCTCTTTCGGCATCGTCCTTTGATAGCGTTTGAACAGAGAATCGAGCACCTTATAGGCGGTGGGCTGATCCGCCATGTTGGTGAACAGCAGTTGCGAGACCGGGAAGCCGATGCTCATGTTCAGGGTCGCGAAACGCAAGGTGTCCAGGGTCTTGGACGTGTCGGGCTTAACCAGGGAATCCTTGGGGATGACGGGTGCGGTGCCGCCGAAGTCCGTGTCCTTTTTGCCGCAAGCCTGGGCCATCAGGATGAGGAGGGCGGACAGGCCGGGAAGCAGAAACTTTTTCGACCTTTGCAACCTTGGCAAGGTCTTCCACATTTTATTCCTTCGCAACCATTGCAACCGTATCAGGCTCATATATCCCTCCAATAGAAATTCAGCTTGAGTGCGGCGAACCACCCCGTGAAATCGCCATTGACGAGGTGGAACCGCGAGCCTTCGCGTTCCGCCTTAGCTTTGGCCTCGGCCTCGGTGCCGACGTAAATCTTGTCGTCTTCGGGATTGGTAGTGAAGGATTGGAAGTACATGCGCGCGCCATCCTTGGCCTCCGGGAAAACGCTGCTGAAGATGCGCGAGGATCCTTCCTGATCGCGCAGAGTAAGGCCTTCCACGCCGGAGATGCGCCAACCTCCTCGCAAATCGATCCCGAGCCATTTCCAGGGCAGATATTCAAAGTCCACGAACCCCTTCTGCACCAGGTTCACGCCCGGCCAGATCTGGAAACGGATATGGTCGTCCGGAATCGCGCCTTCACCGTAATATTTGGAGGTCATTTCGATATGCGCCGAACCCGCCAAAACGCCTAGACCATAGCCGGCGCCGAGCCGGAACCAACGACCCAAATCCCGGGAATACTCCGCCTGGACTGTGATGGGCAGAAACCGGAATTGCTCTTTCGCTTCGATGCAGCCGAAGAGGTTTTTGGAAGCGTATGACGGATCCCGGAGGTTCTCGCAGGTGACGCGGTAGTCGCGTTCAGCGTTTTCCAGGTCGAATGGGACTTCGCTTTGCTCGAATTCTTCGACCCAGAATTCCGCTTCCAGGCCGAAGGACCAATTCCCCTGCCGCGCCCCCAGCACCAGGGCGTTTTGCGGATGGCCGTCGAACCGGCTCACATTGTATGGATTGAAACCCTTCTCCTTGGTGGTCTTTTCCATCAAGGTCAGGACGCGATTGAAATCCCGTGCTTCATAGCTGGTGTAGCCTTCCGAAACGGAGGCGAAGAGGTCCCATGACCATGTCACGGTGCAGCATAACAGCATCGAAAGCGCCAGGCGCGGAAAGGCAAGGTAAGACAGAATCATTCCTCCGGGTGCCACAGCCCGCACCTTCACTGCAAATATAACGCTGAACGCCGCTTTTCCCGGCCCCCCGGAAGGCCTATTTCCGGATTCCAGCAGGCCTTCCCTTTTCTATGACGCCCGTAAGCCCGGGAGTCCCCGGAAGCCCGATTATAGGGGCTTGGGAAGCTTGCGGCCTAGCGGTTGCGGGACCAGTGAAGATAGCGGCGACCACCGGAGAGCACCAGCCAGGCAACGGGGGCGAGCAGGAACACATCGCGGATAAGGGAGAACCACGCCTCCCCCGCGTTTTGCGCGCCTGCGATGTCGAAACAGCCGCAGGCGATTCCGAGATCGCGCACCAGGGCTTGGCCCAAAGCCACGATGAACATAAGGAGGAGGATGCCGACCATGGACCCGAATTCCTTTTCCCATATGGTCAGGATGATGCCAAGGCCGACCACGATTTCGAAGGCGGCCAGCCACAAGGTAAAGGCGTTGACGGTGAAGGCCGGAAGCAGTGGGAACTGGTATTGCGCGACCAGGATGGCGAACCCTTTGGGGTCGCCGAACTTGGGCCAAGCCGCGGCCAGGAACATAATCCCGAGCCCGATGCGCAAAGCCGAACGCATCATCGGGGCGACTGGGACTCCACGCTTGCGATTGAAAAACAGCATGATCAGCAACAGGGCCGCGAGACCGCCCAGGATCGACCATTGATGGGCGAGAAATCCTTTCCAGGCCACCTTGAAGCCGGCCGCAATGCCTTGGGCAATGCTCATGGAGGGCCAGCCCGATGGTTTGTCCAGGACCTCAGGAGATCCAATCCAGGCGATGGAGCGGCGGTTGAAAAGATTATTGGCGGCCGCCAGGATCAGGCTGGCGAGGAATGCGCCGATGAAAACGGGTTTTTTCATGCGTGAAAAATACTTACTTCTGGGAGGTTGGACCTCCATTTGCTAATGTTCTTGGACCTTTCCTGGACTGAGAATGCCCTTTATAGATAAGATCAAATCCGGAGCGCCCACCCTGTCCTTTGAGTTGTTCCCCCCAAAGAACATCAACGGGTGGGCCACCCTTTACTCGACAATGTCCGAAATCTCAAAACTGGCCCCGGACTACATTTCCGTCACCTATGGCGCCGGCGGTTCCACCCGTTCCAAGACCGTCGACCTGGTATCGCGGATCCAGGACGAACTGGGCATCGAATCCATGGCTCACCTGACCTGCGTAGGCCACTCCAAGGAAGAACTCAAGGACATCCTCCAGGCCCTGGTGAAAGCCGGGATCCGCAACGTGCTCGCGCTGCGTGGCGATCCTCCCAAGGGGGACACCGCTTTCAAACCCCACCCGGACGGCTTCGCCCATGCCTCCGACCTGATCGGGTTCATCAAAGGCAACTTCGGGCTTCGTATCGGATGCGCCTTCTATCCCGAAAAGCACATGGAAGCGGCGTCACTCGACGCCGACATCCGGTTTCTGAAAATCAAGCAGGATCAGGGCGCGGAAGTCACCATCAGCCAGTTGTTTTTCGACAACGAAAGCTTCTACCGTTTCCGGGATCGCTGCCATGCCGAGGGCGTGACCATGCCATTCGTGGCCGGCATCATGCCGGTTCTCAACCTGAACCAGCTCACGCGCTTCCGGGAACTCTCGGGGTGCGCCATCCCGGATTCCATGGTCGCTTTCCTGGCATCGGGCAAGCCGGAAGAAGTCACCCAGCGGGGCGTCGAATTCGCGACGCGACAATGCGAGGATTTGCTAAAGAACGGGATCGCGGGCATCCATCTGTATTCCCTGAACCAATCCCACTCTTCGGCCCGCATTACGGAAAACCTCCGCCGACTCGGTCGCTTCCCGATCGCCCCGCCCGCTCCGAAGGCCGGCAAAGCCTAACGGCGTCGGCCTATCGGCAACATGTTCTCGGATACTTTCGCCCGCGCACCGGAGGGGCCGAATCCCCAATGGGAGGCCAGGCTGGCGCGCGAAGCGTCAGGCCTGCCGGTGCTCGATCTCACCGGCTCCAATCCCACCACCGCAGGCATCCCCTACCCCGCGGGAATTCCCGGGCTGCTTGCGCAACCCCCGGTGCTGCGCTACGAACCTTCTCCCAAGGGCCATCCCGAAGCGCGCCAGACCGTGGCCGCCTACTACGCCGCACGCGGCCGCCTGGTGGACCCGGAGGACCTGGTGCTGACGTCCAGCACGTCTGAGGCCTATTCGTTCCTGTTCAAGTTGCTTTGCAATCCTGGCGACGAAATCCTCATTCCCACCCCTGCTTATCCCCTGTTCGATTCCCTGGCTGATCTGGAACATGTGGAACTAGTACGCTACCCGCTCAAACCTGTAACCTGGAAAACGGATTTCCCCGCCTTGCGCAACCTGGTGTCCACGCGTTGCAAAGCGCTGGTCCTGGTACATCCCAACAACCCCACCGGGCACCTTACCGATGGCGGCGAGATCCGGGAGTATCTGGAAATCGCCGCGGATTACGGACTGGCCCTGATCGTGGACGAAGTCTTCCGCGATTACCTGCTGGTTCAAAAGCCCTATGAATACTTTGAAAGCCGCGGGCCGCTGGTTTTCACCTTGAATGGAATCTCGAAATCCCTCGGCTTGCCGCAGCTTAAACTGGGCTGGATCCACGTGGCAGGGGGAAGGGAAGCGGTAAGGATGGCGCTGGGCCACCTGGAATGGATCGCGGACGCATTCCTCTCCGTGAACTCGCCGGTGCAGATCGCGGCGAGCGGCCTGCTGCGCATGGGCCCGGAAATCCAATCCGCAATTCTAGGGCGCGTGCGCCGGAATCTGGACGCAGCGGAAGCCCTGATCGGAAGCCCGGTTAACCGCCTGGGCTCGCGCCTCCGGCTATTGAATCCGGAAGCCGGGTGGTCCCTGATCCTGGATCTTGATATTCCGTTGCGCGATGAAGCGTTCGCCTTGGGGTTGATGGAACGCCAGGGCGTGCAAACCCATGCCGGCCATTTGTTCGGATTCGAGGAAGGTTGCCGCTTGGTCGTGAGCCTCATCGGTCGGGAAAGTGAGTTCGCCGCGGGCTTGCGCCTGGTATTCGATGAAGCGGAAAGCATTTCCCGTGTCTGACCTGGAGTCCGCGGAAGAAAAGGAGGCCAAGGCCCTGAAGGCGCGCGTGCGCCGGTACTACGTTGCCGCGACGGAGGACTACCTCAAGTACTACCAGACGGACTGGCACCACCATATGCATTACGGGTTCGACCGTGATTTGCCCCGCGGCGGAAACCCCACCGAGCATATGGTGCGATATCTGGCCGGCATCGCCGGGATCCGCAAAGGCGAGCGGTTGCTCGACGCCGGTTGCGGCGTGGGCGGGTCGGCGATTTTCCTGGCCCGCGAACCCGGTTGCCGCAGCTTCGGAATCACCCTGGTGGAAAGCCAAGCCAAGCTCGCCAGGGGTTTCGCCGGCTCCTCAGCGGACAAGCATTCCGGCAGTCAGGCCGCCCGCTTCGCCGTCAACGACTTCCACCTTCCGGCCTTTAAGCCGGGGAGCTTCGACATCGTTTGGGCACTGGAAAGCTTCGATCATGCGGTAGACAAGGAGGCGTGGGTCGCAGCCATGTTCCGGCTTCTCAAACCGGGAGGACGGCTCGTCATCGCGGACGGTTTCCGCGGCGCCGCCCCGGAAAATGCCGCGCAGGCACGGGAATACGCCACTTTCCTGGCCGGCTGGGCGGTCCCCCATCTTTGCTCGCCCTCGGAGCTGGAAGCCTATAGCGCGCGCTCCGGCTTTATGCTCGTGCATGGCGAGGACATCAGCGCGGACGTGCTGCCGCATGCTCGCGCCATCTTCCGTTTCGGCCTGGTGTTCATCCCCATGCGGTGGCTCCTGGAAAAGCTGAAACTGACCAGTCCGGAGAAGCTGGGTAACGCCTATGCTACCTATTTCCAGTACCGTACCTTTAAAAAGGGACTCTGGTCCTACCGCGCCTACTGTTTCCGCAAGCCTGCCTGAACGACTCCTCAACTCCGAGGCACAAACGGCCGCCCGTCGAAACGCGCGCACCGAAGGTCGTCCCGCTACCAAATCGGCTGAAAACTAAGTTGGCGGGATAATCCGCCCGATCCGTGGAAATTTCCAACTCGGATCCGGACTCGGCCCGTAGTAAGCGGATGGACAAGCCTTCATTGCCGCCCGAGACCCGCGTCTTGTCGAACCTCGAGGTGAAATGCTTGCCCATGAACTCGACCAGGTCGAGGATGAAATCGTTGAGCTCTTTCTGGCCGGGCTTCATTGTTCAAAGGCCCCCGTCACACCCAGGACGACTTGCGCCAGCTTGGCTAAGTATAGACGGCGAGACCAGGGGTTCGGGGAACGGAATGACCCTGGCTTCACGTCGCGAACAAATCCAATTGTCCCGGATCGATTTTTTTGGCGCCCTTCGGGCTCTTCCCCGGTTTCCTAACCGACGCCCCGGACGTTCGGTTTTCCATCCGCCCTGTGGCCCCGCCTTCGGTTTCCCGGGCTTCAACCCAAGCTGCACCCTGATCACTTCCGTCCGATCCGCCTTGCTTGCCCCGCAGGCTCCGTCCCAGGTTCGGACCGGCCATGCCCTCTCCCGCGCTGCGGGCTTCCAGGTCTTCCATGCGCTCTCCGATGTCCAGGCCGTGTTTGCGGGCATGGATGCGGAACAATTTGTCCACCATGTCCGCCATGGTTCCGGTCCCGGACATGCGGTGCCTGAAATCCGTCTGGTAGAGATCTCCGCCGCGCACTTCACGGATATGATGCTCGATTTTTCCTGCCTTTTCCGGTAAATGCTTGCGGACGCGCTCCAGAAATACTTCGCGGACACTGCCGGGCAGGCGCAGCATGACGTAGAACGCGAAACCGGCCCCGCATTCCTTCGCGCGCGCCAACAGGGAGGGAATGTCGCTGTCGTTGAGGCCGGGAATCACCGGACCCAGTGAGATCCCTGTTCGCAAGCCCGCTTGCGACAGCTTTTCCAGGGCGCGGAAACGCAGCTCCGGCGGCGCCGCAAAGGGCTCGATGAAACGGGCGGTGGTTTCGTCGGCGAACGGGATGGACAGGATAACTCCCGCACCCGCTTCCCGATCGAGGGCCGTGAGCAGATCCAGATCGCGCAGGATCAAAGTCGATTTGGTGATGATGGAAACCGGCTGCTTGAACTCCAGGCAGACTTCCAGGCAGGCGCGCGTGATTTTGAGCCGGCTTTCCGCGGGTTGGTAGCAATCGGTGATGCCGCTGAAAGTGATGGGCTCACGCGTCCAGCCTTTGGAAGCGAACTTCCTGCGCAGCAGGTCGGCGGCATTGGTCTTGGCGTATATTTGGGTGTCGAAATCGGTGCCCGCGCCCATGCCCAGGTATTCGTGGCTGGGACGCGCATAGCAATAGGCGCAGGCATGGGCACAGCCGCGGTAGGGATTCACGCTGTAACGGAAAGGGATGTCCGGGCTGTCGTTCTCGGAGACGATGCTGCGCGCGATTTCCTCGTGGATCTTCAAGGTCTGGGGCAGATCCACGCCGTCTTCCCATTCAATTTTAACCGCATCGAACCGGTTTCCCGGATTCATTTCCTGCCGGACGCGATAGCCGCCGCCGGCAGCTCCCCCATCCCGGGAAACGGGCTTCCCCTTCTCGTTCACGGGCCGGTCGGCCGCCGGGGCTCTAAGCCCGGCTGGTCGACTCCCGTTGATAGAGGTAATCAAGATCGCAGGCATCTTTGGGCATCCAATGTTTTTCCCTGTCCCACCACTTGATGTTGCAGCCGATGGCGTCCGTGCGCGCCAGCTTGGCGGGACGGGCGGCTAGCATGTCCGCGATGGCGTCCTGGAGTTCGTGCGTTTCGGCCTTGGAGGCGTCGCGGGGGCTGTTGTCCATGCGTCCGGAATAGACCAGATTGCCGAGCTTGCCAAAGAGGAAATAATGGGGTGTGCGCTCGGCCCCGTAGGCACGGGCCACGAGTTGTTGGTCGTCCCGCAGGGACAGCCACCGGAAGCCCTTCCCTTTGACGCGCGCCTTCACAGCCTCGAAATCATCCTCGGGATGATCCTTGGTCTCATTGGAATGGATCGCCGTCATGGTGATCCCGAGCTTCTCGCAGGTGTTGAAAAGCGCTTTCATGCGGTCCTCGCTGCCGATCACGTATGGGCAATGATTGCATGTGAAGAAAACCAGGGTTCCGTTCGCGCCCATCACGTCGGTGAAGTTGTGGGTGCGTCCGTATACGTCAGGCAGGTCGAATTCCGGCGCCAGGGCGCCGGTTTCCAGTGTGAAGCTCATGGGGATCTCCTTGTTATTTACCGTATACCGATGGCGCCGCGCACCTTGTCCAAAAAAACGGATGCCTGCGCGCGCGCCTGGTCCCGGCCTTTCGCCAGGATCGACCGCAGCGCCGCCGGATCCGCCATCAAACGCTGATATTCTTTGCGGGGTCCCTGCAAAAGTGCGTTGAGTGATTCGAAATAATCCTTCTTCGCCTGTCCCCACCCCATGCCTCCGGCCTGGTACCGGCTGCGCATCTGCGACTCCTGGCCCTCCGTCAATATCAGTTTGTGCAGGTTGAACACGGAGCTTAGGTCGGGCTCCTTGGGCTCTTCCGGCCCCTGCGAGTTCGTCACGATCTGGTTGATGCGCTTCAACATCTGCTTCTCATCCAGGAACAGGGGAATGGTATTGCCGTAACTCTTGCTCATCTTGCGGCCATCCAAACCGACGATGGTCTTGACCTGCTCATCGATGCGGGGTTCCGGCAACGTGAAGAGTTCTGTCTGGTATGTGTGGTTGATGGCGCTTGCGATGTCGCGGGCGATTTCCACATGCTGCTTCTGATCCGCACCGACCGGCACTACGTTGGCGGAGAAAATCAGGATATCGGCCGCCATCAATATGGGGTAGGAATACAGCCCCATATTGATGCCCTGATCCGTATCCTTGCCAGCCGCCAGGTTCTTGGCGACCGAGTCCTTGTAGGAATGCGCCCTGTTCATCAGGCCTTTGGGCGTAAAGCAGGACAGGATCCAGGCGAGTTCGAACACTTCAGGAATATCGCTCTGGCAATAGAAGACCGAGCGATGCGGATCGAGACCGAAAGCGAGATAGGTGGCCGCTATGGAAAGCGTATTCCTGCGCAGCGCCTCGGGGTCGTAGATGCTGTTCAGCGCATGGTAGTCGGCGATGAAGTAATAGGTTTCAAAGGTCGACGCCAGCGCCAATGCGGGTTTGATCGCGCCCAACCAGTTCCCCAAATGAGGTTCGCCCGTTGGTTTGATTCCCGTCAACGCCCGCAATGCCATCCCGTCCCTTTCCGTTCCCGCTCTGTCCCGGGCCGGTAAATCTAGAATTCTTGCCGAGAGCGCCATTTTGCCTACCTTCGCTACATCCACAATGAATACGCGGTTCGGTTTTCATTTCAGGCTTCAGAAATATCCCTCCTTAAAATCGAATTTTTGTACTTTTCAGCTTCCGGTCCGCTTGTTGGAATGGGCCTTTTACGTTTTTGATAACCTATTGAGATGAAATGACTTGCAGCGGAGAGATAAAAAGCCACTTATGACGCCGCGGTTCCTTTGAGCATGATTCACCCCCCTCCTCCCACCTATCCTATCGATTACGTTGACGGCATAGCGGGTATGGCTGCGCTCTTGAAAGCCATGGACGGCACGGATATCGTGTTCCTGGATTTGGAAGCGGACAGCATGCATCACTACTACGCGAAAATCTGCCTGATTCAGATTCTGGTAAATGACCGTTGCTACCTGGTGGATCCCTTAAGTGACATCGAGTTGGACGGCTTTCTGAACAAGTTGGCCGGAAAAGTGCTGGTGCTCCATGGCGCGGATTACGACCTGCGGATGCTTTACCAGGCGTCGGGATTCCGCCCCCACAAGGTGTACGATACCATGCTGGCCGCGCAGCTGCTGGGAAAACCGGCATTCGGCCTCGCCGCCCTTGTCCAGGCCTATTTCGGCGTAACCCTGAAGAAGGATCAGCAAAAGGCGGATTGGTCCCTTCGTCCTTTGCCCCCCCTTATGCTCCACTATGGAGCCCAGGATACTTTTTTCCTGCCCGGACTTTACGAAGCCCTCACCAAGGAGTTGGAAGAGAAGAACCGGCTCGGATGGCATGAGGAAACCTGCGC
Organism: Fibrobacteria bacterium; assembly: GCA_039917895.1. Taxonomy (GTDB): domain Bacteria; phylum Fibrobacterota; class Fibrobacteria; order UBA11236; family UBA11236; genus Chersky-265. Next base: position 6,214 of record JBDSIO010000301.1, on the reverse strand, counting down.
TGAACTTGTGAAGGCGACGGCGAACTCCAAGGTCGTGGACCTGGAAAACACCTGGCGCATCGACGGCTCTTCGAAGTTGTATCCGCGCCAGCTAGCCGCCCTACAGGCCCTCTGGAAGTTCCGGGATCAGACCGCCAAGGATCTCGATCTTCCCAGCTACAAGGTTCTCCCGTCGGACATTCTGCTGCGCTTCGCCTTGGCGGTGCCCGAAGACGGGGCGCCCGCGCAAGTCCCCTCCCTGCCTTCGCGCCTCAGTCCCAAGATCCGTTCCGGATACTTGGAGACTTTCGAACAGGCGCTGACAATAGGGGAAAAGGAGTGGCCGCAACCGTTGCGTCTGCCCCGCAAGATCGCGCCCAGCCCCAGTTCCATCATTCTGAACCATCTCAAGACTGTACGGGATCGGATTGCCGAGGAGCTGAAGGTCGATGCCTCCCTGTTGGCCACCAAATCAACCCTGACCGCCGTCGCCCTGACCGGGGCGAACTCACGTCCCATGATGATGGCGGCCGCCAAATGGATGAAGTGGCAGGAAGGCTTGCTCCTGGATGCCTGGCTTGCAAAACCGGAATCCCCCCCGCCCCCGGCATAGCTCAGACACCAATCCTGCCTTCGGGCTTCCTGGCAGACCTGCCGCCCAAGCGTCGAACCGCGCATCAAAGACCTGAAGTCCAGTCAAGCTGTCACCCTTATTTCCGTGTAAAACAGGCTGCAACGCGGCATGACAAGCGCCGGGTACCCCTTTTTGCTATACTTGCAGCAATCCAGCGCGGAGGTCGATATGCTCGGAAATCTAGGTGCACCTGAACTCATCATCATCCTGTTGATCGTAATACTGCTTTTTGGCGGAAGAAAGATTCCGGAAATCGCCAAGGGCCTGGGCAAGGGTATCCGCGATTTCAAAAACTCCATGGCCGGTCATGAAACCGAAGCCGAGGACAAGAACGCCAAGTCGGACAACAAGGAAATCCCGAAGTCCTGAGTCGATGCGGGTCCGGACTTGCCCGAACCCGATCCCTCCCCTTCCACTCCCCCTCCTTTACGCGCTTGGACTCCCAACTCACCTTCTGGGACCACATCTCAGAACTCCGTTCCCGCCTGATCCGCATCCTGATCGGCCTTGTGGCCGCGGCTGCTCTCGCCTATGGATTCTGGGAGAAAATCTGGTTCGTAATCTCCTACCCACTCACCAAGCAGCATCTTCACGTGGACCTGATCGCCATTTCCCCGATGGAGACGGTGATGACCAGCTTCAAAATGTCGCTAATCTCGGGCATTATCATTTCCTTCCCTTGGATTATGTGGAACGTCTGGCGATTCCTGGCTCCGGCCCTGTTCGCCAATGAAAAGAAGGTCTTCGGTATCGCCTTCTTCTCCTCCATTGTCATGTTCGCCGCTGGCGCCGCCTTTGCGTATTTCGCCGTCCTGCCGGCCGGGCTCGCCTTTCTGGCGACCTACACCAAGGGCGCTATAACCCAGAACTGGCGTCAGGGCGATTTCGCTTCCTTCATCAGCCAGTTCATGCTCGCCTTCGGCATCATTTTCGAGCTTCCCGTGGTCGCCTACGTGCTCGCCAATATGGGTCTGATCACGGCCGGAGGCATGTGGCGCTTCTTCCGCTACGCCGTCATCGTCATCTTCGCCGTGGCGGCGCTGCTCACGCCGGGACCGGATCCAGTCTCGCAGATCATGATGGCAATTCCATTGATTGTGCTGTATCTGTTCTCTATTGGAATCTGTGCGTTGGCTCAGAAGAAAAGAGAGGTTGTATGAAAGGGCGCCGGTTCCTCCCATGATTTTCGACTCCTTAGGTATCGGCGAATTCGGCGTCGTCGTCGCCCTTGTGGTGGTGCTGGTCAAACCCAAGGAGCTTGGCAAGGTGATGCGCGAGTTCGGGAAGCTGAAACGTAAAGTGTCGCAGATCCAGTCGGATGTGAAATCGCAATTGGAAACTCTGACGTTGGAATCGGAGGCCAGCGACAAACGGGAAAAGGTCCAGCACGACAAAGCGGGCATGCGCGCCTGGGCCAAGGAGCGGCTCAAGGCCATTCCTTCCTCCGAACGATCCGCCGCCGCCCTCGCCCTCGTGGCCCAGGTCACTGAGTGGCCTTCGTACAAGAATGCGAAGGTGGTGGCCGCCTTTTCCGGCAACCTGGAGGAGATCGATACCGAACCCCTGCTGCGCCGGATACTGGCGGACGGCAAAACCCTGTTGATGCCTTATGTTATGGACTTTCCCTTGACGGTCAGCGGGGACGACCTCGCCGGGGGGATGGACGCATTACGTACGTCTGCACAAGGCGTCGGCGCCGCAGCGGGCGTTCCCAAGCCTTCAATACCCAAGGTGCTGGGTATGGCCCGGGTCTTGGATTTGGAAAAAGACATGGCCGAAGGCGCCTTCGGCATCCAGGAACCGCTCCCGGCGCTGCGGTCGGGAGAAGCTCCGGAGCCCGATCTGGCGCTGATTCCCGGGCTTTGTTTCGATTCCCGAGGCGGGCGATTGGGCAAAGGCAAGGGATTCTATGACCGGTATCTGGCCGGCCAACGTTGCATGCGGGCTGGGCTTGGATTCGACGTGCAAATCACCCAGAAAAACCTAACTTTGGACCCGCATGACCAATTAATGGACGCGGTCATTACTGACAAGAGGATCCAGGTGTTTTCCGCCTCGCGCGGCGATGTCTAGCCCTTCCACCACGCGTCTTTATTACGATTCGGACTATTCGCCTTTTCGGACCGTTCTGACAATTCGCTGATGATTCGGAGATTTTCGCATGAAAGCCATACTCGCCCTCGAAGACGGAAACTATTTCGAAGGGGAATCCTTCGGAGCCGAGCGCAATGGGGCTGAAAATGGATCGGCCGAACCAGTTTCAGGAGGGGAGGTCTGTTTCAACACTTCCATGACGGGCTATCAGGAAATCCTGACCGATCCCTCCTACTCGGGACAGATCGTTGTCCTGACCTACCCGGAAATCGGCAATTACGGCATCAATCCCGAGGACGTGGAGTCCAAGCGCATCCAGGTTTCCGGGCTGGTGGTCAAGAACTGCTGCGAGTACCCGTCCAACTGGCGCGCCGACGACGGCCGGGCCGTGCATCCCTGGTCGCTTTCGGAATACCTGAAGAAGAACAACATTCCCGGCATCATGGGCGTGGACACACGCCGCCTCACCCGTATCCTGCGCGAGACGGGGGCCAAGAACGGCCTGATTGTGACGGGCGATTATGATCTGACCGCCGTGCTGGCCAAGGCCAAGGCCGTTCCTTCGTTCACGCATATCGACTTCGTGAAAAAAGTCACGATTGCGGCGCAGGAGGGCTGGGACGAACCCGAGAATGCCCTGAGCTTTCGCCCGATTCCCGACAACAAACCTTTATTCAAGGTCGCGGCCATGGACTACGGCATCAAGTACAACATCCTCCGTAAGCTGCAAAGCCTGGGAGCCGAGGTGGTGCGATTCCCCGCGGACGCCAAGGCCGAGGACATCCTCGCCATCAAGCCCGACGGCATTTTCCTGTCGAACGGCCCGGGCGATCCGGCCCTGCTCGACTATGCCGTGGACACCATCAAAGGCCTGCTGGGCAAGAAGCCGATTTTCGGCATCTGCCTTGGGCATCAATTGCTGGCCCGCTCCCTGGGCGGCGACACCTTCAAGCTCAAGTTCGGCCATCGCGGGGCGAATCATCCCGTCAAGGACCTGCGCACGGGCAAGGTGGAAATCACCTCCCAGAACCACGGCTTCGCCGTGGACCCGAAGAGCCTGGACCCCAAGACCGTGGAAGTCACCCACATCAACCTGAACGACCAGACCGTCGCTGGGCTTCGCCATCGCAGCCTGCCCGCGTACTCGGTGCAATATCACCCGGAAGCGTCGCCGGGCCCCAAGGATTCGCACTATCTGTTCGAAGAATTCTTCGATCAGATCCGCAAGCATTCCGTGGAAGCCGAAGTTCCCGCTGCCGCAGGCACAGCAGCCCGCTCGCCCAGATAGGCGACCCCCCCCCCGGATCCGAGGGGCATGGCGACGATTCCGGAGCGGCAGCCCGGGCCCCCGGCCAAACAAGAATCGCCCCAACGAATCCCTGAGGTCCCAATGCCCAAGCAAGTCGACGAAACATCCATCATAGCCGGTGTCCACGCCGTGGAAGCCCTGCTGCGCGGTTCGCCCGGCAAAATCAACCATTTGGTCCTGCTGCATGGCGGCCAGAACCATAAGCTGCACGAACTGCAGAAGATGGCTGACGCGCAGAAGATCCGCGTGCACCAATTGCCCAAGGCCCGTCTCGACCAATGGTACAAGGGCGCCCATCAAGGCGTGCTCGCCTTTTGCAATACGCGCTCCTGGGACGATTGGGAAAGCGTAAAGAAGGAACTGGTCGCCTCCAAGCGCGCCGGCTATGCTCCCATGATCGTTGTGCCTGCCGCCATCGAGGATCCGCGCAATCTGGGCGCCATCATCCGCTCCGCCGTGTGCATGGGCGCCGATGTGGTGCTGTCCCACAATAAAGGCAATGCCGGACTAACGCCCGCCGTGGCCAAGACCGCCGCCGGCGCGCTCGAGTCGATCGCCATCTGCCAGGTCGGCGACATCGAAAAGGAATTGAAAGGCCTGCGCAACGAAGGCTACACCATCATCGGCCTGGAAGAGGACGGCGAGGTGGAATTGACCAAAGGCAAGTATGACGGCCCCGTCGTGCTCGTGGTCGGCGGCGAGGACCGCGGCATCCCGCCCCATATCCGCCGCGCCTGCACCTACGTAGTCAAGATCCCCATGGCTCCCGGCGCGCATTCTTTCAACGCCGGCGTGGCCATGTCCCTGATGCTGTACGAAGCCAACCGCGCCTCCAATTTCAGCCGCTTCACCTCGGACCGGCCGAAGTTCTACTCCCTGCAACCCGGGAGCTTCGGCGAGGCTGGGGAAAGCGGCGACGGTCGAGGGACCTGAGGCAGGGTCGGTAGGCGCTTGCTTTGCTTCCGACCCCGCTTAAAACCCAACTAGGCCTCCCCCCTGGTCGCTAGTGACCGGGGTTTACGGAGGCAGCCGCCCGGTTTTTTGCGATCCCGGGGTTTGACAAACCACTGTAAGTCTTGCTCAAACACCGATCCTGCCCCTAGAATCTCAGGGGCCGGATCCGCTTTCCGATCGGGCCGAGGGTGTCCCGATGCTGGCCAAGATGAAAAAGAGGTTTTCCGAAAAGCGTCCACGCGGCGCCAAGCTCATGAAACTCGTGGGAATCCTTTCCGTGGTGGTCTGGGCGGGATCCGGCGCGGCCTTTTTCCTGGTGAAACACAAACTGAGTGCCGGGGAGGCGAATGGACATGGCCATGACGGAGCCATGGAAGCTTCCGGCCATGCCGGGCATGAGGGCGCGGAGGCTCCGGGCGGAGACATAGGCGATCACGGCGTATCCCTCGCCAGCGTTTCCGAAGCGGAACATCACGGAAATCCGGAGGCTGGCGAGGGTGATGGCGGCGGCGAAGGCCTACATGGCGCCGACCCGGAAGCGGGCCACAACGAACCGGTTCACGCAGCAAACGTGGATGGCGGAGAAGGGGAGGCACCCAAAGGCCACTCCCTGGGACATGCCGGCGGACATGGCGATGCACATGGCGACGCACATAGCGACACCGGATCCGAAGGGGAAGAGCCCCGTTATCAGCCTTCCCGCGATGAACTCGCGGCGCTTCGTCAGGTGGTCGAACTTCTGTATGATGCCGGTTCGTTGGAAAAGGCCGTCGTCCCGCTTCGCAAAGTGCTGGCCATACCGACCCGGGAAATTCCCTTGCTGGCCATGGCCACGGACGTTTTTCTCGGCACGGCCAACTACCAGGAAGCCTTGGCCACGGCCGAACAGGTCCTCGCGCTAAACCCCGAGGAAATGACGGTGCGCGTGCAAGCAGTGGAAGCCCAATACCGCATGGGTGAAATCGAAAAGGCTTTCGCTGGCGCCCATGCCGCGCTCAAGGCGCATCCTGATAACCTCGCCATGCTCACTACCCTGGGGACCATGGAAGTTGAAATGGGGCCTGGCCGCAATGGGTACGGCAGCGCCTTGACCGCCGCCTTGAAGTTAAAGCCCGACTATGTTCCCGCCGTCTACCTTTCCGGCCGCAAAGCCCAGTTGGAAGGCGACTACAAGGATGCCGAAGCCGCTTTCCGCAAGGTGGTCAGGCTGGATCCCCGCAACGCCAAGGCCTTCGGCCAACTAG
>JBDSIO010000300.1:0-8252 GCA_039917895.1 Fibrobacteria bacterium | reverse complement strand
ATCTCGGAAGGTCGATGCGGCGCCAGCAGCGCGGACAGGCCGATCATCAGCATGGCGAATCCGTGCACGAGCACGGAGATGAGCAGGGAGATGTTCTCGCTAAGGGGCTCTTTGCCTTTCGAGGCGTCGCGGGAACCGGGCGAAGGCCGCGGAGCGCTGGACGGAACGGGTGCTTGAGCGGTCGATGCCATCAGCCGGAGCCCCGTTCAGCGGCGCTTTCCGGTGGAGGCGGCGGTGGTGGGATCGGTGAGGAAGCCCAAACGCTTGCCGCCTTGGCGCTGGATGGCCGCCACCAGTTCCATCACGAACCCGTATGGCACGCTTTGATCGCTGTTGATAATGATGGCCATCTCCTCGTCCCCGGTCCACACCTTGCGGAAATCCTTCTCGAATCCCACGGGGTCCGAGGCCGTCTCATTGATGATGATCTCGCGCTCCTTGGTCACGGTCACCTGAATGGATTTCTTTTCTTCGAGGCTGGCCGCCTGCGCCTTCGGCAACTCCACCTTCACGCCCTGGCTCATAAGGGGCGCGGTGATCATGAAGACGATAAGGATGGCGAAAAGCACATCGATCAGGTTGATCAGATTCAATTCCGGATTCGGCTTCAGCGATTCGCGTTTACGCATTCAGCCGCTTCACGCTTTCTTCGCGGTCGACCGTTCGAGGGCCGAGAGGTCGCCGCGCTTGAAAAGGCTCACCAGCTCCGAACCGAAATTGAGCATGATGGACTCGGCCTTGCGGTTGAAACCGGCGAAGGCGTTGTAGCCCACCGAGCTGGGAATGGCGACCAGCAAGCCGGCCATGGTGGCCAACAAGGCTTCGGCGATGCCGGGAGCGACGACGGTGATGTTGCCCGAGCCCTGCTTGCCGATTTGGTAGAACGAATCCATGATGCCCCACACCGTGCCGAGCAGGCCGATGAGCGGGCCGGTGGCGGAGCAAAAGGCCAGGAACACCAGGCTGCGTTCGTTCTTCTCCTTCTCGATGTCCAGGGCGCGCTCGGTGGATTCGCGGACCAGTTCGCCGCGGTGCTCCAGGGAATCGTAGGAGACGTAAGCGGAGAGGCCTTCCATTTCCGCCAGGGCGGACTTGGTGATGCGGCCCATGGGCGATTCCGGCATGGACTTGGAAAGCTTCAGCAGATCCTGGAAAGTTGGACGCTCCCCCATCTGCTCGCGCCACTTTTCGAAGGATTTTTTACGCGAATGATTCGCCAGCCACTTCTGGATCAGGGTGGCCCATACCCCGATGGACAGGATGAACATGACTCCGACGATGGCGAAGGTGGAAGCGGTGGCTTGCTTCAGGATTTCCAGGGTGACCGAATGCATGGAGATACCCGGTTGAATGTGGAGTGGCGCCTGAGCGCTGGCAAACAGGGGTTAAACTAGCAATTTGGGCGGAAAAGGGTAAGTGAAGAGATAGAGTGCAAATTGAAAAGTGAAAAGTGAAAAGTGCAAAATGAAGATAATACGGGAGCGGGCGGCGGGGACAAACGGCAGGGCGATCGGCTGCCGCTTCCAAGGAAGCTGAGAACCGACGACAGGCGGGTGGAACCGGAACCTGCAATCAACCCCGTTCCCCTACCCTATCTTATGCGCGGAGCGCCATTCTAAACTTTTCACTTTGCACTTTGAACTTTGCACTTTGAACTTTGAACTCTCCCGCCTTGCGGGTTTGTTCCTATCCAAGCGATTCCATCAACCGATCCACCTGCTTCTTCAAATCCGGATCCCGTTCCAGGCATTGCTCCACTTTCTTGATGCTGTGGATGACGGTGGAATAGTCCCGGCCGAACGCGAGGCCGATGGTATGCAGGGAATTGTCGGTGAGCTGGCGCGCGATGAACATGGCGATTTGCCTGGGCTCGGCCACGTTTTTCTTGCGGGTCTGGCTGGTGAGCAACGAAACCGTGGTGGTGTACTCCATGGCGACCTGATCCAGGATGCGCTTGATGGTCACGGGCTGGTTCACGTTGCGGAGGGTGTCGCCCAGGATCTGCTTGGCGATGTCCACTGTGATGGGCATATGGGTGAAACTGGCATAGGCGGACAGCTTGATCAGGGTGCCTTCCAGTTCGCGGATGTTCGACGTCACCTGGTTGGCCACGTAGGTGAGCACATCCCCGGTGATGCAGCTGTCTCCGTCGCCTTCACTCTTCTTCTGGAGGATGGCAAGGCGGGTTTCCAGGTTCGGCGGCTGCAAATCGGCCAGCAGGCCGGTGTCGAAGCGCGAGAGCAGGCGCGTGTGCAAGCCCTTGATCTCGGATGGCGGGCGGTCGGAGGTTATCACGATCTGCTTGTTCAGGGACTGGAGAATGCTGAAAATGTTGAAGAACTCGTCTTGGGTGCTCTGCTTTCCTGCCAGGAACTGGATATCGTCGATTAGCAGGATATCCGCATCCTTATACACTTGGTAGAAAGTGCGGGAATCCTTGTTTTTTTGGACGAACTCGATGTATTCCCGGGTGAACTCCTCGGAGGTGCGGTATACGACCTTGCGGACGGTCTCGTTCTCGATGCAGAAGTGGGCGATGGCCTGGACCAAGTGGGTTTTCCCCATGCCTGTGCCGCCGTAGAGTACCAGGGGATTGAAATTGTTGTGGCTGGGGGCTTCCGCCACGGCCATGCAGGCTGCGTGGGCGAGCTGATTGCAGTCGCCGATCACGAAGTCGTCGAAGGTATAACGCTCGTTCAGGGGAACCGTGACTTCGATGCGCACCGGACCGCGGGATTTGATCCAAGGGCCGTCATGGCCTGGTCCCGGGAAGCCGCCCATTTCGGAACGGTTTTCGGGGCTGGAACGGAAGTCGGATTGGAAGACTTCCAGGTGAGGGGACCTGGAGAGCACGGTGAAGGAGATGCGCACCGGGGCGCGGAGGATGCCCTCCAGGGTCTTTTCGAGGATGGCACGGTAGTGGTGGGACACGTATTCGAGGACGAAACCGTTCGGGACCCCGATGACCATCTCTCCGGCGGTCGATTCGAGGATTTCCAGGGCCGAGAACCAGGTGTTCAGAGCGGACTCGGAAATTTGGGTCTTCAGGGCCGAGAGACACTGGGACCACAGGGAACTTTCTTCGGCTTCGATCAACGTGTGCTCCCCCATCATTTTTTGCTTCCCATCGTTCTCCCTTTTCCCACGTTCGAAAGTCGCAACCGATTGTCCCCGAAGAAGATCAGACGGGTTAATCTAAGAATAAAAGGAAATGCCAGGGCAAGGACGGGTAAGATTTTTTTGCCTCGCTGCACCTCGACCTAGCCTCATATTCAGAGGTATTTCGCGCTTCCTGGATCGAAGAGGAAGACGTCCGGGCTTGTCCTTGTTTTGTCCACCCGATGTCAACAGCTTATGCACAAAAAAAAATCCTTTAGGGTTGATTCGCCCTCGGAAATGGTTTTAGAATTTCCGCCCCATTTCTCCGCCCGTTATGTACTCGACGACATTGGGAAAATGACATTTGAGCAAAAGTTAAAGTAATCCTTCAACTTACCGATGATATAAAGACGGATGGATGCCGCACGCACAGCGGCGTAGGAGTGGGAAATGATCACCAATGCCGCAAACGCACGGAAAACGGACCTGGAATCGCCCAAGGCCTCCCTAAATTCCTCAAAGGACGCTTTGTGTAAGGGCGCGCCCCAAGCGACCGCGCCCGCCCCGGCCCAACCAGGCCCCGTCGCCGCCTCAGCCCCCTGCGTCCCCGATTGGACGTACGACTCCCGCCGTTCGCTCACCGCCAAGACCACGGAGGACTTGTACCTGAAGTATACGACCCGTGATGGCGACGTGTTGGAGATCCATTCCGAAACGAATGAGGAGATCCGCTACGACGAGTACGCGCATGCCGGCGCGCGCGGAAAAGAGCCGGCCTTGGGCGATGCGGAAAAGCTCGACGACGCGGGCGCGGCTGAAGAGACGGATCCCAAGCAGAAACAGCTGGCCGAATTGCGCGAGTGGGCCAAGCAGGTGGAGCGCGAAGTGCGCGCCCAGCAACACAAAATCCTCGAGCAAATGTTGAAGCAATCCGGCAGGCAGATGGACATGGGCGACGGAAGGTTTCTGGCTTTTTTCCCCGAAACCGGGGCCGACGGGACAGGAAAATCGGGAGAGGCAGGAGCCACCGAGGAGAACGGAGACGAACTCGTTCCTCCCTATTGGAATGCGGAGAATACTTCAGATCGGATTGTGCATTTCGCCACGCAAATGGCGGAAATCTCGGGGATGGATCCGGAGGAATTCGCCGAAACCATCAAGGATGCCGTAAGCAGAGGATTCGGAGAGGCCGCCGCGGCCACTGGGCCATTGACGGGCTCCGCTGCAAAATTGAACCAGCGCACCCATGAGCTGGTATTGGAAAAGCTGTCCAAATGGCTTGAAGAGCGGAAGGACTTGGCCTATAATCAGGCGACCCGAAGCCCAGCCATTTCAACCGCGGACGTGCCTGATGGAACTGAGAATAACCTGCAATGAAAAGATCGCCCTCTTCATCGTGAAGGGCAAGATCGGGTGGGATGCCTCCCGCATTCTCGACACCCAGATTCACAAGATGGTGGAGAAGGGTTGCTCACATCTCATCTTCAATCTGGACGAAGTCACCTTTCTGTGCAGCGGCGGCATCGGTGCGCTGGTGTACAACATGAAAAAGGTTCAGAAGACCGGCGGGGACATTTACATCGTCTCGAGCTCGGACTACATCCAGTTCCTTTTCGCAACCATCGGTTTCAACATCATCTTCAGCGGACGCATCTTCGCATCCTTCGAGGAGTTCGTCGACAAGGTGCTGCAGCCCCAGGGCTTGTCCTTGAACCTGTTCAACTCGGAATCCACGCTTATCGACACAGAAGAGCACCGGTTTCAGGCTGGATCGGCTAAGAACGCGGCGTAGCTACGCCGATTCAAGAGAGAAGTCAAAGTTCAAAGTGCAAAATGCAAAGTTCAAATTTTAAAGCGGCGCTCCGCGCGTAAGAACCGCTAAAAAAACGGACCTGGGCAATCGGTCTCGATCCACTCACCTGAACAGTCCCCCAACCTCGTCTTGCTAAGACCCTTGGAAGCGGCAGCGAATGCTGCGAACAACCCCAAGGGGTTGTGAGCCGGGAGCGAGCGCTCGCGAGCGGTGTCGACCGCTACAAATGCCGTTAAACCGGGCCGCCCAATCTTCTCTTCATTTTGAACTTTGCATTTTGCACTTTGACTTTTGCACTCTCCCCCGCCCCGCGGGGGCTCCCCACCTCCTCCCTGCCTCCCGAAAAATTCTATTCTTGTTCCATGGTACAGCCGGCCGTAGTGCGCGAACCGCTTAAGCTCAAATCCATCCTGCAATCAAAGATCTGGGGCGGCGACGGCCTCCACCGGGTTCTCGGCAAAGGCCAAGCATCCGACACCGATATCGGCGAATCCTGGGAGTTGTCAGACCGGGACGATAATGCCAACCTGATTGCCGGCGGCACCTTCTCGGGCCGCAACCTGCGGGAAATCTTCAGCGTGCATGCCCGCGACATTCTCGGCAGCCAATATTCTCCGACCCTGGCGCGTTTTCCCTTGCTGTTCAAGTTCATCTATGCCAAAGACAACCTCTCGGTCCAAGTCCATCCCGGCGAGGACTCGCCGCTCGGCGAATCCAAGACCGAGTGCTGGTACATCCTGGAAGCGCCCCGCGATGCGGAGTTGATTCTCGGGATCGCGGGCAAAGGGGATCGGGCGGCCATCCTCGCGGCGCTGCGCACCCGCGAATGCCATGCCGTGCTGAACCGGGTGCCGGTGAAGGCCGGGGACATGTTCTTCATTCCCGCGGGCACGGTGCACGCCATCACCGCCGGGCTTCTGCTCTATGAGGTGCAGCAGAATTCCGACACGACCTTCCGCCTCTATGATTGGGACCGCACCGACGCGGCCGGCAAGCCCCGGGCCCTCCATATCAGCGAGTCGGAGCAGGTGATCGATCTTCGCGCACACGACAAACATCGCATCGCGCCGTTGACGATCGGACGCGCGACCCATGATGAAGAATTCCTCGTGGCCTGCCGGCACTTCGCCGTGGTCCGGTATTCGAAGTGCCGCGGCGCGATTCCGCTGGTGAACAAGAGCCGTTTCCGCGTGCTCACCTGCTTGGCCGGGTCCTTCGAGGTGGCCTGGGACGGAGGCCAGCCGGTGGCCCTCGGACTGGGAGAAACCGTGCTGATCCCGGCCGCCTGCGCGAACCCGAAGTTCCGCGAGACCGCGCCGGATTCCTCGCTGCTCGCCAGCTTCCTGCCCGTGCTGGGCGAAGAAGTCTACGCGCCTTTGAAGGCGGCGGGATATTCCGAAGCTGAGATCAAGGATCTTGGCGGGTTGGAAGGACTTCCTTAGCGCGTTCGGACCTCTGGCGCGCATCCGCACCGCCGTCGCGTATCAGCCGACTTCCTCGCCATCGCTCAATGCGAATGGTTTCCGGACGCAAAAAAAGCCACCCACTCGCGCAGGTGACTTTTCTTACCAGTAAAAATCCGATTAGAACAGGATCTTGAAATTGGCGCCGTTGACGATGCTGATGCCGTTGCCGGTGGTATGCAGCTCCAAGTCCGGAACGAGCGGAACACGCAGACCAAAGCGCGTCGACACCACGATGTGATCGAGCAGGGTCACTTCCGGCTGGAAGCCGACGAAGGCCGCCAACACGGCGTTGTCGTTTTTCTGGGCCAGTTTTTCGAAGATGCCGCCGACCGAGAGGTAGGTGTCCACCGGACCCCAATCATGCAAGTGGCCTAGGAAAAAGCCGGAGAGTAACATCTGGAACTTGGCGTCGTCAGGCGCGCCGTTGTCGAAATTAAGGCCGGCGCCCAGATCCAGTGCATTCGCTCCGAGGGAAAGACGCGCGGTGATCTGAGACAGGTCGGTGTCATATCCAAGACCGACGAGGGATTGGGCCTTGGCGCCTGCGGCCAGACCTATCATCATCAGGGCGACTTTGGAAAACTTGTTCATCTGTACGATTCTCCTACTTGAAGGGGGGTGAGAGGGTTAACAACCAATGGTATGCTGGCCCCGTCCAGGACCGCTGAATTCACTGGGAAAATTCTTTTTCCTGCGAAGTGAATATAAATTTTCACCAAGCGGAATGGGGAAATTACTCTCCGGGCATGAAGACATTGTGTTTAATGGAAATACGAAAAGATTACTAAGCGTCGGAACTTTCCGTTCTTGACCGCCTTCATCCTTTTCATTCCCTTTTTTATTCCATAGGGCCCCGCTAATCCATGCAGGTCGGGTATTTTATACCTATGAAAAAGGGACCTCCGCATCTCGGATTCGGCCTCGGATTGCGCATCCCGCACTACGCCCACATCTTCGCGCATAGGCCGCAGGTTGATTTCTTTGAAATCATCTCCGAGAACTTCATGGTGGCTGGCGGGGTGCCCCTATACAACCTCGATCGCATCCTGGAAACCTATCCAGTGGTGATGCACGGGGTGTGCATGTCGCTGGGTGCGCCGGGCGATCTTGACATGGAATACCTGAAGAAGCTGAAGGCATTGGCGCGCAAGACCCGCACTCCTTGGTTCAGCGATCACCTCTGCTGGACCAAGACCGGCGCGCACCATTACCACGATCTGCTGCCCCTACCCTATACCGATGAAGCCATCGCGCACGTGGCCGAAAAGGCCCGCATCGCCCAGGATTTCCTGGAAATCCCCTTCGGCATCGAAAACCTCTCGGCGGTGGCGGAATTCTCCGCGGGCGCCATGCCGGAATGGGAGTTCTACAGCGCCATAGTGGAAAAGGCGGATTGCCGCATGATGCTGGACGCGAACAACATCTATGTGTCTTCGCGCAACCATCATTTCGATCCGATGGACTACGTGCGCGGACTCGATCTCTCCCGCGTATGCCAGATCCATCTGGCGGGGCATAGCGATAAAGGGACGTATGTGCTGGATACCCACGACGCCCATGTGCGGGATGAGGTGTGGGCGATCTATCGCGCGGTGTATGCCGGATGCGGGGGGGCGGCTACCTTGGTGGAATGGGACGATAACTTTTTGGCTTTTCCGGAAACGCATGCGGAAGTGCTCAAGGCGAAGACCATGGTCTTGGGGCTCTAATAAAGTCGGCTCAAAAAAAAGAACCCGCCCCTTTTGGGAGGCGGGTTCTTCGACTCAATCGGGTCAGCCCGGATGGTTCAGGAACGGATTAGGCTTTACAGCCGCCCAGACCTTTGCATTCGTTGTGGCCTTTGCAATCATGGGCCTTGCCGGCCTTATCGGCGG
>JBDSIO010000299.1:0-4797 GCA_039917895.1 Fibrobacteria bacterium | reverse complement strand
GCCTTCCCTTCCTTCCACGCACCGAGGATTTCGATGTCGAGATTGGAAAGGACGCGTATCATCAGGTTGGTGGCGGCGATGCGCATGTCTGAGCGACCGTCCAGATTCGCGAGCTTGATGCGTTCCACTCCCGCGGGAAACTCGCGTAAAGCCGCGTCCACGCCGGTCCAGCGCCCGTCGATCCAGGCTTCGCACCAGGCGTGGCCGATGAATACGCCCCGTCCCAGGCTGGCGAAGCCCAGGGCGATGCGCGCGGGCACGCCTCGGGACCGCAGGAGCGCGGCGGTGAGGACGGCGGCTTCGGAACAGTCGCCGGTGAGGTCGCGCAGGATGGTCGCGCTGGTCCCGAACAGTACGGCCCCCAATTCGAAATGGAAGGATTCGGTGACCCAGCGGTAGATCGCGCGCGTAATCCGCGGCGGATCGGTTTCACCGCCGGCGAGGCGCTTGGCCGTGGCGGCCAGCAAGGTGTCCTCCAGGATCAGGAACGGATTGGAGGCGAGGTAGACGCGCAGCGAGTCCGGCGGCAGAACCGCGGCCGATGCTAGTTTGCCATCGGCCCCGATGGGCTTGCCATGGGATCTGGCGTCCCTGCCGTCTTTGCCGTATGACGGGGCACGGCTGTTCTCCAGGATCCATTCGGAGTTTGAAACCGCGCGGATCAGGGATTGGCCCGGGCCCAGGAGGCAGGCATCGGAGAGGGACGCACCGCTGCGCAGGCGTATCCGGTAGCGAAGGCGGTCGGCGATCCCGGCTTTCGCGGGGGCGCGGGAAGAGACCGGGAAAAGCCCCGGGCGGACGGTTGCATCGCCCGGGCTCGCACGGGTGCTGCCGAGTCGGTCGGCAGCGGCCAAAGCCGAGCCAGTATCCACGCCTTCGGGAATTCCGCTGCGCAGGCGGACCAGCGCGGACGCGTTTTCCAGTTCTTCCATTTCCGCGATCAGCCAGCCTCGCCCCCTCGGAGGGACGCCGGACCAGTAGAGATGGACCGCCTGCAAGGAACGGATGGAGTCTTGGCCGAGAAACGGGCGTTTGAAGAACATGCGGCTCTCCACTTTGACCCAGGCCCAGATCTTATCGTCGCTTTTGGCTGCGGAATCGGGGAGGGAATCGGTCCTGGATTCCCCGACCCTTACTTCTACCCCGACCCCAATTTTTTCCGCAAGCACGGTGTCTGAGGACCGAGCGGTGTCGACCAGGCCCGCAAGCTTGGACTGGGTGAGGACGATGAAGTCGAACATCCGCAGCATCTGGCCCGCGCACAAGCGCCGCGCGGCGGGTATGCTTCCGGACTCAAGGAGGGAGTCGAATGCCTTCAGAGTGGCGGAAGGTCCCGGCACGCTTGCGGTTGTGTCGGCGGACTTCGAGGAGTTTGCCTGGGGAGCCGCTGCCTTGAGAGCGACGGCGGAGCGCGGGCCGCCGGCCCAGGGGGGCGTTGGTCGGGACGAGGGGGAGGAGGGGGACGCCGGGGAGGGAGCCGGGCTGGCCGGGACAAGGGTGGCGTAGAGAAGGGCGAGGGCCGCGAGGCCCGACAGGGGGCGGCTCAGGGGCGTTCCGCGCAGCCGTTTTTTTGCTTGGAAAGGTCCAACATGGTATCTTATCATAAGTTACTTTTATTCTTACGAACCATGAGGGAAACCCGATCAAACACTTGATGCCCCGATTGCTCTCCGCTTACATCCTTTTCTTCCTCTGCATCAGGTTCGCGAGCGCCGCTCCCGCCCCGGCGTTCCCTTCCCCCTCCGCCCCCTCGGGAACCCCCAAATCCGCCGCGGCACAAACATTAAAAGGATTCGAAGGCATCATCGATATGGCCCTGATCCTGGAAGCGGGCGCGGGGGATTTGCGCCTGTACATGGCGGGCGAGCGCGCAAAGCTGGACATGAGCCTGCAGGTTGCCCCGCTCCCGTCGCCCATCAAGCTCGGCGTGCTGCTTGATTCCAAGACCCCGAAAGTGGTCTGGATCGTGAACGACAACCTCAAGACCTACAGCTACCTGAATCTGGAGGATTCGCCGCTTCCCCTGGACACTGCCTCAGCGGGCAAATACGTGATCAAGGTCCTGGGCAAGGAAAAACGGCTTGGATACGAATGCACCCATCTTACGCTCACCCGCCGCCACGAGTTGGTGGACGCTTGGATCACCCAGGACCTTCCGGATGTCTATGCGGTGCTGAAGAAGCTGCAGGAGGCGAATCCCCAATACGGCGACCTATCCATCTTCCAGGCCCTGGAGGGCGCGGGCAAATCCGGCCTTCCCCTGAAATACATCGTGGTGCGGGAAGGACAGCGCGTGACCATGGAAATCCGCAAAATCGAGCGCAAAGCCCTGCCAGGCGCCCTCTTTACCATTCCGATGGATTACAAGAAGACCGACGGCGCGGGCGCGGCGGGCCTGCAACCGACTCCGGAGCAGGTCGAGGAAATGAAGAAGATGATCCAAGGGGCCCTTCAGGGCCAATGAATGCCGCCCACGGAACCATGCGCAATCGCTTGAATAAACGCATCAAATTCGGCATCCTATTCCCAGGCTCCCCGCTTCGGAGATTGCGTCGCAAACTCCACGCCGGTCGCTTCAGTGAACATCGATGAAGCTCAACCTGAATGTCTCCAAACAGCCGGACGACGAGAGTTGCGGCATAACGTGTCTCCAAGCCATCTACGACTACTATTCCCACCCGACCTCGCTCGAAAAACTCAAGACCGAAATCGAACATTGGCAGACCGGCGGCACCGTCGCAGTGAACCTGGCCCGCCACGCCTTGGGCCACGGATTCCAGGCGGAAATCCACTCCTACAACATCAAGATCTTCGACCCCTCGTGGAGCGCCCTTAATGCAAGGGATCTGTCGCTGAAACTGAAGCAGCGCCAGCGCCGGATCCGCAGCACGAAACAGAAAAAGGTGATCGGGTTCTATCTGGATTTTCTCAAGCAGGGCGGATCGCTCAAATTCGACGATCTGGACGAGAACCTGCTCACGCGCCTGTTCAAGGCGCACCATCCCATCATCTGCGGCCTTTCCGCGACCTACCTCTACCAGCAGGTGCGCGAGACCGCGGACTGCACCGAAGATGACGTCGTGGGCCAGCCGGTGGGACACTTCGTGGTCGTGTCCGGTTGGGATCCGCAGACCCGGACCGTGACCATCAATGACCCCTTGCGCAAGAATCCCATTTCCGATACGGGCACCTATAAGCTGCCCTTCACCAAGTTCTCCAACGCGGTGATGCTCGGAATCCTCACCTACGACGAAAACCTTTTGGTCATTTCAAAGCAACAGTAAAGCAACAGTTCAGCAATAGTTAAGTAATAACAAAGCGATAGCGAAAAATGATACGGAACATATGCGTGGTGGAGAATGCCCGCCATTGGAAAAAACGGGTCCCCCAGATAGAGTTCGTCTCCGTGAACGACTATCTCTTCGGCCAGGAATGGCAGGAGCTGCGCCAGCTGAAAATCATCAACTTGGCCAACAACTACGGGTACCTGGGATCCGGCTACTACGTGTCGCTGGTCGCCGAGGCGCGCGGCCATAAGACCCTGCCCAACATCTCGACAATGCAGGCTCTCTCCAAGAAGGAGTTCTACCTCATCGAGACGGACGACCTGAACGCGCAGATCCAGAAGGATCTGGCCAACATCACGGACAACAAGTACGAACTCTCGGTCTACTTCGGCAAGAACGCGTCCAAGAAATACGAGAAGATTTCCCGCATGTTCTTCAACCTGTTCCCGTGCCCGTTCTTCAAGGTCTACTTCCGCCGTGAAAAGCAGTGGATCCTCACGTCCATCCGGTCCATGTCCATCAACTCCATCCCCGAATCCCACATCGGCGTATTCCTGGAAGCCTTGGTCGAGTTCACCATCCACCGCTGGGGCATCAAGCGCCAGAACAACTCCGCGCGCTACGATCTGGCCATCCTGCACAATCCCACCGAGCGCTTCTCGCCCTCGGACGACGCCGCCATCCAGAAATTCATCAAGGCGGGCAAGAACAACGGCCTCTCAGTGGAAGTCATCGAGAAGAAGGATTTCGCCCATCTGCCGGAATTCGACGGCCTGTTCATCCGCGAGACGACGTCCATCGATCACCATACCTACCGCTTCGCCAAGAAGGCGGAAAAGGAGAAGATCGTGGTGATCGACGATCCCAAGTCGATCATGTACTGCACAAACAAGATCTTCCTGGACGAGCTGTTCAAGCGGGAAGGCATCCCGAGGCCCAAGACGTTCATCCTCTCCGAGGACAACGTGGTGGACATCTACGAACAGTTCTCGTTCCCGATCATCATCAAGATCCCCGACGGCTCGTTCTCGCGCGGGGTGGTCAAGGTGGAGGATCCGGGCGAACTGGCCTCGGTGTGCAAGGAATACTTCAAGCGCTCGGATTACATCATCGCCCAGGAGTTCATGCCCACGGAATTCGACTGGCGCATCGGCATCTTCAACGGCAAGCCCCTGTTCGCGTGCAAGTATTTCATGTCTCGCAACCATTGGCAAATCATCAACCATCACAGCGACGGCAAGACCGGCGAAGGCGCTCATCTTACCTACCACGTGAACCAGGTGGAGCCCTTCATCATCAATACCGCCCTCAAGGCCGCCAAACTGATCGGCGACGGCCTGTACGGCGTGGACATCAAGGTGGTGGGAAAGAAGCCTTACGTGGTGGAAGTGAATGACAACCCCAACATCGACGTGGGGGTGGAGGATCAGGTCCTCAAGGATTCCCTCTACAACACCATCATGGAGGAGTTCGTCAACCGCATCGACAAGCTGAAAATGCGCAAGGACCG
>JBDSIO010000298.1:0-6591 GCA_039917895.1 Fibrobacteria bacterium | reverse complement strand
GCAAACCAGGAAAACCAGGAAACCCAGGAAAAGGCAGCTACGGAGGAACAGGATGTTTTTGGCCATGGTGATGGTTAGTGGTAAAAAGGTACCGAGGCGGTTTAAGGAGCTTTCCTCCCTATCGGTTGGAATATTCATATGCATTTAAGTACCGTTTTTCTCCCACTTTCAACACGCTTCCGGTCGAATTGAATTTTTTGGGTTTGGGGGATCATTTTCTGGGCGGCAGGGCATCTGCCTGGATTCGGTATAAAGCCACCTTGATGGGTCCGTTGCCAAAATGGTAGATGGAGAACTGCAATTCCGCGTAGTCGGGATTGAAGCGAAGGGATTTGATTTCGTCCTCGACCTCGGTTCCCACATCGAACACGACATTGATTTTCCCGACGGCGTTTCCAGCCGCTGTAACATCTTCAAGACTCCAGGTCTTTCCGGGAGCATCCTCATCCATTCCATAATATAGGGCGGGAGAATCGGTGGTATCCGTGGTAAAGGCGCTATAGGATCCATCCGCGCGGAAAACCATGGCGATTCCATAAGGCGGGAGCCAAGGCGTGGTTGCGGAACCGACGTAATACCCCGGCAACTTCTCTATTAAAACCTTCAGCTGTGCGTTGCGGCTGGAATCCACGTAGACGATTTTTTCCGCGACCACGAAAATGATCAAGGCTGAGACCGTTTTCCCCGAGTAGGTAATATCCAGATAGAGGCTGTATTTGCCTGGTTCCTTGGGAATAAGCTTGGCAATGTCGGACTCGGACAGGTTTTTGAAAGTGGAATCGAACCCGGCCAATCTCCAGGTGAACCGTAGAAGCGAGCTATCAATCGGCCCCGAGGAAGTGAATCCGGCGGACAGTTCAATGGAATCCCCCACCGCAATGGAATCCATAGCTCCCCTGACCTGGGCGCTTTGCAATACGCCGTTCTTGGCCTCGGGTTGGGTTAATCGGGTATTTTCGCAGGCGCTGAGAATGGCCAAAAACGAAAGTAGGGCGACCTTTCGGAATGCCATTTCAGACTCCTTGGATTAATACGAAGATCGCCGTGGCACACCTCCGATGGTGCAGCGACTCTGATAACATACCCGGAATCACCGCGTCGGAAACGGTGTTTTTTAGATTGAAGGCTCATTTTTGGAGAGTTTTCGGCATTGAGCCTCGACTCGGTCCGGCGAGGTTCCGGAATTTTCTCAAACCTTCTCAAACCATCTGGCTTATAAGGACAAACAATGCCCCTGGCAAAAATCGAAGTACGGAAAAGCAGGAGTCCGGCGGAAATCGCGGCCTTGATCGAAGCGGTATATTCAGCGCAACGGGAATCCCTTAAAGTCCCGGAAAACGACAGGCAAATCCGGTACATTGAACATAAACCGGAACACTTTGCCGTGCCGCCCGGCGTCTCGGATAACTTTACGCTCGTGGAAATAACCATGTTCCCGGGCCGATCCATACAGGCAAAACGGAATCTCTATCGTGAAATCGTAGCCAGGTTCAATGGGTTGGGGATCCCGCCCAACGAAACCTTCATCGTTTTAAACGAACCCCCTTTGGAAAATTGGGGGCTGCGCGGCGGGGTTCCGGCTTCTGAATTGGATTTGGGTTTTAAACTGGAAGTTTGAAAAGTTGGTCAAATTGAACAGGCGGATTAGCGGGGTACCGGGAGCCAGGTACCGCCCTTCCGCCATCCGTAGCCATGCCCGTGCCTATCACGCCGCCTTTCGCTCCTACGCGCCAGTCGTAGGCTTTCCGGAGGCCCGGCTTTTCCGAATGTACGGAAATGCACGTTTTCAAAATTTTACATTTTATGGTTTCGCACTTCGCGACCGCCGCGTCCAACCGGTACCGATATCCAGCCCAGGGAGTTCCATGAAAGCCATTGTCTGTATGAAATACGGGCCTCCGGAGGCATTGACATTCGAAGATGTGGAAAAGCCCGTTCCCAAAGACGGGGAAATCCTCGTGAAAGTCCGCGCGACCACCGTAACCGTGGCCGATATCCGGGTACGTAGCTTTACGGTTCCCCCTTCGTTTTGGCTGCCTGCCCGGTTGGCGCTGGGATTGACCCGTCCACGGAACCCGATTCTCGGAGTGGAGCTGGCCGGAACCGTGGAATCCGTCGGCAGGCACGTGAAACGGTTTCAGGTCGGCGACAAGGTATTCGCGGCCACCCTACGCGGGTTCGGGGCCTATGCGGAATACAAATGCCTGCGCGAAACCGGGCCGATATGCCTGATGCCGTCCAATCTCGGATTCACGGAAGCGGCCGCCCTGCCCATCGGGGCCCGAACCGCGATGCACTATCTGAAAAAGGCCGGAATAGGAAAAGGCAGCAAAGTGCTGGAAATCAAGGACCTGGTGGAGGCGGGCAAGCTCAAAGCCGTCATCGACCGGGTTTACCCCTTCGACAGTATGGTCGAAGCCCACCACTACGTAGGGAAGGGGCATAAAAAAGGAAACGTGGCCATAACCATGCCATGAGGATTACCGGCGCCCGGGAACCGGCCCGGCAGTACTCCGCCGTGACGCCCTGCGCAAGGCCCATGTCATCAATAGGAAAGCCGCGCAGAGTGAAAGAGCCGTCAAATCCTCGCCGACATTGGGCGAGAAGATGAGGATGAACCCATGGCCTTTGATCAGGGAAGAGAAACTGGAAACGCAGAAAGGCATGAGAAAAAGGCGGAAGACCTGCCACCGGTCGCGAACGGCCGGTTTTCCGGGCGCAGCGATGCTCAACATCAAGGCGATCCCGATGATGAGGCTGATCCCCAGGGAAGTCGCCCAGATGCGCGGGGACGGGTCGAAATAGCGATAGGCCATGTGGACATACCATATCAGGTAGCACCACAGAACGGTGCGGCCGATGGTGAGGCTCTTGAGGTATGCGAGGATGAAACGCAGGTTATTTGGGGATGATGTGGAAAGATGCCTTGATGGCCGCGATTCCGGTGTTGGTCGGGAAATCTTCCGCGCGGTCGGTCAGGGTCACCACCACGTCTTTGTTGTTGTTGATGAAGACCAGCATGGAGAAATGCAGGAGATTGCCGCTGACCGAGGACTCGTAGTCGATGCGGCCGACTTCCTTGCCGTCGATGGTTCCGATTGAAGCCGTGTAGCCAGCCGCGTCGAGGGTCTGCCCTTTGATCGCGCTTTCCAACATCGGTAGGATTTCCTGCATCGCGGCCGGTCCGGAATGCGGGCTGATGATGAGGTTGAGATTGGAAGAGAAATTGTTGCGGGGCGGTGCCGCCACGACCACGTCGACCTTGGTGTTCCCAAAGGTCTGGTCCAACTTGGCCAGCCAGGTGGCGGGAAAGGCGAAGTCGAACCCGATGACCTTGTTCGTGTAATGGTTCGAGGTCAGGATGCGATCGGGATCTTCCGGATCGGAAACGCATCCCGTGAAAACGACCGTCGAAAGGACCATCGACAGGACCATCGAAAGGACCAAAAGTCCGGCCACCTTCGATCTGGTTTCAGGCTGGGAAGGAATCTTGTCCGGGAAGGATTTGCGCATTCCGGAAAGGTAGCAGACGGTATCCGGTGAAGCAAGCGCCATTTCCGATGGTGTGGCCCCGGGCGGCCGGTATAACCCTAAAAAATCGACATTTGCCTCGCGTCCTGCGTTACGGTCGCGAAATCCGTCCCGTAGAAACGCAACACCATGTCGGCGATGGGGGCCAGTTGCTTCTCCGCATAGTGCCGATAGTCGGGCTTGGCCCCCGACCGCTTCTGCACGGGCTCGGGCCCTTCCGTAGTCATCAGGTAGCGGATCATGCGGCTGTCGCGGCGATCCAGCATGCGGGCAGCGCGCACATGGGGCGGCGCCGTGCCGGTGTAGTCGTCGGGATCCTTGCTCAAGCCCTTGCTGTAGACCAGGCGATCGTCGAAGGCGCCGGCGGCCAAGCCCCGATTCCAATCGCGCACCAGTTCCTCCAAGGGCCCCCGATCCTCCATATTCCCCTGTTTGAACACCAGGGACAGGATCTCGCCCTGGAAGTCCTTGGCCAGACGCGTCCAATCGCTGCGGGCCGATTCCAAACCGGTGAAATGCAGCGCGCCCGAGGCCAGCAGGCCAGCGTAGCGTTTCTTCGATCCGCGATCCTCCTTGCGTAGCGACGGCATGAAGAAGCGCAGGAAAATCTTCTCGAACTGGATCGTCAGCCGGCTTACCGCGCCAAATTGAACGAGCAGCAACCGTTCAAGATGCGCGTTGAGCGCGGCCGAGAGGTTTGCCCCAACCGCCTGCAGCCCGGCCAGGCCGTCGGCCGCGGGCGCATGCACGAAGAGGGAGTCGGTGTCGCCGTAGATGATTCGATAGCCTTGGGTTTCCAGGAAGCGCTTCGATTCCAGCAATATCCATTGGCCCGTGCGCGTGATGGTTCCCGCCAAATCGGGGTGGAAGAAGCGGCATCCGGGGTTGCCTAGCACGCCATAGAACGAGTTCATGATGATCTTGACCGCTTGCGAAAGCGAGGCGTCGCCCGTGCGTTTCGCCACTTCGCGGGCCTCCATCAAGGTCTCGACGATGCCGGGGAGGATGGCCAGCTCGCGCGCGAAGGGCGGTCCCGAAGGACCTTGGATCCACGTCAACGGCGCCGTACGGGGCTCGCCGTCCGCCCCTAGAGGGGCCGCGGGTCCGGGTAGGCCATGCTGGCCCGCCGCCACCGCCAAAGGATCGATGAAAAAGGTGCGGATGATGCTCGGATAAAGGCTTTTGAAATCCAGCACCAGCACATTGCGGTGGATGCCCGGAGCGCCTTCCAGCACCAGCCCCCCAGGCAGGCTCTCTTCGACCGAATCCCGGTTGCCCGAGTCGGCCACGTATCCGGCACGGTGCAGTTTGGGCAGATACAGGAAATCCAGCGCGGCCACGCTCCCGCCCATGCGATCGAGCGCCAGTCCGGTCAGCTGGGTCTTGCGCACCGCCAGTTGGGACAAGGAAAGCTTGGCGAAGATATCGTGGACCAGTATCGAGTCCTGGAGATTGTAACGGGCCAGCCCCGGCTTATCCTCGCGGAACTGGCGTTCGATTTCGGCCAGCTTCTCCCCGCCCTCGAGTTCAATGAGTTTCTTCTTCCCCAGTATCTCGCCCGCCACGGTCCCTAGGGAATAGCCTTCCACGGCCACGAAGGCGGCCTTGAGCATGTTGATGCCGTCCAACACCACGCGACCGGGGATGCGGGCCAGCCAGTTGGATCCGAAGCGCCCATAGGCGCCCCCGCGTTCCGGTTCAATCAGCTCCGTGGGGCCGTCAACGCCCAGGTCAAGGCGAAGGCCGGCCCGTTCGCAACGGCCCGCGAGGTAACGGAGGTCGAAGTTGATCACGTTCCAGCCGATCAGGGCATCCGGGTCCGCCGAGCGCACTTCGGCGAGAAAAGCGGCAAGCAGGGCGCGCTCGTCGGAATAGGCGAAATAGCCTTCGTGGAATTCCCCGGAGGCCCGGGAAGGATCGATCATCAGCACCTTCGAGACATGCTCTCCGAACAACGAGATCGAAAACAATCCGGCCGACGGAGTGCACTCCACGTCGATGGACAGCAGGCGCAATACGGGAGTGAAACCGGAAGGTTCCACCCTCCCGTCCTCGAAATCGAGCAGACTGTCCCGTTCCCCGACCGGGGGATCCAGGAAGCGCAGGCCACCCTTCACGTTGCGTTCCATCAGATGCCTGGCCGGCGCGGATACGTCGGATTCATAAGTACGCACCGGAATTCCTTCGGCCTGCCGCCGGGCCCGGACCAGATCCAGAGAGGAACGGAAGTAGAGCGCATCCACCGGCCGTCCCCGCAGGGTTTTCAGTTCCAGAGGGCGACGCTCCATCGTACCGGCGAGATTCGGCGCGTCCCGCTCCACGAAGAAACAGAGCCGCGGCCGGTTCACGGACCAGCGGAAGCGCTTCCCGTCGGCCATCCTCCCCTGGAACACCAGTTGAGTAGATTCGCGGCTGCGATCACGGATGGAACTGGAAAGGATGAATCCTTCCGACATGCGCTGGGTTCCCCTTTTTGGGTTACTTACCGGTGGAGGATTTGGAGAAGTAGTGGGGGAAGGGGTCGTGTTTTGCGTTGCTGACGTTCCGATAACCCTTGACCTTCTCCCGAAATCCATTAAAATCAAGGTAGCTCAAGGTAACAAGAGGCTTCCGCAAGTCCATCGGAGAATGGGAGTTTTAGTACCGGTTATTTGCCGCTGGCGCGCCAAATAACGTGTTTTCATGGATTTGCGATCCGGAGTATGAGAAGGCCTAAAAGTACTTTTATCTATCGTAACCACTCACTCCGCTATATATTCGGAGTCGGGCGCCGAGGGATGACATTCTGAACCCGGCGAAAAGGAAAAACCACATGTATTCTCTTCCGTCCAAACGGTTTTACGGAAAACCGACGGCCTCAACCGGCACCGGCTTTTCCGGCCCGGGCGGTTTGGCCCTTATCGGAGCCTTAGCCCTCGCGATTTCGACCTTCGCCGCGACCCCGGCCC
The DNA here is from genome assembly GCA_039917895.1 of Fibrobacteria bacterium. Lineage (GTDB taxonomy): Bacteria > Fibrobacterota > Fibrobacteria > UBA11236 > UBA11236 > Chersky-265. The sequence continues at coordinate 112 of JBDSIO010000298.1, read as the reverse complement.
GCGCCGCGGCGAAGCGCTGCGACTGGCATGGCCCGCTCTCCGGCGGCGAGAAGCCCTATGCCAAATGCGTCGACTTCGCATCCATGGAAGGCAAAACCATAGCCTTACCGAA
>JBDSIO010000297.1:0-21374 GCA_039917895.1 Fibrobacteria bacterium | reverse complement strand
GCGGCCAGGGGCGCAGCTATGGCGATGCCGGCCTGCCCGCCCACGGGCATTGCGCCCTCCATTCCTACCGACTTGATAGGTTGATTTCGTTCAACCCCTATTCCGGCGTCCTCGATGCCGAGGCCGGGGTCACTTTACAGGCCATCCTTCGCGTCGCGGTCCCGCGCGGATTCTTCCTTCCGGTGACCCCCGGGACCATGTTCGTCAGCCTGGGCGGCGCGTTGGCCAGCAACGTGCATGGCAAGAATCACCACCATTCCGGCTCCCTGGAGCATTTCGTCCTGGAACTGGAAGTGGCGACTCCCACGGGCAACCACACCTGCTCCCCCGCCGTGCTGCCGGATCTGTTCCGCGCCACCGTGGGCGGCTACGGCCTCACCGGATTCATCATCCGCGCCAAACTCCGCCTCAAGCCCATCGAAACCTCCGAGGTCGATTGCCTGCGGGTGCGCGCTCCCGGCCTGGATTCCCTGTTCGCGCTGTTGGCCAAGCACGATGCGGGCTATGAATACTCCGTCGCCTGGCTGGATACCCTCGCGCGCGGCCGCTCCCTGGGCCGCGGTGTGCTGATGTTGGGCAATCATGCGCCCGCCCAGGGAATTACCGGGGGAGCCTCTCCCCAAGCCTTTTCGCAAGCCTCTCCCCAAACCTCATCGCAAGCCTCATCGCAAGCATCATCCCAAGCCCCTCCCACCCAAAACGGGAAACGGAAATTCCGAGTTCCGGCGCCCATGCCAGGATTCCTGCTCAACCGGCTTTTCCTCTCCGCCTTCAACGGCGCCTTCTACAGGTTTTCCGGTAGGGGGGGAAATAAAGGTAAGGCAGGCGAGGGTCGCCACGGCCCTGGTGGCCTCGGTGTCCCTCGCGACCTGGGCGGCAGCTCCCATTCCCGCGACGGTTTCGAAGCCTACTTTTTCCCCTTAGACCGAATCCTCGATTGGAACCTGCTGTATGGCCGCAAGGGATTTTTCCAATACCAATGCGTGATTCCCGATCCCAAAGGCGAAGACGGCATCGCAGCCGCGCTGGCATTTCTGAGCGACAACGGGATGGGCGCCTTTCTTTCCGTGCTCAAGCGCTGCGGCGATGACGAGGTGATGCTTCCCTTCTGCAAACGCGGCTATACCCTGGCGTTGGACATTCCCCACCGGGGCGAGGCGACCCTGCGGCAATTGGATCGCCTGGACGCCCTGGTGATCGGCTTCGGCGGGCGCGTATATCTGACCAAGGACGCGCGCCTCAAACCCGACGCCTTCCGCGCCATGTATCCGGAAAGCGCGGCCTGGATGGAAACGGTGCGGCGCTACAATCCCGAGGCCAAGAGCAACTCGCGCCTGGCGGAAAGGCTGGAACTGTGGAAGGCATGAAGGGCGGCAGCCAAGGCAGGGACCCCGACGGAGAATTCCAGGGCAGGGGCGACTCCCTCGGATCCGTGGCGATCTTCGGCGCGACCTCGGGCATCGCCCGTCCGGTGGCGGAGCGGCTGGCCGCCCAAGGGGAAACCCTGATCCTGATCGGCCGCGACGGCCCGGCCTTGGAAGCCATGGCCGGGGCGATGGAACGGACCCACGGGCGCCGGCCCGTTTCGCTGGTGTGGGACGTGCTCGATCATGCGGGCCATGCCGGCCGCTTCCGCGCCCTCTCAGCGGCCCACAGCCTGCAGGGGATATTTTTCGCGGTAGGCGCGCAGTTTCCCCAGGAGGAGTGCGAACGGGATCCCGAGAAGACCCGGATCACCATGGACACCAACCTGACGGGGCCGGCCATCATTCTCGATCTGTTCGCGGGGCATTTCCGGCGGCAGGGATCGGGTTGGATCAGCTGCGTCTCGTCCGTGGCCGGGGAGCGCGGACGCGGCAAGGTTTTGGCCTATGGGGCCTCCAAAGCCGGGCTGACGGCCTACCTGGCCGGGCTGCGGCATCGCTTGGCCGGCACCAGCGTGTTCGTGCAGACGGTCAAGCCCGGTTTCGTGCGCACGCGCATGACTGCGGGCATGTCCAGCCCGCTGATGGCGGACGCGGAACCGGTGGCTCGCCAAATCGTGGCGGCCTTGCGCGCCCGTCGCGAGGAAGTCTATACGCCCGGAATCTGGAAATGGATCATGCTGATCATCCGTTGCATGCCGGCCCCGATCTTCCGGAGGATGAAGTTTTGAGCGGCGGGATGGCCGGGAGTCTCATCAGCCTCGCCCGCCCTTCCCATTGGGTCAAGAACGTATTCGTGCTGGCGGGCGTGTTTTTCGCGCAGAGTTGGGATCAGGTGAACACGGTCCTGCTGGCCGTCTGCGCCTGTGCGGCCTTCTGCCTGGCGGCCAGCGCGGTCTATTGCGTCAACGACGCCATGGACGCGGAAGAGGATCGCGCGCATCCGCGCAAGCGCAATCGTCCCGTCGCTTCCGGCCGCGTTCCGCCCGCCGCCGCCTATGCCCTGGCCTCCGGCCTGGGAGCCGCTTCCCTGGCGCTCAGCCTGTATGCGGGTCCGCGCCTGTCCGCGTGCCTGGCGGCCTACGCCGCCGTCAACCTGCTGTATTCCCGCCGTCTCAAGCACGTGGTCCTGGTGGACGTCTTCTGCATCGCCTCCGGGTTCATCATCCGCTTGCTCGCGGGCACCTGGGGCATCGGCGTGGAGCCATCCCATTGGTTCCTCCTGTGCACGCTCAACCTCAGCCTGTTCCTGGGCTTCTCCAAGCGCTATGCCGAACGCATCGACGGTCAACGGCCGCTGGAGGCGAAACGGGCCGTGCTCCGGAGCTATTCCCCCGAATTCCTCCGGTCCCTGATTTCCATCACGCTTTCCGCCACCTTGATTACCTACGGCCTGTACACCACCAGCCCGCGCACCCTGGAGGTGCATGGCAATTCCCGCCTCATCTATACCCTGCCCATCGCCATGTTCGGCCTGTTCCGCTACCTCTACCTGGTAATGGAGAAGGGATACGGCGAGAACACCGTGGCGGATGTGGGCAAGGACCCGGCCATGTTGATCATTTGCGCATCGTACCTGGTCTCGGGCGTGCTTCTCCTTGGCCTATAGCGAACTTTGGCTAACTTTGTATCCTGGTCGCCAGGGTCGTTGAAGGGAAGTCGGGTGGATCCGGTCGCAATCGCCAACCAGCCGCGCAAGAGCACGGCCCGCCTTCTCTGGGCACTGTTCGCGATCTTCGTCGTGTACGGCACTACCTTTCCCTTCAGGTTCGATATCGACTGGCGGAGTTTCCTCCAGGCGTCCCACCGGGTCAACTGGCTCATCCTGGGCGGACGGCCCGGCGACCCCATCATTTCCGATATCGCCCAGAACATCCTCCTTTTCCTGCCGTTCGGTTTCCTGGGCTACTTCTCCACCGTGCACAAGGGTTCCCGCCTCAAGAAGCTCGCCATCGTATTGCTGGGCGCCGCTTTGAGCGTATCGGTGGAATTCCTGCAGATGTTTTCCCTTACGCGCTGGCCTGCGTTTTCCGATGTCGAATTCAATACCCTGGGCACCGCGCTCGGGCTGTTCACAGGCGTGGCCCTTAAGAAATCCGTGCTCGGTTTCAAATCCCATCCCGAGGCCCGCCGCTTTCTGGATGCCGATTCGGCCTTTCCGGCGTTCATCTTCTTCGTCCTCACCGTGGTCGGCTGTTGGGCGCCTTTCGATTTCACCCTCTCCTATGGAACGCTTCTGGACCATATCGAATCCCTGTGGCGCGATCCCGTCCGCTTGTCCAGTCCGGATGATGAGTTGGTCAGCTTCATCCGCTACCTGCTGACCACCTTGTTCGTGTGCCGGACTGCGCATGAAGCCGGACTGCGCCGCCCCGTCTTGAAGGGCGTGGCGATGATGGCTTTCCTCGGGGTCGCGCTCGAGCTGAGCCAGATCGTCGTGCAATCCCGGCTGCCGCAACTCCAGGATTCCCTGGTGGCCGTGGCCGGAAGCGCGGCCGGCGGCATCGTCTGGCACTTCCCGGGTTTCCATCTGCGTCCCCGCACCTGGACCTTGGCGGGCGGGTTAGCCGTGCTGGCTTCCGCGGCCGCGGGCGGACTGTATCCCTACCATTTCACGGGACGCCATTCCGGTTTCAATTGGATCTTCTTCCTCCCTCGGTACGAACGCAATACCTTGGTCGCCCTGGGTGAATTCGTTGAGTCAGCCATGACATTCTTCCCTTTGGGCTTCCTGCTTGCCTATTTCCAGCCGCTGCGGCGGCCGGCCGCCGCAGCGGCCCTGCTCGCCGGCGCGATGGCCTTGGCGGTGGAAGCGTTGCAGGGATACGTTCCCGGACGTTACCCGGATGTTACGGATGCGCTCGGAGCCATGCTGGGTGGGCTGGCTGGGGGGCTGGTGCTGACGCGGGGATGGCCGGCGTTCCGATACTACATGGCGAACGACGAAGACAGGCAGGTCTAAGGTGAGAAGGTGAGAAGGTGAAAAGGTGAAAAAAAGCATCCTGATAGCCGGAGGCGGCATAGTCGGCCTCGCCACGGCTTGGCGCCTGCTGCAGCGATTCCCCGGGCGCAAGGTGGCGGTGCTGGAGAAGGAAGGCGGCGTGGCCCGCCATCAGACGGGCCACAACAGCGGCGTGATCCATTCCGGCATCTACTACAAGCCGGGCAGCTACAAGGCGCTGCTCTGCCGAAGGGGATACGCGGAGATGGTCGCCTTTTGCCGGGAGCATGAGGTGCCTCACGACATTTGCGGCAAGATCGTCGTGGCCCTTTCCGAGGCGGAGCTTCCCCAATTGGAAATCCTACGCCAACGGGCCGAAGCCAACGGGCTCCAGGGAGTGGCCGTGGTGGAACGCGCGGACATCGCCCGCCTGGAACCGCATTCCGGCGGAATCAAGGCCCTGCACGTTCCGGAGACCGGCATCGTCGACTACGTGAAGGTGTCGGAACGCCTGGCCGGGCTGATTCGCGGCCTGGGAGGGGAAATCCTGTTGTCCCGCCAGGTGGATCATCTGGAGACGCGGCCCGAAGGCAAGGTGGTGCGGGCGGGCGATGACGAATGGTTGGCGGACTTTTTCATCAATTGCGGCGGTCTGATGAGCGATCGCGTCGCACGTCTCGACGGCGTCGACGCGGGCATTTCCATCGTTCCCTTCCGCGGCGAGTACTACGACCTTGCGCCCGAGGCCAAGGGCCTGGTCCGGAACCTGATCTATCCCGTTCCCGACCCGGCCTTTCCCTTCCTGGGCGTGCATTTCACCCGCATGATCGGCGGGGGAGTGGAGTGCGGGCCCAACGCCGTGCTGGCTTTCAAGCGCGAAGGCTACCGGAAATCGGACCTGGATCTAAAGGATATGGCCGAGGTCTTCGCGAATCCCGGCTTCCGCAAACTAGCGGTGAAGCATTGGCGCATGGGGTTGGGCGAGTTCCGCCGTTCCTTCTCCAAGGCCGCGTTCGTCAAAGCGCTGCAACGGCTTTTGCCCAGCGTGCGCGGATCCATGCTGACGCCGGCGGGATCGGGAGTGCGGGCGCAGGCGCTGCGCCGCGACGGTTCCCTGGTGGATGATTTCGCCTTCGCGGAAGGAAGCAAAAGCCTGCACGTGCTCAACGCCCCGTCGCCGGCCGCCACGGCGTCCCTGGCCATAGGATCCGAAATCGCGGATCGCTATGCCAGATTGACTACTTGACTTCTTAAATTGATCGGAGCGCGGCGACCGCCTTTACCGGTGGGCCGGCTACCCGGGCGATTATCGAGTTTTGCGAAAAGGTGAATGGCATGAATGGATCCCGAAAACTTCCCATGGTCGTACTGGTCTGCGGCGCGCGTCCGAATTTCATGAAAATCGCGCCGGTGATGTCGGCGATTTCGCGTTCGGGCCGCTTGCGACCCTTTCTGGTCCACACCGGGCAGCATTACGATGAAAAGATGTCCAAATCCTTCTTCGACCTGCTGCGCATTCCCGTACCCGACGTGGATCTCGGGGTCGGATCGGGCAGCCATGCGGAACAGACCGCTAAAATCATGGTTGAGTTCGAAAAGATCTGCCTGAGGGAAAAACCTGACATGGTCGTGGTGGTCGGGGACGTCAACTCCACCCTGGCCTGCGTTATAGTCGCCAAAAAGCTGGGCATCGAAGCCGCCCATATCGAAGCGGGGTTACGCTCCTTCGATCTGAGGATGCCGGAGGAGATCAACCGGATGGTTACGGACTCCATCTGCGACGTCTTCTTCACCACCGATCCGGCCGGCGACGCAAACCTGCTCAAACAAGGGGTGGATCCTTCGCGGATCCATCCGGTCGGCAATGTCATGATCGATTCGCTGTTGCGGAACCGGGAAGCCGCCGAAGAGAATCCCATTCTCGGCGACCTGGGGGTGAGTCCCAAGGGGTATTGCCTGTTGACCATGCACAGGCCCTCCAATGTCGACGATCCCCTGGTCCTGGGCCGCCTGCTGCAAGCCCTGGAAACCATCCAGTCGCGGATCACGGTGGTTTTCGCCGCCCATCCGCGCACCCTCAAGATGATCGAAATCCACGGCTATCAAGAGCGCATCCGGGCCATGCCGGGATTGAAGATCTGCGAACCTCTGGACTATCATCAAACCCTCAAGCTGAATGCGCATTCCCGTTTCGTCATAACCGATTCCGGCGGTCTGCAGGAAGAGACTACGGTGTTGGGCGTCCCTTGCATAACCATCCGGGAGAATACCGAGCGCCCCGTGACCGTGAGCGAGGGGACCAATGCGGTGGTCGGAACCGATCCGAAAGCCATCCTCGCCGCCTTCGAAAAGATCATGGCGGGCAGCTGGAAAAAAGGCGGAATCCCGGCGGGATGGGACGGCCGCGCCGGCGAGCGCATCGTCTCCGTGTTGGAAAAACTCCTGCTCGCCCCTTCATCCGCGAACAGCCGGGCCTATGACTCCGCCGGGAATTCGGCCCCCGCTGAAGCGGCGCGGTAAACTCTCGCTTGCGGCCGCCCGGATCCGGGGGGTACCATACCAGGAAATGCCCATCAGGCCGCTCAACCTGGAATCCTCCACCCGCGTCCTCGCCCTCGCCAGCGTAACCTTGGGGATACTCATGGTCACGCTTTTTCCGGCCCATGCCGGGGTGTTCCGTCCCGAGTCGGGGAAACGGATGCTTTCGGCGTCGGTGTTCCTGGCCAACGTGCGGCTCATGGAACCGATCGATATCGCGCAGAACATCCTGCTCTTCATCCCGTTCGGGGTGCTGTTGCCGACCTTCATCCCCGCGCGCCGTTCGCGCTGCTTCCGCTTCGCCTCCGCCCTAGGGGCGGGCATGGGTCTCAGCGCGGGGGTGGAGTTGATCCAGACCTGGTTGCCGGGCCGGTTTCCTTCCGCGGCCGATATCCTGCTCAACGGCCTGGGGGCCGGCTGCGGCGCCCTCCTGTCCTTCGGATTCGCCAGGCTTTGGTCAGCGCTCCAGACCGACGGGATCGACGCCGCGCTGCTTCCGGAAGCCTTGCAGCCAACGGCCCGGGAAGCGGCGAGTACAAAACCCCCGGTGAATGATTAGTTTACAGCCATGCGCTTTCCTTTCATCGCAGCCTCCGTTTCCGTTCCCGGCCGCATCAAACAACTGGACGTCTTGCGCGGCATCGCGGTGCTCTTGGTACTCGGCCATCACAAGTACATCGCTCCGTGCCTGGTCCAGATGGGATGGATCGGCGTCGATCTGTTCTTCACCCTGAGCGGATTCCTGGTTTCGGGCCTGCTCTTCGAGGAATATCGCAAGACCGGGAAACTGGATCTGGCCCGGTTCCTCATCCGGCGGGGTTTCAAGATCTACCCTTCGTTCTGGGCTTTTCTGGCGGGCGGCTTGCTGCTGATGGCCATCTACCCGGGGCCTATCCCTGCCTGGCGGAACGTGATTGCGGAGATCTTCTTCCTGCAAAACTATTTCCAGCCGGTCTTCCCGCACACCTGGTCCCTGGCGGTGGAGGAGCATTTCTACCTGTTGCTGCCGATGGCGCTGGCAATCTTCGCTTGGCGAAGCCGCGGACCCGGCGGCAGCGATCCCTTCCGTGCCATGCCCGTGTTCTTCCTCGTGGCCGCCTCCGCCATCCTCGGCCTCAGGATTTGGAACTACCTCAGCCATCCCTACACCTATATGACCCATCATTACGCCAGCCATCTGCGCATGGACGGACTGCTCTTCGGCGTGCTGCTGTCCTATTGGCATCATTTCCACCATGATTCCGCCAAGGCGCGGGTGAACCGCTTCGCCCCGCTGCTGATAGTGTTTTCCGTCGCGGCCCTGTTCCCGCCCTTTCTGATGCCGCAGGAAAACTTTTTCATGAATACCGTAGGGCTCAGCCTGGAGTACCTTGCGTTCGGCGCGATATTGATGCTCTCCATGCATTGGGAAAACCGGTCAGTGGCCCGCATTGCGGGAGGGCTGGATTGGGTGTTGCGTCCAATTGCGGTGGTGGGTTTCTATTCCTACACCGTCTACCTCTGGCATTACCCCGCCATCGACTACAGCCGGCTCATCCTGCGCCACCTGCTGGGCATGGAGTATCCTTACATCCTGGAAATCATCGTCTATGTCGGGGGCGCCATCGCCGCCGGCATCCTCGCCTCCAGATTGGTGGAGACGCCGTGCCTGAAATTGCGGAACCGGCTGTTCCCCAGGAACGCCGCCCCGCGGCCGTAGCGGCTCCTGCGGCCTCGGCGATCCGAGGTGTTGCGATCCGGGTAATTAGGGATCCGGGTATTTAGCGGCCGGGCGGAAAAAGGCGGCCCAGGTACTCCTCGAGGCGGTGCAGCAACGTCTTCCGCTGAAAGCGGAGCACGTATTCCGTATCCCGCTCGGGAGCAGCCAGCTTGTGCGCGAGGGGCATCCCGTCGGACCAGGAAAGGAACAGGTAGCGGGATCCTTCCCACTCCTGCGGCGTTTCCGATGCCAGGTGGATCGTCTTGCCGATCACGGAACTTACCGTCGAAGCGCCGACCATCTGCCTTCCGTCCAAAGTCCATAGCAGTTCCGCGGGTTCGGTCCGGAATGTCAACCGCACGCGTTTGGGGAGGATGTCGATGGAATCGGTCCCGACCAGGCCTTCCTTATCCTTGACGGAGAGAATGATGCGGTGGAACTCCGGCTCCAGGGATTCGCCTTCCGCCGCGACAAAGAATGCACCGGCGCCGGGTCCCCTGGCGGCATAGGCCAACGGGTGGGCATGGGCATCGAAGTGGGATTCGATGGTCCATGCAAGGCGGTCCTCCGGCAGCGGGCCATCCTCCGGGTCCGTGCCATGGCCATGGAAAGACACGGAGTCTCCGGCGATGAACTGGAAGTCCCGGCGAGGGGAATCGATGAAGACTCGGGGCCGGTGGTTGCGCGTCACCCGCAGCGCGGCCTGAGCGCTGGGAAGGGATCGGGAGCCGATCGAAGCGCCGGCCACCATGCAACGATATGCGTCCCCGTTCAAGTCCATCCCGGCCTTGGCGAGAACAAGCTCGGCGCCGCGGGCGCCGGGAATGTCCCGGAACGCGGACTCGCCGGACTTCCGCCGCTGCCACTGATACGTAATCGGCGCGCCGCTGCGGGCCGCGATCCGGAACCCCGCGGGCTCTCCCGCCGATACGATTACGGGAGACGGTTGGGCGAGGATTTCCAAATCCGACGCGGATGCATAATCGATGCGGACCAGGGAGCCCACGTTCCAGCCATACCCCGTGCCTCCGTCCATGGTGACCTTGCCGCGCATCAGCGCATACAGGCTGCCTTTCGGCGAAACGCCCAAGGCGACGGGCGCGCTGAGATGCTCGGCGAAATACGCCGCGCCGCCGGGCCGATCGGGATCGAACACGCGGATCCAGCCCGCGAAAAAATCGGCGAAGAACAGCTTTGACCTGAAGGAATCCGGAAAGCTCCCGCTTCGGGCGGGATAGAAGACGCCGCCGGTGATGCAATTGCCCTGATCGGGTCCGGCGCCGTGGGGATACGAAAAGACCGGCTGTTTCGAGCGTGTCGGACCCTTCGAGGGCCCTTCCCAGGAGGGCCAACCGTAATCGGCTCCGCGTTCCAGCGCGTTGATCTCTTCCATCTGCTCGCCGCCCACGTCGAAGGCGTAGAGTTGGCCGGACTCCTTGTGCAGGATCAGATGGAAGGGCGCCCGGAATCCCGTGGCCCACGTGGCTCCATGCTTGCCATGGGTCTGATCGATGAAGGGATTGTCCGCGGGGATGCTCCCGTCCGTGCGGATGCGCATGATGTTGCCATAGGTGTTGCCGAGGATCGGCATGCTGCCGCCGTATCCCGATTCGCCTGCGCCGAAGTACAGGTAACCCTCCGGTCCGAAGGCCATGCTGCCGCCGAGATGATACTTCGCCTTCGGAACGTCGAAATCGTAGATCACCGTATCGCTGCGGGGATCCGCCGTGTCCCCCTTGGCCGTGAAGCGGTGGATCTGGTTCCGGCGGGGAGCCTCCACGCTGGTATAGTTGAGGTACACATACCCGTTACGGGCAAACCCGGGATCCAATGCGATGCCCGTCAGCCCCTCTTCATCGTCGACGTTGGTGGCTACGGCGAGGAAGGGGTAGGTCTGGAGGCTGTCGCCGCGGAACAAGCGGATCTCCCCGCCCTGTTCGCACACGAAGACCCGGCCGTCGGGGGCCACCGCCATGGAGGTGGGGCTGTTGAGCCTTCTGCCCAGTTCCGAATGGGTGAAACCGGCGGGCAGGGCGATGTCGGCATATGCGGCCGGGCCGGCGGCCAAAAGGAACGCTTGGAGGGACGCTTGGAGTGATGCTCGAACGGCCGCCCGGACGGCGGCGGCAATCGGCCTTGACCGAGCTCTTGCCCGGCGCGCGGCTGCGGGATGCGAATCGGCTGGATTCACGGTGGCCTCGGGGAACGGAGTTGCAGCCTCGATCCTCGCGATCTGGTGTCCGGACGTTCCTCCGGCAGGCACCCTGGGCAATCGCGAAGTATAACAAGTCCGCCTATGGACTGCAATCGGCCCGTGAACGGTAACCCGGGGCCGCATACACGCAAGGGTTACGAATCGGTTTGTTGTTTTGCGGCGGGAAATTTCTATGATGGAAGCCGCAATCAGCCCCCGGCGCCATACCCTTAGGAGGGGTCGCGTGATCGAAAAGCTCAAGCCCGAATCAAGGTCAGCCTATGATAAGTTCCTTCAAGGGAACGCGCAGGCCAATTACTGCCTTGATCCGGCCTGGCTCGAGGTTTTTCGCGAGAGTTACCGCAAGGAAGGGTTCATTCTGCTGTGGCGGGATCCAGTCACCGGTAAGGTGACCGGCGCCGCCCCCGGATGTTACCTGCGGAGCCCGCTGTTCGGCCGCCACCTGGTGGGGATGCCGTATCTCGATTACGGCGGACCGGTCGCGACGGATCCCGCCGTCCAAAGCGCTTTGGTCCAGGCCATGACATCCCTGGCCGCGGAACAGCGTTCGGAACTGGAGCTTCGCTGCCTGGATCCAATCGGGAGCCTCAAGGCCCCCCCAAACGTCAAGGTGGCCATGCTGCTGCCGCTGCCGCCCGAAGGTTCGGACGCCTATTGGAAGAAGTTGGATGCTAAGGTCCGGAACCAGGTGCGGAAAGCCGAAAAGTCGGCCGTGACCATCACCTGGGGCCGCGAGGAAAAGCTGGAGGAATTCTACCGCGTATTCTGCATAAACATGCGCGACCTGGGCTCGCCCGTCCATTCCAAGGCGCTCTTCGCCTCTGTCCTCAAGCATTTTCCCCGCAGCCAGATCGGCAACGCGCACCGCGAAGGCCGGTGCATCGGGGGCCTGTTCCGCATCTTGTGGAAGGATACCTTGGTCATTCCCTGGGCTTCGACGCTCAAAGAGGAAAGGGTGCATAGCGCCAACAACGCCTTGTACTGGGAAAGCATCCGCTTCGCCTTCGAGGAGAAATGCCTTCGGGTCGATTTCGGCCGCAGCTCCAAGGAAGAGGGCACCTACCGGTTCAAAAAACAATGGCTGGCTGAGGAGTCTCCGCTGTACTGGTATCAGTTCGACGCCCAAGGCGGGCTGCGCGGCGAGGTCCGCCATGCGGCTTCGGGCAAGCTCGGACTTATGAAGAATCTCTGGTCCCGGCTGCCTCTGCCGCTCGCCAACTTCGCCGGACCGCGCTTGCGGGGAGGGATCTCCGCATGAATTGTTCGTGGGTTCCCGATTGGTGCGTGATTAGAGTATCCCTTGATGGCGGAAAACCGTTTCAAGACGCAAAACTGGTCCAGATTCACTATCTTAATTAAAGGAAAGATCGCGGTTTGACCAAATAAGCTTGAATTCCGCGCAAAAACCAGTGATTATTGAGGTTAATGTCCAAATTAACGAATTCCATCTCTGGTGAGGCATCCGTGTCCATAGAGTCCGTTAGGAAAACGCATATCCTGACCGTGTCCGTGGAAGACTATTTCCACGTCGGGGCTTTTCGCGATGCCTTGACGCGTAAACATTGGAACCGCCTCGAATCCAGGCTCGAACATAATATCGCCCGCTCCCTGGAATTGCTGGAAGCGCACAAAGTCCGCGCGACATTTTTCGTGTCGGGTTGGGTCGCGGAGCGCAGTCCGGGATTGGTCCAGGACATCCTGGAAAAAGGCCATGAGATCGGAAGCGCCGGATATTGGCCCAACGGCATCCGTTCCAAATCGCCCCAGGAGTTCAAGGAAGATCTGCGCCACGCCAAAGCGGTGCTGGAATGGGCCGGCGCCGGCGACGTCATCGGATACCGCTCTCCGCGCAACTGGCTTACGGAACGCGACACCTGGATCCTGGACGTGCTTGCCGAAGAAGGCTTCGTCTACGACTCGAGCGTCAATCCGGTGCTGCGGAATTTCGCCGGCAAACCGGAATGGTTCGAAGTCCATCGCCACCAACCGAAATCCGGCGGACCCGGCCTCTGGGAATTCCCCATTTCCACGGATAGCATGCTCGGCATCCGATATGCAATCTCGGGCGGAAATTATATCCGGCAATTGCCGCACTCCTTTCTGAAAATCGCCGTCGACCGCTGGAACAAGCACAAGACGACGCCCCTGGTCTTCTATTTCATGCCCTGGGAGCTCGACAAGCTCCAGCCCCAGATTCAGGTGGCGTCGCGCATGAACCGCATCCGGCATTACCGGAACCTGGAAAAGACCTTGTGGGTGCTTAAGCTGTACATGAAGAAGTACAACTTCCAGCCCATCCGGGAATTCCTGGGATACCCACGGCTGGAACCGAAGCCGCGCATCGCCCACCTCGCGCCCATCGAGGACCTGGGCATCTCCGATGCGGTGTCGAACGACCTGCCTCCGGTCACCCTGGTGATCCCGGTGTACAACGAAGAGGCGAGCATCGCCTATCTCTACAAGACCCTGCGCGAGTTCCGGTCCAAGCTGGAAAACCGCTATCGGGTCCACTTCTGCATCGTGGACGACGGCAGCCGGGATGACACCTGGAACCGCCTGAAGCTCAAATTCGACGGGCTGCGCGATTGCCGACTCATCCAGCATGGGACCAACCAGGGCGTGGCCGCGGCCATCCTCACCGGCATCAAGGCCGCCGAAACCGAAACGGTATGCTCCATCGACTGCGATTGCTCCTACGACCCCCAAGTGCTGGAGGCGATGATTCCCCTGTTGGAAAACGCCGACATGGTCACCGCTTCGCCCTACCATCCCAACGGACGCGTGGTCAACGTGCCCAAATGGCGCCTGTTCCTGTCGCACAATTTGAGCCGCATGTACAGTAGGCTGCTGAAGGAACGCTTCTACACCTACACCAGCTGCTGCCGCGTCTATCGCCGCAAGTCCATGATCGACATCCCCCTGAGAAACACGGGCTTCCTCGGGGTGGCCGAGATGCTGGTGCGCCTTAAGCTGTTGAACGGCAAAATCGTCGAGTATCCCACCACGCTCGAATCTCGCATCCTGGGCGAATCGAAGATGAAAATCGTGAAGACCATCAATCTGCATCTGGGTTTCCTGCAGGAGCTTTTCTTCAGCCGGGAGCGGATGCGCGAAGAGTCCAAACCGGTCCGGGCCCCGGAACTTTCCCTGGAGACCACGGCATGAGCGCGTCTAAACCGGGAATGAGCGTTTCCCTCGACATGGACAACCTGTGGTCCTACATGAAAACGCACGGGGACAAGGGCTGGCAGGAATATCCGACCTACCTCGATCCGCTGGTGGACGTGGTGCTCGATCGCCTGCGCAAGCACAAGATGACCATCACATTTTTCGTGGTGGGACAGGACGCGGCCCTGGAGAAGAACGCCGCCGCCTTCCGGGCCCTGGGCTCGGAGGCTCACGAAATAGGCAGTCATTCCTTCAAGCATGAACCCTGGCTGCATCTCTATACCCCCGCCGAGCTCGAGGAAGAGCTGGCATCCGCCGAGTCCCACATCGAACGGGCCACGGGCAAGCGCCCCATCGGCTTCCGGGGTCCGGGTTTCAGCTACAGCCGCGAAACCTTGGACATCCTCAAGCGCCGAGGCTACCTCTACGACGCGTCCACCTTCCCCACTTTCATCGGCGCGCTCGCCCGGGCCTACTATTTCTGGAAAAGCGAAGGGCTGACCAAGGAACAGAAGGAGAAGCGCAAGGGCCTGTTCGGGAAGTTCAGCGACGGCTTCCAGCCCCTGCGCCCGTACCGATGGGGCGGGAGCGACGGTCTGCTGGAAATTCCGGTGACGACCATGCCCATTTTCCGGACGCCGATGCATCTCAGCTACGTGATCTACCTGTCGCGCTTTTCCAAAGTAGCCGCGGAAACCTATTTCCGCACCGCCTTGCGGTTGGCCCGCTTGCGCGGCATCCAACCCTCCCTGCTTCTGCATCCCCTGGATTTCCTGGGCAAGGACAAGGTCCCGCAGCTGTCCTTCTTCCCGGGCATGGATATCGACACGGCCGAAAAGCTCGAGTTCTTCGATCTGATGGTGGAATGCATCAAGCGCGAGTTTCAGCCCATCACCATGGAGCAGCACGCGCGCGCGGAATTGGCCAAGACCGGCCTCAAGCGCCGCATCCTGCCGCCCGCATCGGCGCAGGCGGCTCCCGTTCCCGCGCCCGCGTAGCGCTTGGCTATTAGTGGAGGTCCGCCCGCATAAGCGGGTCCGGGCCCGCCCCACGCTTGCTAAGCGGCCGGGATCGCGGCCTTCCCCAGGAAATCGTCCACCAGGCCCACCACCTCGTTGTTGTTCAAGGTCGCGCAACGCAGCATGGAGGTGTTGAGAACCTGGAAGGGGCGTTCGAAAGCGGGGGCGGGACGGATTTCACCGCTGCCTTCGCGGGCCAGGGGCAGGGGCTGTACGTACCTGGCCCGTTGCACCGTGTATGACACCAGATCCTTTTCGGCCGAGAAGCCCGGGAAGAGTTTGGTGAGGCCGCCTTCGAGGAACTCCTTCAGGATGGCTTCATCAGGTTCGTTGAACTTGGCGTCCCCGCTGTCGAGGTAACGCGGCAGATACACCAGGCTTCGTCCCTTGGTCTCCGCGGCGGTGTCTATGAGGTTGGTCATCTCGATCAAGCCCGTCAGGCCCAGATCCTCGCCGATGTTCAAAACGTAATACGGCGTCAGGGGCTTTTTCAGGACCAGCACCAGGCAGATTACGCCGAGATAGGCATGGGAGGTGGGATACCATTCCGACATGCGCTTCACGTAGGGCAGCAGATGCTTGCCCGCGACCTTTTCGGCCAGAGAGGTGGGCGCGGTGAAAAAAACCTGGTCGAAGTCCAGGGTTTCCTCGGCTTTTCCGGCCCCGGCCACGGTAATGCGGGTGAAAGCGGGTTTGCCGCCCTCGGCGGAATGGGTTTCGATGGCCTTGACCGGCGTTTCCAGATGGATGCCGACGCCCAAGGCTTTCAACTCCGCGTCCAGGCGGCCGAGGATGGCATGATATCCGCCGCTGACGTAACCGAGGTTCTCCTGGTTCTCGCCCGCCGTCCTCGCGCCGAACAGGCGCGTCAAAGTGGCCCAGATGAACACTGCGGCGATCTGGTCGTGGAAGACCCCGAACTTGGCCTTGAGCAGGGGCAGCCAGAACACCTCATAGGTTTTGCGGCCGCACATCTTGGTGAGCCAGGCCTTGGCGGTAACGCCGTACAGTTTGTAGGGATCGGCGAAACGCGTGGCGTACAGGATGGTGAAGCCCAGCCGGCCTTTGTCGATGAGCGAGAGCAGCGGAAAGGCCAGGAAGTCCTTGTTGTTGCTCATGGAGTGGAATTTGCCCTTGGCGTAGTACCCGGTGCCCGTGGACCTCCAACGCAGCTTGTCCCCCAGGCCCAGCTCCCGCAGCAGGCCAATGAGCTTGCCGTCCTGCGGCAGGATGCAATGGTAGTAACGATCCCAGATGAATTCGCCATAGTCCTGGGCGCAGGTCAGACCGCCCAGCGCGTCGCCGGCCTCGAAGATGCGGATTCGGTGACCTTGTTTCGCCAGGCGGAAGGCCAGGGTCAATCCCAGCATTCCGGCTCCTACAATCGCTATATGCATGCGTACCTCGGTTGCCATTAATATTAACATCACACCGCGCCGATCCGGTGCCGAATCTCCCGGCGACTTCTTCGCGAAGCCGCGAGGAGTGTCCTCAACCCCGTTCGCCAAAGACCGGTAAAGTTGGGACAAAGGTCGGGAAATAATCCGGCCGTCCCCGGTTACCCTTCGGGGGGATATCCGGTCTAATACTTATATTAAACGAATATTGCCAGCCCTCTTGCCATAGGGTAGAATGGGTTCTGTCATTGGCCGGTTTTTCCCGGATCCGCGAGAAGAGGGTAAAATGGAATTCTGCGATCTGAAAGTCCAATACGCGGCATATAAATCCGAAATCGACGCGGCTATCCAATCGGTGCTTTTGTCCTCGGCCTTCGTCAACGGCCCCGAGGTCAAGGCCCTGGAATCGGAACTCGCCGCCTTCTGCGGAGCCAAGCATACCATCGCCTGCGCCAATGGGACCGACGCTATCCATGCGGTCCTGCTGGCGCTCGGGGTCGCTCCCGGGGACGAGATCATCGTTCCGGACTTCACATTCTACGCCACCGCCGAGATGGTCGCCCTCGCAGGGGCGGTGCCCGTCTTCGCCGACATCGATCCAGTCACCTATAACGTCACTCCCGACAGCATCGCCGCCCGCATCACGCCGCGAACCAAAGGCATCATCCCGGTTTCCCTGTTTGGCCAGATGCCGGACCTGGACGGCATCGCCGCCCTGGCGCAGGCGCGCGGGCTCTGGGTCATGGAGGACGGGGCGCAATCCTTCGGCGCCGAATTCCGCGGCCGCAAATCCTGCTCGGTCACCCGCATCGCCACCACCTCCTTTTTTCCGGCCAAACCGCTGGGATGCTACGGGGACGGCGGTGCCATCTTCACGGTCGACGAAGGTCTGGCCGCGAGCGTTCGCACCCTGGTCAATCATGGGTCCACCAAGCGCTACCATCACGACGTGGTCGGCATGAACAGCCGGTTGGACAGCGTGCAGGCCGCCGTGCTCCGGGTCAAGCTCCGTCACTTCGCGGCCGAACTGAAGAACCGCGACGCTTCGGCCAAGCAATACACCGAACGGCTCTCAGGCCGGGTCGCGACTCCGGTGATCCGGGAGGGCCACTTCTCCGCCTGGGCGCAATACACCATCCGCGTGGCGAACCGGGACAAGGTCCAAGCCCATCTGCAGGGCAAGGGCATTCCCACCGCCGTCCACTATCCCATTCCCATGCACGCGCAGGCCGCCTTCGCCCATCTCAAGGAATCGGGCGCCGGTAAGGGTTCCGGGAAGGGCTCCGGGAAGGACGCCGATTGGCCCGCCGCCACTTTGGCGGCCAAGGAAGTGATGTCCCTGCCCATGCACGGAATGATGGCCGAGTCCCAGATCGAGGAAATCTGCCAAGCTTTGAAAGAGGTGGTCTGACCATGCGTATCGCAATCGTGGGCCTGGGTTCCATGGGCCGCAACCATTACCGGATCGTGAAGAAAATCCCGGAAATCAAAATCGCAGCCCTGTGCGACTCGCAGACATCGGACGAATACCCCGAGCCGCTGTTCCAGGACGTGGATGAGATGCTGCTCAAGACCAAGCTGGACGCGGCTCTCATTTGCGTGCCCACCTTCCTCCACCATCCGATCGCTCTCAAGTTCATCGAGAAGGGCATCCACATCCTGATTGAGAAGCCGGTCGCCTCCACCGCCGCGCAGGGGCGCGAACTGATGGAGCTGGCCAAGGAAAAGGACGTGCGCATCGCGGTAGGCCATGTGGAGCGCTTCAACCCCGTGGTCAACTCCCTGATCACGGAGCTGGAAGGCAAGGACCTCTTCAGCATCCAGATCACGCGCGTGGGCCCCTTCCCGCCCCGCATCGCGGACGTGGGCGTGCTCACCGATCTGTCCGTGCACGACATCGATCTGATCCGTTACATCTCGGGACGCGAAATCATCGCCTCCCGCATCTTCAAATCCCGCAAGCTGGTGGGGCATCACGAGGACAACGCCATCCTCTCCTTCTCCCTGGAGCGGGAGGTGGTGGCGGGCATCACCACCAACTGGCTGACGCCGTTCAAGAAGCGAAAGGTCGAGGTCGCCACCGCCGAGGCCTATTACGAAGCCGACCTCATGACCCAGTCGCTCATCGAATACTCCTCCTACAAGTTGAATAACTCCTTCATCCACCGGGACTGCTACGTCCCCAAGGCCGAGCCGCTATTGAGCGAGATCAAGGCCTTCATGGAATACGCCCAGACCGGGAATCCCGGCCGCCTGGCCACGGTCGTGGACGGAATGCGCACCTTGGAAGTCATCGAGAGAAGCCAGAAAGGTTCCTGAAATGCACGCGCCCGACGTTTTCATACATCCCACCGCCAACGTGTCGCCCAAGGCGGAAATCGGCGCCGGGACCAAGGTCTGGATCAACGTGCAGATCCGCGAAACGGCCTCCGTGGGAGCGAACTGCATCCTCTCCAAGGACGTGTACATCGACGCGCAGGTGCGCATCGGCGACCGCTGCAAGATCCAGAACGGCGTGAGCGTCTACCACGGCGTGGAGATAGGCAACGACGTGTTCGTGGGGCCGAACGCCGTGTTCACCAACGACAAGATACCCCGGGCCTTCAACGCGGATTGGAAGATCACGCCGACCTTCGTGCGCGAAGGCGCCAGTATCGGCGCCAACGCCACCATCGTGTGCGGGATCGAATTGGGCGAATACTGCATGGTCGCCTCGGGCGCCGTGGTCACCAAGAGCGTGCCTCCCTATACCCTGGTGATGGGCAATCCCGCCCGTCCCGTGGCCAAGATCGATAGGTTGGGAAACCGCGTCGCGGCTCCGCCTGCCGAAGACCGGAAATGAAGACGGTTTTGACCGTCATCGGGACGCGGCCGGAGATCATCAAGATGTCCCCGCTCATCCCCCTGCTGGATGGGAACTTCCGCCACGTCTTCGTCCATTCCGGCCAGCATTACTCTCCCAACATGGACCGGATTTTCTTCGAGGAGCTCAGACTGCGCCAGCCCGACGCGGTCCTGGATTGCGGCGGCTTGCCCCCGGCGGAACAGGTGGGCACCATCATGACGCGCCTTGAGAAGGTGATCGTGGCCGAGCGCCCGGACGCCGTGATCGTCCACGGCGACACCAACACCACTTTGGGCGGGGCCCTGGCCGGGGCCAAATACAAGGAAAGCGGCGTCAAGGTCATCCATGTGGAGGCGGGCTGCCGCTCCCACAATCCCACCATGACCGAAGAGATCAACCGCATGGTCGTGGACCGCATCAGCGATCTGATGTTCGTGCCCACCGCGGGCGACGCCCTGAACCTGGTCCGCGAGGGCATGGATCCCGCCCGCTACTTCGTCACCGGCAACACCGTGGTGGACAGTTGCCGGCGCACGGCCGGCCTGGTCGACGACCGGGAAATCCTGGCGCGCTCCGGGCTGGGCTTGGCCACGCGCGAATATTGCCTCATGACCATGCACCGGCAGGAGACCGTGGATCATGCGGACCGGCTTTCGGGAGTGCTTGAGGCCGTGGAGTCCATCGCCGGCCGCCTGCCCGTGGTGCTCCCCCTGCATCCCCGCACCGCTAAGAAAATGGCGGAATTCGGCCTCGCCTTCCGGAGCAAGGGCTTCAAGATCATCGAACCCGTGGGCTACATGGAAATGATCGGGCTGATGAAGAACGCCCGTTTCTGCATCACCGATTCCGGCGGCATGCAAGAGGAGGTCGCCGTATTGCGCGTCCCCACCCTCGTGATCCGCAACGAAACGGAATACCCGCATTACGTTGAAGCCGGGATTCTGCGGCTCACCGGAACGGCTTCCGATGCCATTCTCGCGGCCGCCGAACCTCTGGTTCGGGACCATGCCGAATGCGAACGGGTGCGGCGCCTGGATGTCGACCTGCCCGTTTCCGCTTCCGCCGATATCGTGAGCCGGATCCGGACCTTCCTGGGTTGAATCGGGCTGAATCCTTGCGTTGCTATCCGAAAATATTAGATTTGCAAGGGGAAGCAGGTGCACCATGCGAATGAACCTCATTAATACGATCTTGTCCGTGCTCGCCATTCTTATGGCCGGAAATGCCGGCAACGCCCTGGCCGCTGATAATGGGGATCTGGAGGCCGTTTTCAAGTCCGGCGAAACCATGACCGTCGATGTCCCTTTGGACACGGCCTCGGTCATCAACGGGCATTATACCGTCGATTCCATGGGTTACGTCAAACTTCCGGTGATGGGGAACGTCTATGTCCACAACCGGAGCGTCACCGAGATCCAGAGCCTGATCGCTTCCAAAATGTCGGCCTACATGCGCGACACCCATGTCACGGTAACCCCCGTGATACGCTTGGCGATCTTGGGGAGCTGGAAGGATCCCGGGATGTACTACGTCAATCCCGACGCCTCCGTTTGGGATGCCTGCATCGTCGCTGGAAGCCCGGTCTACGAAAGGAAGCTGTGGAAGTGGAAGGTGATGCGGGGCACCACCGTACTGCCCATCGTCCTGGCCGACGAGTTTTCCCACGGCACCTCGCTGCGCAACGCCGGCATCCGGTCCGGCGACATCTTCGTCATCCCGGTACCCGATCCGAACTCCGGTTTCTGGTATTGGTTCAAGGAGAGCCTGACCGCCACCGCCCAAGTGGCCACGGTCGCCGCCACTGCCATGACAGCCTACCTCACGTACAAGGTGCTGGACAACCAGACCACCGGTGGCCGCTGAGGGTTGGTTTCACTCGTGAAGTTTAGGGAACCTTAACGGGTCCTCTTTCCGAACCCTCCAGCGTCGAGTCCATTGCGGCGCTGTCAGCGGTTTCTTTAGCGGCCTTTCCGGCAATCTCGTAGATGTTATACGCCCCGGTGAATATCCGGGGAAACCCATACTCCGACTTGCTGACCAGGTAACGGGCCCCATAGCGGCCCGCGATCTTCCGCACCGTGGAGTCCGTCAAGGCCAGGTAGTGGGCCTCCATGGCCGTGAACTTCGC
>JBDSIO010000296.1:0-2495 GCA_039917895.1 Fibrobacteria bacterium | reverse complement strand
AAATGCTGGTGGTGTCGAAGGAGATCACCACCGGGTGCCTGATTATCTTCGCAGTCACCACCGGCTCGGATATCCTGGAGCAGATCCACGAGCATAGGCTGAACCATGTGTTCACCTGGTCGCGCCTTGCATCCTTCAGCTCTTATTGGGGCACCTTCCTGGTCGCCGTGAACGGCTTCCGCATGATCGCCCAATCCCTGGTGCGCCGCATGTTGCGCAAGGGCATCGGCCTCGACCGGGTGCTGATATTGGGCGCCACCGAGGCGGGCGGGAAGATGCAAAAGGATTTGAAGGACGTTCCCGAAATGGGCTGGGAGCTGTTCGGCTACGTGGACGAGAACGCCGCCCTCAAAGGCAAGGAGTTCCACGGCATGCCCGTGCTCGGCAAATACGCCGACCTGCCGGAAATCATCCCCAAGCACCGCATCGGCGGCATCATCATCAGCCACGAGTCCGCCTCGCACAACGAGATCATCCGCGTGCTCTCGCACGTGGCCGAGTTCCCGCTCTCCATCTTCATCGTGCCCGATCTTTACGACGTGGCCAGCGGGCACTTCAAGACCAGCGCCGTGCACGGCATCACCCTCAAGGTCCTTTTCCCCGAGCACATGCCCGCCTGGGAGGCCAAGATCAAGCGCCTGATGGACATCGTGATTTCGGCGGCGGTGTTGGTCCTGGGCGCGCCGTTGATGGCCTTGGCGGCGCTATTCATCAAACTGGATTCGCCCGGGCCCGTGTTCTACAGCCAGGAACGCATCGGCCAGTACGGCAAACGCTTCAACATCCACAAGTTCCGCACCATGCGCACGGACGCGGAAAAGCAGGGACCGCAATGGGCCACGGCCAAGGACAGCCGCATCACGCGCTTGGGACGATTCCTGCGGCGCTCGCGCATCGACGAGCTGCCCCAACTCTGGTGCATTCTCATCGGCGAAATGAGCCTGGTCGGCCCGCGCCCGGAACGCCAGCATTTCATCAACCAATTGAAGCACGAGGTGCCGCTCTACCTTCGGCGCCTGAAAATGAAGCCGGGCCTTACGGGATGGGCCCAGGTGAAGCATCGCTATGACACCAGCATCGACGACGTGAAGACCAAGGTGCTTTTCGACCTGTGGTATTTCGAGAATATGTCCCTGTCCTTGGATGTGCTGATCCTGGTGCGGACGATCTGGGTCGTGATTACGGGTCACGGGGCTCGGTAGGCACCACTCCCCGTGGTGCTTTGAAAAATTCCGGTAACGGATTTTCCCGTGGGAACGTTTACACCTTGACGCGCTACGCATCATTGATTTCTATTGCCCGGACGCGCTTTTTTTTTGAAATCGTTAACCTTCATTAAAGGATTGGCCATGCCTTTCTCCCTATCCCGTATCGTCCTGATTTTCTCCCTCGCCGCCGCTGCCCTGGCTTCCGCGGAGATGACCTTCAGCGTCAAGACCAATTCGGATTTTCCCACCTTGGGAACCGATTTCGGTTATAAGGCCGGAAAGCTCGAACCCTATGTCGGGGTGAGCAATTATTCCTTCCGCGTTAAGTCGACCCGCACCTACTCCCCCTCCCAGGCAGGGACGACCGATAAGAATTCCAGCGCGGCGACGTTGTTCATCACCTCGCTGGGTCTGCGCGTGGGAATGCGCGATGAAGGGGTGAAGCCGTATTTCTTCGCCAACCTTTACAAGCTTTTCACCATCGTGGATCTGGAAGGCAATACGCCCGACGAGGACGACAAGATCGAGAAGATGTATAGCCCGTGGGGCTTGGGCGGGGGCTTCGGGGCCGAGTACCTGGTGGGCAAGGGCTTCTCCGTGTTCGGCGAATACGGGTTCAGGGCATTATTCCCGTCCTCCAAGCGGGAGGCGCAGCAGTTCGATTCCGTGGAAACGGACGAAGAGGACCTGATGCTGAGCGCCATGAGCGGTTCGGCGGGCATCCGCTTCGCGTTCTGAAGCCTGGTGGCGGCGCGCGCGGCCGACGACTCGCACGACTGTCCGGTGGCCCGGTCAGAAATCTCCGCTCTGCGCGGGTTTCGGGGTTGGTTATCTTTTCAGGACGCGCATTCCGCAGGGGGATTTTTCCGTGCAGTCCAATTCGATCCTGTTCCGGCATATCTGGTTTTTCGCATTGTTGTCGGCCTTGGCGACGGACTTCGCCTCGGTGGAGGCCCAGACCATGCTCGACGTCTATCAAGGACCCAGGCAGTTCGCCATGGGCGGCGCCGGGGTGGCATTGCCGGATCGGGCACGTAGCGCGAATTACAATCCGGCCCTGCCCGCATTGAGCTTTCCCCGGGAGCGGATCGGCCTCGCCTTGCACCCGACTTGGCGGGATGCCTTAAGGCAGGACTTCCGCCACAAGGACTGGAACGCCCCCCCTTCCCTTCGCCGGGGATTTGGAAACCATGGCCGGTTCCCTTTTGGCATGGCCCGCGGCCTACTTTCCCCGGTTCGGGTATGTGGGCCTGGACAAGTCCTCCTTTCATTCCGACTGGTCGCCGG
>JBDSIO010000295.1:0-2780 GCA_039917895.1 Fibrobacteria bacterium | reverse complement strand
CCTGGAATGGTATTTCCTATTTTTGCGCCAAAATCAAGTTCGGGCCTGACCGGAAGGAATACCATGCGCTGCGGCTATTTCGACGACGAACATCGCGAATACGTAATCACCACCCCGAAAACCCCGGTCAAGTGGATCAATTACCTTGGCACCCTCAAATTCGGCGGCTTCGTGGACCATACCGGAGGCTTGCTTTTGTGCAAGGGGGACCCCGCCCTCAATCGCATCACCAAATACCTGCCTCAATCGCCCGCCAGCCATTTCAAGGGCCAGACCCTTTATCTCCGCTGGCGCGAGGACGGGACGGCCGGACGCGAAGAAGCGCCGGCCGCACGCGAAGAAGCGCCGACCGCACGCGAAGAAGCGCCGGCCGCACGCGAAGAAGCGCCGGGCAGCGAACGCTATCATGTCTTCTCGCCCTTTTTCACGCCCACCTTGAAGCCCTTGGAATCCTACGAATGCAGGGTGGGCATGGGCTACACCCGCATCATCTCGCGCTACCGCGGACTCAAGGTCGAAGTTGTGATGTTCGTGCCCGAGGGCGAGGCCGTTTACCTGATGGACGTGACGGTGACCTGCGAGTCGGGACCGCGCAAAAGCGTCGCGGCCATCCCGGTGGTGGAATACACGCACTTCGATGCCTTGAAGCAATTCACCAACGCCGACTGGGTGCCGCAAACCATGCAAAGCCGCATCAAAACCGCGCCCGACGGCTGGCGGCTCTTGTCCCAATACGCTTTCATGAAGCGGGGCACGGCGGAGAACTTCCTCACCGCCAGCCTGCCCTTCTCCAGCTTCGAAAGCGATCGCAAAATCTTCCTGGGGGATAACGAGTACGGCGATTTCTCCGCGCCTTTGGCCTTGCAGCAGGACGAGCTGTCGAATTACCAAGCCCATCGCGGCGATAACGTGGGCGCCCTGATGCTGAAGCTCGGCGATCTCAGCGAAGGGCAATCGGTCCGCTTCACGGTGTTCCTGGCGCAGGAGCCGGATGCCGCCGCCGCCTACGCCCGCATCAAGCCTTACTTCCAGCCGGGCGCGGTGGACGCGAAGCTGGCGGCCATGACCGCTTTCTGGGGCGACTACCTGGCGCAAATGCAGGTGAAGACCCCGGATGCCGCCTTCGACAGCATGGTGAACGTTCACAATCCGCGGCAATGCTTCATGACCAAGAACTGGTCGCGCGATCTCTCCCTCTATCAACTTGGTTTCGGCGGACGCGGTATCGGCTTCCGGGACAGCTCGCAGGACACCATGGCGGTGATGGGGCATATGCCCGTGGATGCCAAGGACCTGTTGCGCAAACTGCTCGCGGTGCAATTGCCCGAGGGCAAGGCCATGCATCAGTTCTATGCCTCGACCATGGAAGCCAACATGGGCGATGCCCGGGAGGGCGAGGATCGGCCGCAATATTACGGCGATGATCATCTCTGGATCGTGCTCGCGGTGGCGTCCTATCTCAAGGAGACTGGCGATTACGCCTTTCTCGACGAGGCGATTCCGTTCTACGACCTGTCCAAGGGAGCTCATGGGGCCAAGGCCTCGCTGGTTTCCGGTGGAACCGGATCCGCCCCGGTACTGGAGCATCTTAAGCGCTCCGTGGCTTTCACCCGCGACGACGTAGGGGCGCACGGGCTGCCGCACTTGGGCTTCGCCGACTGGAACGATACCGTTAACCTGCGCAAAGGGGCGGAGTCGCTGTTCAACGCCAACCTTTACGGCAAAGCCCTGCAGGAACTGATCGAGCTGCTGGATTTCCGCGGCGACGCCACGGGCGCCTGCACGTACCGCGCATGGTACGGGGAGATGAAGGACCGCGTCAACCTCCACGCCTGGGACGGCGCTTGGTGGGTCCGTTGGTTCGATTCGGACGGATCATCCATCGGATCGGAAAAGAACGAGAAGGGGAAGATCTGGGCCAACGGCCAGAGCTGGCCCGTGCTGTCGGGCTTCGCCCCGGAAGATCGCGCCCGCGCGGCCCTGGATTCCGTCAACCGCTTGCTGAACACCTCGGCCGGCATCAAGCTGAGCGCGCCAGGATATGACGGTTTCGACCCCAGGAAGGGCGGCGTGACCACCTATCCGCCCGGAGCCAAGGAAAACAGCGGCATTTTCCTGCACGCCAATCCCTGGGTCATCATCGCCGAATGCATGATGGGCAACGGTGAACGGGCCTGGAGCTATTACAACCAGATCAATCCCGCGGCGCGCAACGAAAGCATCGAAACCTTCGAATGCGAGCCTTATGTGTATCCGCAGAACATCCTTGGCGATGAGCATCCCCAGTTCGGCCTGGCCCGCAACAGTTGGCTCTCGGGGACCGCCTCCTGGAGCTATCAGGCCGCCACCCAGTACATCGCCGGCATACGCCCCGCGCATGGAGGGCTGGTGATCGACCCATGCATCCCTAAGGCCTGGAGCGGGTTCTCCGTGGCCCGCCGCTGGCGCGGAGCCACTTATGCCATCACGGTGAAGAACCCTGCCGGAGTGAACAAAGGTGTGAAATCCCTCAGCGTGGATGGTAAGGCCTTGCCTGCCGGGGCGTCAGTGCCGTCCTTCGGGGACGGGAAAACGCATGCGGTGGATGTGGTGATGGGTTAAAGGTAATGTTTCCTGATCCTAAACTTCGTAGGTAGGCGTTGCCTCGTAAGATTCCATTTTGCAGGGAGTGTCCGCTGCGCTGTCGGCGACTTCCTCGGGCCCCACATACGAAAGGATCTTGAAAACGTCCTCTTCGTCACGGCGCTCGAGGTTTTCCATCGCCACATAGACGGATTGCT
>JBDSIO010000294.1:0-6520 GCA_039917895.1 Fibrobacteria bacterium | reverse complement strand
GCGCGACAGCTCCACCCCGCCGAGGTCGATCCCCAGGTCGACCTCGGCGAGCAGGAGATGCAAGGGTTGCGTCAGCGCTTCGCTCAGGAGAAAAGCCTGGTGCCCGTCCGCGCATTCGAAAACGACGTACCCGGCCTCCGTAAGTACGCGGTTGATGAACGCGCGCAATTCCGCCTCCCGTTCCACCAACAGGATGTTGCCTTTGCCCCGGTATCTTGTACTGATCCCCATCGATTCCTCCTTTAGCCGCCCGGACCCTTCCGGATTCTCCCGGCGGCCCCGAAAGCCGGCGGTCTGCCGGCTGGTCGGGAAACTACATGGAGTGCGACGAGTACCGGTAACGGACAGGTGTCCCTCCGATTGCTGTCGTGTTTCCGCGCTAATCGGTTGATATTCGGCAGGTAATGGGCCGGTAAGGGGCCGCTAAGGGGTCGGTAGGTGGTCGGTAAGGGGCCGTAAGGGGCCTTAAGGGGCCGTAAGGGTCGGCATTCAATCGGGCATGAGCGGGGAAAAAGCCCCGGAAACGCCCCCCTCGAAACCCATTTGAAACATCCGGCGATTAATTTAGCCTGCATTCACGGGAATCGCGCGGGACGCACAATGGCGGGCACGACGCGGGATCCGCAAGGGGTTGGGCATGCTGTCCGTATCGGAAAATAATCTTCAGGGCCACGCCCGCTACATTGATCGGGACTTCTCCTGGCTCGCCTTCAACCGGCGCGTGCTGGCGGAAGCGAGAAACGCCGAGAACCCGCTGCTGGAACGGCTGAAATTCCTTTCCATCGTCGCGAATAACCTGGACGAATTCTTCGAGGTGCGCGTGGCCGGCCTGCTGCAGAAAGTGGAGTCCTCGGTGCCACGGGACGGGATTGCGCAATTGGACTGCAAGGAAAAACTCACCGGACTACTCCGCATCGTGCACGCCATGGTGGCCCAGCAATACCGTTGCTGGAACGAAGAATTGATCCCCGATCTGGGAGTCAAGGGCATCCATATCCTTGGGCTTGCCGACCTGGGGGCCCTGGAAACGGAAACCTTGCGCCGACGCTTCCGCACGGAAATCTATCCGCTGCTCACTCCCATCAAGGTGGACCCGGCCCATCCCTTCCCCTGGGTGCTCAACAAGGCCCTGTGCCTGGGCGTCTGGCTCGAGGAAGAGGCCACGGGACATCGCGGCGGCCTCGGTGTGGTAGCCATCCCCCGCTGCCTGCCGCGCGTGATCGCGCTGACCGGCAAGGAAGGCCACCGCTTCGTTTTCCTGTACGATGTCGTCAAGCTGTTCATGGGGGAGCTGTTCCGCGGTTACCGCATCCGCGGCCAGGCCAGCTTCCGCGTCACGCGCAACAGCAACCTGTACCTCAACGAGGACGCGGGTAACCTGCTGGATTCGGTGGAGGCGGTCGTGCACAACCGCCGCAAAGGCAACGTGGTGCGCCTGGAAATCGATGAGGACACGCCCGCGCGCATCCGCAAGGCCCTGATGGACAACTTCGACCTGGAGCCGGAACTGGTATTCAGCGCGCCCGGACCGGTCAACCTCAACCGGCTGATGGGCCTGTACCAGATGGCCCCGCTCACGGAATTGAAGTACCCGCCGCATACGCCTCGGCCCTTGGCGCAAAGCGGAGCGGCCCAGGATATGTTCGCCCGCATCCGCGATCGCGACATGCTCCTGCACCACCCCTTCGAATCCTTCGATCCCGTCATCGACTTCATCCGCGGGGCCGCGCGCGACCCTGACGTGCTCTGCATCAAACAGACGCTCTACCGCACCAGCGCGGAATCGCCCGTGATGTACGCCCTGTTGGAAGCCGCCGAGAGCGGCAAGGAGGTCACGGCGGTGGTGGAGCTGCAAGCCCGTTTCGACGAGACCTCGAACATCAGTTGGGCGCGCCAGTTGCAGGACAAGGGCGGCACCGTCGTCTACGGCCTGGTGGGTCTCAAGACCCATTGCAAGCTGTCCCTGGTCCTGCGCCGGGAAGCGGGCGGGATCCGCGAATACGCCCACGTCGGAACCGGCAACTACCATCCAGGCACCGCCAAACTGTATACCGACCTGAGCCTGCTCACGGCTGTTCCCGAAATGACCGGGGGCATCTCAGACATCTTCAACTACCTCACCTCGCATTCGCGGACGCCCCGCTTCGAGGACCTGCTGGTGGGACCGGTGAATTTCCTCGACGAGACCTTGCGTTTCATCCGCCGGGAGGAGTCCAACGCCAGGGCGGGGTTGCCTTGCGGCATTTCCGCCAAAATGAACGCGCTCATCGATCCGGACATCATCGAAGCCCTCTACTCGGCCTCGCGCGCCGGCGTGCCCATCCGCCTTATGGTGCGCGGCATCTGTTCCCTGCGCCCGGGCGTGGAGGGCCTGAGCGAGACCATCCAGGTGCGCAGCCTGGTGGGCCGGTTCCTGGAACACAGTCGCATCGTGCGCTTCGAGAATGCGGGCGATGCGAAAATCTATATCGGCAGCGGCGACTGGATGACCCGCAACCTGCGCGAGCGCGTGGAAGCCCTGGTCCCCATCGCCGATCCCGATCTTCGCATGCGGCTGGAAGAGATCCTTCGCGTTTATTGGGCCGACAACGTCAAAGCCCACGGCATGACGGCCACCGGCGGGTACGTGCGGATCAAGCCCAAGGCGCCGGAAGCACGTTTCGAAGCCCAGGCGCACCTCATGGAATTTCCCGAGGGCGGGTCCCTTCCCGCACAACCGAAGGCCGAAGCGCGCAACGCATCGGCCCCGCGGGTCGCGGCGATGGGTATATTGTCCCCATGATCCACATCCTCCTCGTCCGCCACGGCCAGGCCGGCAAACCGGACCCCGCCTTATGGCCCGATGATGACCTGCGCCCGTTGACGGGCAAGGGCCGCAAAGCCTTCAAGCATGCCGCCCGCGGACTTAGATCCCAGGCGCCTGACTCTTCACGGATTCTTACGAGCCCGGCCCTGCGCACCCTGCAGACTGCGGAAGTGCTCGCCGACGGCCTGCGGTTGGACAAAAAGGCCATCCGCATCGTGCCGGAGCTGCATCACGGCATTGCGCCTGCCAAGGCGCTGGAAACCCTGGCGCACATGCACCCTAAGCGCCTGCCCCGATCGATGGTCCTGGTGGGACATGAACCCTGGCTCGGGGAGTTCCTCTCCCTGCTCATCGCCGGCGGAGCCAAGTACGCCAGCACCGCCCTGGACAAAGGCGGCGCCTGCCTGGTGGAAGCGGAGTCCCTGGACCGGGGCAAGGGCGTCCTGCGCTGGCTGCTGACCCAAGAGCAGTTGCGGGATCTCGCCTGAACCGGCGTTACCGCACGGCGGACACCGCTGCCATAGCCGGGGCTAACGCTGCGACAGCGGCTACCGCACGGGCGCGGGAAATTTATTACAATAAGCCCATGCTCATCCGCATCGTGGACATCGGAAGCAATTCCATCAAAGCCTCGGTCTACGACGTGCAGAACCAGGACCACAAGGCCGTCGCACGCGACAAGCTGTCGTTCTCCCTGGGCGAAGAGGTCTTCTCCAATGGCGCGGCTCCGGGATCGATTTCCGAAGCCGCCCAGGACAAGGTCGCCAACTTCATCCAGGGACTCTCCCCGTCCGCCAACGGTGAGAAGGTGCATTTCACCTTCGTGCTCGCCACCTCGGCCGTGCGATCCGCCCGGAACCGCGACGCCTTGGCCCGCAAAGTGCAACAGAAAACCGGCCATTCACTGCGCATCCTCACGGGCGAGGAAGAATCCTTCCTAATCCACACGGGCATCGCCAGCAAGGCCGATATCGGCCCCCAGGAGATCATCAAGACCATCGACATCGGGGGCGGCAGCGCCGAAATCAGCTGGAGCCGCGGCTACGACTACCTGTTCGGGCACAGCTACGATCTGGGCGCCATCCGCCTGAGCCAGCGCTTCCTCAAGGGGAAGAACTTCACCCGCGAAGCCTTCGACCAGATCAACGAACTGGCGGTCACGGAGTTCAAGACCCGCTTCGAGGTGAAATCGCCGCCTCCCTCCCAACGCGCCTTCGGCAGCTCCGGCAACATCCGCGCCATCGGCCGCATGGTCGAACACGTGCGGGGCGGACCCTTCCTCAAGCTGCTGCCCGAGATAACGGTGGGCAGCCTGGAGGACATCGCCGAGATCACCCAGGGCAAGGCCGCGCAGAACATCCAGAGCCTGTTCGACATCACTATCGAGCGCGCCCGCATCATCATGCCTGCCGTGGTCGTCTTGGCCGCCAGCATGCGCTTCTTCGGCATCAACCGCCTCAGCCTCAGCGAAGCCGGGCTGCGCGAAGGAGCCGCGTTCTTCTGGAGCCGCCACGGCCATTTGAACCTTCCCGTGGACGGGTCCGGGTTCGCGGACAAGCGCCCGTGAACGCCCAGTCCTCCCCGGTTCCGCCCAACGCCATCCCTTTCCCTCCCGCGGTAGAATATGCGGGCAAGGACATGTTCATCGACCGGGAATATTCCTGGCTCGAATTCAACCAGCGCGTGCTGGAAGAAGCCCTGGATGCGGCCAACCCCCTGCTCGAGCGCATCCGGTTCCTGGCCATCGTGGCCAACAACCTGGACGAGTTCTTCGAGGTGCGCGTAGCGGGCCTGCTGCAGAAGGTGGAATCCGGATTATCCCTCGACGGCATCGCCGGCCTCGACGCCAAGACCAAGCTGGAAACCATACTCAAGCATTGCCAGCGCACGGTCAAGCTCCAGTACAAGTGCTGGAACGAGGAACTGCTGCCCCGCCTGCGCGAAAACAATGTCTACGTCAAGACCATGGCCATGCTGGGCAAGGACGAGGAGAAGCACGTCCAACAGTTCTTCCGCAAGGAGATCTACCCGCTGCTCACGCCCATCAAGGTGGATCCGGCGCATCCTTTCCCCTGGGTGCTCAACAAGGCCTTGTGCCTGCTGGTCCTGCTCAGGGAGGACAAGCGCCGCGAAGGCCTGGGCGTGGTGACCATTCCCCGCAGCCTGCCGCGCCTGGTGAGCATTCCGAACAAGGAGAAGGGATTTTCCTTCATCTTCATCCACGACGTGGTCCAGCATTACATCACGGAGCTGTTCAAGGGCTATCCGATCAGGAGCTGCGCCCCGTTCCGCGCCACCCGCAACAGCAATCTCTACGTGGAGGAAGAGGAGGGCGGCAACCTGATCGACGTGCTGGAAGCGGAGGTCCACAACCGCCGCCGCGGCGACGTGGTGCGCCTGGAGATCGACAAAAGCGCGTCCAAACGCATCGTCGACGTACTCGCCAAGACCTTCGACATCGACGCCGCCCAGATCTTCCGCGTGGACGGGCCGGTAAACCTCAACCGGCTGGCCAGCCTCGCCAACATGGTTCCGCTGGCTCCCCTCAAGTATCCGCCCAGTCCGGCCGCGCACATCCCGCACTTCCAGGAGCCGGAGGATCTGTTCCGCGAAATCCGCGAGCGGGACATACTGCTGCACCATCCCTTCGACTCCTATGATCCCGTGGTGCGCTTCATCCAAATGGCCGCTGAGGATCCCAAGGTCATGGTCATCAAGCAGACCCTGTACCGCACCAATGCGGAGTCTCCCATCATGTACGCCCTTCTGGAAGCGGCGGAGCAGGGCAAGGAAGTGATCGCCGTGGTGGAACTCAAGGCCCGCTTCGACGAGAAATCGAACATCGGCTGGGCCCGCCGCTTAGAGGAAAAGGGCGGCACCGTCGTGTACGGGCTGGTGGGCCTCAAGACCCATTGCAAGCTGTCCCTGATCATCCGCAAGGAGGAGACGGGTTTCGCCCAATATGCGCACGTGGGCACGGGCAACTACAATCCCGAGACCGCGCGCCGCTATACCGACATCAGCTTCCTGACCGGAGACCCCGAAATCACCGAAGGCGTTTCCGAGGTGTTCAATTTCCTGACCTCGCAATCGCGCAGCCCTGATTTCAAGACCCTGCTCGTCGGTCCGGTCAACTTCCTCTCCGAGACGCTGCGCCGCATCCGCGCCGAGACCGAGGCCGCGCGCGCGGGCCGGCCCTCGGGAATCACGGCGAAGATGAACGCGTTGTTCGACCGGGAAGTCATCGAAGCCCTGTACGAGGCGTCCCTGGCGGGCGTGACCGTGCGCCTGATCGTGCGGGGAACTTGCGCGCTGCGGCCGGGAGCGAAAGGCCTTTCCGCCAACGTCCGCGTGAAAAGCGTGGTGGGCCGCTTCCTCGAGCACAGCCGCATCTTCCACTTCGAGAACGGCGGCGCGCCCGCCGTGTTCGTCGGTAGCGGGGACTGGATGGAACGCAACTTGCGTGAACGCGTGGAGGTCGCCATCCCCATCAAGGACCCGGCCTTCATCCGCAATCTCGAAGACATTCTTTCCGTGTACTGGGCCGACAATACCAAGTCCCGTTGGATGCGTGCGGACGGTAGCTATGTCCGGGCCCCCGTGCCGGCCGGAGACGCCCCCATCAACGTGCAGGAATGGCTTGCGAAACGGGCCGAGACTCCGGATTTGCCGGTTCCCATCGGCGCCCGCTGCTTCCCGGATCGCCAGGCCCCC
>JBDSIO010000293.1:0-9400 GCA_039917895.1 Fibrobacteria bacterium | reverse complement strand
CAGTTCTCTAGGAGAATCAACAACTTGAAGGGCCTAATGTTGGTAGCGGGGTCAGGATTTGAACCTGAGACCTTTGGGTTATGAGCCCAACGAGCTACCGGGCTGCTCCACCCCGCACCGATTAGGTGTGGGGATAATGTAGCCTTTAGATGGATCGGTGTCAAGCGGTTGGCCATAATAGGCAGGATTTTCAAGGGCTCATCGATAAATTTAACTTTAACCCGCCGAAGATGCACTTACCGGAACCGGTTTCTGCGAGCGAGTTCTCGTACACCGCGTCGGGGAGGATGAGAATGACCGCATACCACATTCGGGTTTTCCGGGCCATGAAACTGGATCCGCAATTGTACGAAGAGGTCGAGGCCGATCCGGGCGCGAATCTGCAGGCGGTGCTCACGGTGTTGCTTTCAAGCCTGGCCGCAGGCGTGGGCGGGGCCTTGAGCGGAGGTTGGTTCGGGGTTTTCCTCAACACGGCGACGGCCTTGGTTGGCTGGATTATCTGGGCGTTCCTGAGCTTCGTCATCGGGACGAAATTGCTGCCGGAGCCGGAAACCCGTTCGGACATGGGTGAATTGATCCGCTGCACGGGCTTCTCCAGCGCGCCGGGACTGCTGCAAATCTTCGGCTTCCTGCCCGGCGTGGGCGGATACCTCCGCTTCGCCGTCGCCATCTGGATGCTCGCCGCGTTCGTGGTCGCGGTGCGGCAGGCCTTGGATTATACCAGCACCTTGCGGGCGCTGGGCGTTTGCGCGATCGGCTGGCTGGTGTTGATGAGCCTGAACGTCATGGTCTTCCTGGCTTCATTCGGCCGGCTAGGCCTTTGACCGGGCGCTATCAAGGAGTACCCGGGTGCTCCAGATCCCGGAACAGATCCCGCACCGCGCGATCCGTCTCCAGGAAAACGAACCGTTCCGAAAGCCGGTTGAGAGCGATCCGGGTGACGTGGAATGCCTGGCCCAGCGTCAACAGCACCGCAACCATGTCCATGCGCCGAGCCAGATGATGGTTTCCCGCCATGCGGAAATGCGCCGCCCCCAGTTCTTCATAGAATCGGAATCCGGGCGCCGCGCGCCGCTCGACCCGCCGTTGCAACCGGCCCGGAAAGATGCCGGAAAAGACCAGCGCGTAATTGCCGATATGGATCTGCATGGCGAAACGGTCATCGTCTTCCATGCGTTCCAAAGCCTCGAGCATCTCGTGCATGTAGTCGAGGCGGCGCTCATCGTCCGGGTCGGGATTGGCCATGCGTTGCAAGAGCGAGAATTGCGCCAGCACCTCGGCCACGTAATCGGCGACGTCGCGATCCCTGATGTCCTCCTTCAGAAGCACATGCCTGACAAGCACGTAGAAATAGAAACGCAGGGAGACCCGCAGGCAGCCGCGCATTTCCAGAATGGCGCGGAACAGCCCGGCTTCATCGAGGATCTTGTCCATGATTCCCGGATCGCGAACCAGCCGAATGACGCCATCGTCGGCAGCTTTCAGCGCGGGGATTACCGTGCCGATGAATTCGAAGTCGTCTGCGGTGAACTGGGCGCGGCAATTCGGGCGGATAACCTTCATGGCTTGCGGCCTCCTCTCCTTATGTTATCGATACAACACGAGTTTTAATCAAGCGGGCTTTGCGATCCCCGCACGATTTCTCCCGGAGGCCCATGCAATCGAGGTGAAAAAACCCAAGTTTCCCATCCCGGCAACCCCGCTAAGCCACTCTCAATGCGGTTCCGCGGCCCATAGAGATCCCAACTCGGCGGGTAGTCCGTCCCAGGCGTTCCCCAGTGACTTGTCCATCCGGCCATCCAAGGCTTCGTCCAGATTCATGTTTCCTTCCTGATCGGAAAACCGGATCGCCCATTCCGGACTCCCCGCCGCTACGTTCCAGAAAACCAGGGAGAATCCCCAATCCAATCCTCCCTGATGGGTGATGGATGATTTAGGGGTCGCCTTGACGTACATGCGGCAAGGCAGCAACAGGTGGCTGGCGCCCAACATGCCGCCGAGCCGGTCCAGGCGCTTACGCGTTGCGGGTTTCATGAAGCGATCGCGGGGCCGATAGATCAGGGATTCGGAGGAATCGGGAAACCATTGGGACCAGGGGAAATCGAGACTGTCGAGATAGGCAATCAGAGGCAACCTGGTTTCGAGAAGCGGGTGATTCGGAGCGATCAGGTCCACTCCGAAACCCGGAAAGCGCGCTTGCAGCCGGTCCTTCAGGTAATTCTCCAGGAAAAACTCCATGCCGTTGGCGGAGAGGCGGTGACAGGAGTCGCAAGGCAGCGATTCATGGAAGTCTTTTAAAGTCACCGGCAGGACCGCGATGCGCGCAGCGCTAGAGGTCTCCCTTACACCCGCCGCTCTCGGCTCGCTTCCGGCTTGGGGGACCCGGGCGGATTGGCTTCTCGGAAACGCCGGCCTCCCTTGCCCTTCCAATTGCGGCCAGAAAAGTTGCCGATCGGAAAACACCGCCTTGCGGACGGTGAAGACGGATTGGGATTCGGGAAAAACCGGGCAGGCGTAGAACAGCGCAAGGCCGGCGAAGAAAGGTATGGCGGCGAAAAAACGGATGGTGCAGAAAAACGGTATAGTTGGGAAATAGCGGAAAATGGATACTCGCAGCATTCCTGAAAACTACACAAGGCTGGGGAAATGGGCCAGCTTCTCCGCCATTCCTATCCGCATGCGGCCGGGATGGTTGTGGTGCCAGGCGAATCAATCAGGCAGAGGCGGCCAAGGGCCGGGGAGTCTCTTCGCGCGCTCCGGGCGCCGGCGGCCGGATGCGCTTGAGCTGCTGCACGAAGCGCGCATAGGCCGAGAAAGCGAGACCGGGATGGGAGAAATTCTCATAAAACAAGGCACGGACGTCCTTGAGCGGGATCAGGCCCTTCTTGACCGCATAGTACAAGCGGTTGCCGAGCATATAGCCGAGCTGGGTGCTGAATATCCGGGGCATCACCGAACGATCGGCGAAGACAGCCGCGAATTTCTTGCGGAAGTCCGTCTCCCGGGAACTCCGCTTCTCGAGATGCATATGTTGCAGGATGAGCCGCGAAACCATAACGGTCTCTTCCTGGTTGGGCGAATCCAGGCCTTGCTTGACCTTGCCCAGGAACAGGCGCAGGGACGATTCCGTGGGGGCTTTGCGCTTCTCATTGATCATTTTGGATCCGAAAAAACCCAAGGCTTCGGTCAGCACATTGGCGTAAAAATAATCGTGGCCCACCGGCATGCGTTGCAACGGCCCGCGCAGCACCACATTCATGAAATGCGTGGCTTCTTCGGCGGCTTGGTTGATGCTTGAGTTGGGCAGATAGATGAGATAGGAATCCTTTCCGCGCCGGTCCGCCCCTTCCCGGTATTCCAGCAGGAAGCCTTCGCCGCGGCGGATCTTGTCGTTGATCCGCCGCACCTGTCCCCGCAATTCGGGCGTACCCTGAATCACCTCGGTGAAGTCGAGGTTTCGGGAGGAATAAACGGTCAGGCGTTCCAGGCTTTCCATCGGGAACCGGAACTGGAAGAGCGAATCCAGATTCTGGATGATGCTGTGGAGCTGTGAGAAATAGTTCTCTCCGGAAAGCTCGGCCCAGTTGCCGCGCACGGGAAAGAAACCATCCTCTGCGTATTCCAGCCAATCCAGGTAGGACTGCAGCTTGGTGGCCGGGACCGTGTTCATCAAACAGAAGCTGTCCGCCGCGATTTGCAGCACCTCGGCCTCTTCCCTGCGCTCGGCGGCCAATTGCCAATAAAGGTTCTCGGCGTTCTGGTAGACGATGGTCCGTTGCGGCGTCAGGCCCAGGGGCGCCAAGCGGGCGTCCACCTCATTGGGCAGGTGGTTGGGGGAGATATGATAGTCGCCATCCACGACATAGACCAGGGCCCCAGGATGGCGGATCAGGGCCTGTCCGATCACCTGGGCGGAAAAGATGTCCCGGGCCAACAGCGATTTTTCCGGATCCTCCACCTGGGTATTGATGCCCAAGACCGGGATCTTGCGCTCCCGGCAGAAGTCGAGGATATGCCGCCAAGGATTCCAGTTGTAGGCCCATTTGCGGGCGTAGTGGATTTTTGTGAGGAAAGCCTTCTCTTCCATCCCGTTGGACATGAAGAGATCGACCCACTTCTGGTCCTTGCCGTGGAACATTTCCAGGCAGAGAATGATTTCGCGCTTATCCGCCAACTCCTGGAGCATGGCGAGTATGGAGCGTTGCGAGTGCCTTAAAGTATGATAGTCACCGTGGTATACCACGTCGCTGGCCAGGGCGCGCCGCAACAGATCGGTTTTGCTGGAAATGTTCTGATAGGCTTTCAGGTAGCGATGGTATTCGCGGCCGTATTTCGCCACGGTGGAGTTGGAGCCGAGGCTTCGCTTCACTTGGCGGA
Source organism: Fibrobacteria bacterium (assembly GCA_039917895.1). GTDB lineage: Bacteria > Fibrobacterota > Fibrobacteria > UBA11236 > UBA11236 > Chersky-265. The sequence continues at coordinate 5,023 of JBDSIO010000293.1, read as the reverse complement.
GGTTTTTCTCGTAATTTTCCCGTTGGATACCCAGGAGTTGGGCGCGCAGCTTGGACATGGGCTTACCCGAACCGTCCCGGGACCGGTCCAAACCCCGGATTTTGGAAGCGCTGAAGCCACATCGAATGCACCTTTACTATTATCCCATTAATCGGCGGATCCGAAAATCACCGGTAAAATAAATTTCCGACCCGTTCCAAGCCGTAGCATAAAATCGTACTTTTTCTCGATTTACAAAGCAAAACCGAGAAATACGGTTGAAACGAGGTATTTTTCATGGGTTTCAAATGCGGCATCGTTGGACTGCCCAATGTGGGTAAATCCACCATTTTCAACGCTCTCACAAGTGCGGGCGCCGAAGCCGCCAATTTTCCCTTCTGCACCAAAGAACCCAACGTGGGAATGGTGGGTATCCCCGATTCCCGTCTCAAAGACCTCGCAAAGGTCTATAAACCCAAAAAAGGCATCATTCCCGCCGTCATGCAGTTCGTAGACATCGCCGGTTTGGTGAAGGGGGCGTCCAAGGGCGAAGGCCTGGGCAACCAATTCCTGTCGCACATCCGCGAGACCGACGCCATCATGCACGTGGTGCGCTGCTTCGAAGACATCGACATTACCCACGTGGACGGCTCGATCGATCCGGTACGGGACGCGGATGTGGTCAACATGGAGTTGGCCCTGCGCGACATGGATACCGTCGACAGGAAGCTCGCCAAGGACAAGAAACTTTCCATGCTCGCGACCAAAGAGGCCAAAGAGGCGAAGGTCCGCGTCGATGTGCTGGAAAAACTCAAAGCCGTATTGGATAAGGGCGATCCGGCACGCACCGCCGGGGTCACCGAAGAGGAATACGCCCTGGTCAAGGATTTGGGGCTTTTGACCATCAAGCCCCTGTTCTACTGCGCCAACGTGCGCGAAGAGGAAATCCATACCGGAAACGATCACGTCAAAAAGATCACCGCCTACGCGGAAACCCAGAATTGCGAGGTGCTGGTGTTCAGCGGTAAGATTGAAAGCGAAATCGCGGAACTGAACGACGAGGAGAAGGCGTCCTTCCTCGAGGAGATGGGCTTGAAGGAATCCGGACTATCCATGGTCATCCGCAAGGGATTCTCCATGCTAGGCCTGCAGACTTATTTCACTGCCGGCGAGCAGGAAGTGCGCGCCTGGACCATCCACAAGGGCTGGACCGCTCCCAACGCCGCCGGCGTGATCCACAGCGATTTCGAACGCGGCTTCATCAGCGCCGAAACCCTGGCTTTCCCGGAATTCATCAAGCACGGCACCTGGCAGGCCGCCAAGGAGAAGGGCCTGGTCCGCAAGGAAGGCAAGGAATACATCGTCAAGGACGGCGACATCATGCATTTCCTTTTCAATGTCTGAGGGAGACCGGGACGATGGATGAGGAAAGTCCGGAACGGTTCGAGCGGGATGAAGAGGATTTCCTCCCCGCCCGCATCGACAACATCTCGGTCAGCAATCTCGGATTCATCGTCTTCCTGAAGGCCGAAGGGGACAATCGGGTCCTGCCCATCTTCATCGGCGCGAACGAAGCGCAATCGATCGCCATCGCATACAACAACCAGACGCCGCCCCGTCCCCTGACCCACGACCTGATGAAAAACGTGCTGGGCATGCTCGACGTCGAGATCACCAAGGTCCAGGTCACCTCGCTCACCGACAACACCTTCTACGGCCGCGTCTTTTTCAGCCGCGAAGGCATCGAGGCCATGGACATCGATGCCCGTCCCTCCGACGCCATCGCTTTGGCGCTTCGCTACCAGGCTCCGATCTTCGTGCACAAGGACGTGTATGAAAGCGCGTCCATCATCGTGAAGGAAGGCGGAGAGAACGAACCCACGGATGAGTCCCCGGAGGAAGCGGGAACGGATGAAACCGAATCCCAGCCGGCGGCGGGGGCGCAATCGAAGGCCGAAGGCCCGGTTTCCATAAACCCGGTTGAACGTTTGCAGGAGAAATTGAAAAAGGCCCTGGCGGCCGAACGCTATGAAGAAGCGGCGCGCATCAGGGACGAATTGAAACGGTTCGAATCGGGTAATTGATGGTGGGTAGCGGTCGCCCGGATAAAATGGACTTTGGGCCAATCCCGCCGGGTTTCCCTGCTATACCGCCTATATCACTATGCCGCTTATCCTGGTAAAGAAAACGCTCAAAACGCTCTATTGGGACGGAAACACGGCATCGAAATCGTCAGTGGTTTTTGTTTTGGTTTTCGTCCCGGTCCCCGGGCCCACAGGCGGGGTTTTACCGGTTTCTTCCGGCGAATACAGCAGAACCGCGGCGCCCACTCCCACGGCCGCCAACGCTCCCACACCGACCGCCGCCTTCTTCCAAGTCCAGAAACCCGACTTCCGGTCCAGCAACGCGACTTTTTCCTTCTGGCTGATGGCTTCCGCCGGACGATTGGCTAGCGCGGTTTTTTTATCGGCATTGCCCTTGACCAGATCCATGTTGTTGATGGCATGCCAGCTGGACTCCATCGCAAGCATACTACCGTCGGGAAGGATCATTCCGGAGCTGCCCTTGAACCAACTGTTGACGATTTTCACCTGGAAGGAAAAAGCCGTGATCGGCGTCGGAGCGCGCATCACACCGGCATACTCCATGTCCAACCTTCCGCCTTCGGAAACTTCGATGCCGCCCCAGGGACGGTTGCCCGCCTCCACGCCGTTGCGGGTGGTGTCCAGGGATCCGCTCACGCTGACATAGGAATTCTTGGTTCCCTTGAGGATGAGGGTGCCTTCGACTTTGATGACGCTGTTCAGGGAGGGCCGGGAGAAATAGAGCATGGTGCCGGGATGCACCACGGTAGTCACGCCTTTGCGCACGAATACGGTATCGCAATTCAGGGCGAAAGGGAATTTCCCTACCCCATCTTCCTTGCCGATGACGGTAGGAAGATTCTGGAAAAAGTCGCTGTTCTCGAGGCAGGTCGCGGCCCGGGTATCGAATCCGGAGCAGAGAATCAAGGAAGCGGCACAGAGTGAGAAACGCAGCGTGTTCATGGGGATACCAGCAATCTTTTCTGCAACCGGGATTCGCGCCCGTCGGTCGTCACGGTAAGCCGATAGAGATAAAGTCCCGGATGCCACCCGCTGGCGTCCAGGGTAATAATCTGGCGGCCGAACCGGATGTCAGTTAGCCGCTGGCTGTGGACGGTGCGTCCTCGCGTGTCCATCACATCCAGCACGGCCTTGCGATCGCCGTTCAGCCACGCAGGCCAATCCAGGGTAATCCGGGTTTTGCCCAGAAACGGGTTGGGATAGTTCTGTGAAAGTCCGATATCCTTGGGCGCTCCGGAAAGGAAGGCCTGGGTATGCGCCTCGATGAAAGCCGCGTCGCCGGAAAAGAGCCGGAAGGGATTCGCGCCGGCCGCCAAGGTGATTTCTCCCGCGGAGGATTCATCGTAGATGCGCCCTGAAACCAGGTCGATGAGACGTATGTGGATGGGTTTGGAGGACGATGCGTCCGGAACCGCTGCATTCGGCGTTAGGCGGAAAGCCGCCCGGCCCGGGGCGTGCGATCGGATTTCCAGCGGTTCGTCCACGGCGGCGAGACTGGCTACGGGTTTGATCAGGTAACCGGAATGCCCGCCCAAACGCAATTCCAGGGGATTCCCGGGCGCGGCCAGAAAGGGCACGCCGGTTTCGTCCTGGTCCGCGGACAATAACATGCTGGATCCGCCGGATGCATTCACCACCCAGGCCCGGAGCGCCATAGGCCCTGCTCCCACCTTTGACGCTTTGGAGGGTTGAGCCGCGGCCTTGGGCAACTCGGAAACGGGGTCGAATATCAGGCTGTCAGGTACCTTGGAATAATAGGCATAGCCTGTGAACGACTTCAGGTCCGATGTAGAATCCCAGGCATACTTGGGTTTCGATACGCGATTATAGCTCAACTGATAGAAGCGAACGGTCGGGGCTTGTTGGGCGCTGATACGCCCCTTTGCCAAGTCGACCGGAAAGGGATTCGCCAAGAAGTTCCATCCGGCGTGCACCGGCAAATTGAACCGGGCCGGAGGTGGAACCGGACCGATAGGTGCCGAGAACGTGAACCCATAGGCGGAGGCGAACAAAAGCGCCGTTCCCGCCTTGACTTGCAAGGTAGCCCAATTTTTCACAATGTCCTTGGGCTGGTTGTCCTTATCAAGGCGCAGCACAATGGTATCGGGGAGTACGGAATCCGGAAGGACTTCATCGTCCTGCTTCATCACGTCGCCGAGAGTGGCGTCGAAGGGGAAACCGAGAAAATGCCATCGCTGTTTTTCCCGCGAGGCCAAAGTCGGGGGAAGCAGGGATTTCGCGTCCCAGGTCACGCCTTCCAGGGCCTTGAAGGGTTTGGTGATGGTATCCGTGCCCAAAACATATCCGTATCGAAACTGGTAGGCAAACGACGGTTTGAGATCGTAACGACCTGTATCCGCGATCGGATTCATGACGCATTTCGAGGTTTCGAACTCTAAAGCGGAACTGATGGAACGCAACTGGACGCAATATTTGGATACGGGGACGGGCCTTTGGACCGAATCGGCAACGGAGGGAGTCACAACCAATTGGTTCCCGGTCACCTTTGGGCTCAGGGTGAGGTAATTTTCCGGATCCCTTAGCCGCTCGATGACAACCACGGTTTGCGTTCCGATGGGCAGGGCTTCCATCTTGAAGCTGACCTTGTTCCCCGCGGTGGAATCCGACCATTTGGGAATCTTCTTCCATGTCAGGCTGTCATAGGCCCAAACCTCCACTTTGGACTTGTCGCGGAAGGCGTCTATCAGGAAGGACAGGCCATAAGCCTCCTTGGGTTTCACCGCGATGTTGCCGATATAGCGTCCCCCCAGCAGCACTGAATTCTGGATCGGCGCGTCCTTGGGTTCGGCGTGGGTTTCCAGGAACTTCGGTTCCACGGCCGTGAAATTCAATCGGCCGGAAGTGCTGGAGGTCAAATTGAATACCTTCGCGCCCGGAGCGCCTTCCAACTGTTCCGAAGCCGGCTGGCCGGCCAGGAC
>JBDSIO010000292.1:0-10526 GCA_039917895.1 Fibrobacteria bacterium | reverse complement strand
TGTTTCCCGTCGGAACGGTCCTGTTGGCCGGCGCCATGGCAGTAGTGGATCCGCGCCTGGGAGGCGCATTTCTGGCCTTGGGTGGAGCAGCTGGCGCGGGGGTCTGGCTGGTACTGCGCAAGGTGCGCATGGATCCGGGCGAATATGACCGGGTGATGGCGGTCAAGTACGCGGCATCCGGGCTGTTCTCCGTATTCCTTGGGATAACCTTGTGGATGCAGAGTGCGGGGTGGATTCAGGGGAAGTAGGCGCGAAGCCATGGTCGGCAGGGGATGCCAGGTTTTGGATTTGGAAAGCGGAGATCTCACAACTTGTCTTACGGATTATTCCTCAGGCACTTTGACCACGACCTTCTTCTTCCCCCCGGTCCGATCGAAGGAAACCTCAACTTCGTAGCCATCCACCTTGCCGCCATCGGTGGTGCCCCAGTGCCAGCGCCCGTCGTCGAGCAACGCTTCGAAGTCGGTCGCCGAAAACGGCCTGCTGCCGAAGGATTTCTGGCAACGATCGTTCGCGAGTCTGGCGGCCAGGGTTCCGGCCGAAACCGGGCTCAGGGGAGGATGAGGAGCGCAGTCATTGAGCGCTCCCAGCATGAGGGAAAGGCCTAGTATCGGAATGGCAACGGGTTTGAAAAAGTGGGGCCGGCGCAATGGCATGCCCTTACTATAGCACCTTGGGAAGGCGGTTGCCAAGGCGGCCTATACGGACTATACGGCCTATTCGGCCATTTGGTCCTTTCGGCCTAAAGTTTTTTGCTGTAATGGTCCCAACCGCCTGCTTCGAATATGGATGACGGGTTCCACATGGAAAATGCCGTATCGGAAATGGTCTGCAGGCGCTGTACCAAGGCGCCGTCGTAAGTTTTCCAATTGGAGTAGTTCCGGGTAGAGTCCACTTTGCGGTCGCGGTTCTCTTCCGTGACCAGGAAGGACCCCAGCTGGCGATACTTAGCGTCCGCCTGGAAATTGGGCAGGGTGTTCTCATCGACGGTCATCAAGAACTTGCCCGCCTTGAATTCGATGCTGAAGTCGAGCACCACCTTGTCGGTGTCGGTCCCGAAGGTTTTGGAAAGCGCATAGACACCTTCACGGAGCTGGGGATAGCTCACGCGGTGGTAAGCGATCCAATATGGCTTCTGCCGCAAAGGCGTCCATTCGAGGCGGACGAAGGCGGAGTCGGACACGTTGCGAACGCTGTTGGTGTCGTCTTCTATCCCGATATACCTGGCGAAGACGCCGTTTTCCACCTTGGAAACCTCCGATCGGGAGAAGAGAAAGGAAGAGTCCTTTTGGATCCACACGCCCCGTTGATCGTAAAGGGCCTCATTCTCGGAAATCCAGAAGAGCCGGTAAGTTCCATTGGTGTCAAGCAGGAATTCCGTATCGAACCCGGTCCGGCCGGAATCAATCCACGAGTAATCGCCTACATAGATTCCCGGGACGATACGGCGGGCCTTCGGCAAGGTGTCGTTGGCCTTGGGTTTCTCGACGATTGGCAGCGCGGCATCGTCTTCGCCGCCGAATAAGCAGCCGCCGGCGAGAAGGGCCGAGAGCGCGGAGAGTGCGACGAAGATGCGTTTGCTCATGTCACTACCGTATGGAAATGAGGTTTATTGCCGGAGGCTCCGCACCATTGGGGCCTCCAATGGGGCCTCCAATGGCACCCAAATGGGCTTTTTGAAAGCTAACTTAATTATCTCTTTTTCGTCCGGGAAATCGGGAGCGCGGCGGTTTCCCGGTTTGGGAGGAGCGTAATAATGGAAATTGGCGCGCAGACCGCCAGGGCCTTGCGCTGGGGGCTTCTGGGTACGGGCGGAGCGTCCCGCAGGTTCGCCCGGGATTTGCTCGCCCACGACATTTCCGTCCGGTCCGTGGCGAGCCGGGACTCCGGCCGCGCGGCCGCCTTCGCTTCCGCCAACGGCATCCCCGGATCGCATGCAGGATATCAGCAGCTCCTCGACAGTCCGGATGTGGACGCGGTCTACGTCGCGCTTCCTAATCACATGCATGCGGAATGGAGCATCCGCGCTGCCAGGGCCGGCAAGCACGTCCTCTGTGAAAAACCCGCCGCCCTGGACGAGGCGGAATGCGAATCCGTTCTGCGCGCGGTCGATCGCGCCGGCGTCTTCTACATGGAAGGCTTCATGTACCGCTGCCATCCCCAATGGGGCATGGTCCGCGCCCTCATCGAGGACGAACGGATTGGCGAGGTCCGCTCCCTGAGCGCCTCCTTTTGCTACGATATGGGCTTCAAGCCGGAAAACATCCGGCAGAGCCGGGCCGCCGCCGGCGGGGCTCTCATGGACGTGGGCTGCTACGGCCTGTCCTTCGCCCGCCTGATCGCCGGGGCCGAACCTTCGCGCTGCACCGCCGTTTCGCGCATCCATCCCGATCTGGGAGTGGACGAATGGACATCGGCCGACCTGGTCTTCCGCGACGGCACCATGGCCCGGTTCGAATGCGCGCTGCGCGAAGCCCGCCCGCATTCCGCCGTCATCGTCGGCGAACGCGGCCGTATCGAGGTGCCCTCGCCCTGGCATCCCCCCGCCGATGGAGCGGAGGTGCGTCTGTATCTCAACGACGGGCGGGAAGAGGTATACCACGTCGGCGACGGGCTGGCATTATTCGCGCGCGAAGCCCTGGAAGCGGCTGAATACCTGGACGCGCGCCAGGGACCGTCGGTGCCGTGGGAGGATTCGCTGGGGCAGGCGCGGGCGTTGGAGAAGTTGCGACGAAGCGCTGGGTTGATTTGAAAGCGGTGAGCGACGGGATTTATAGGGCGGCGGTAGCCCCAAAGGATCCCCCGCTAGAAATCCAGCAACTTCCCCATGCTCAGATTCACCTTCTTCGGAACGATCGTCGCCGAAGCCCATTGTTTGGACTGGAACACGTCCTTGATGGCCGTGCGTACGTCGGCCGATTTCACCGCGTCGAGCTTTTTCAGGACCTGCTCGATGGTTTCGCCTTCCTTGCCGTACATAAGCTGGCGGGATAGGTTGGCCATGCGGGAGTTGGTCGATTCCAGGCCGAGCAGGATGCCGCCGCGCAAGTTGGCCTTCGCGAAATCCAGCTCGCTATTGGTCAGGCCGTTCTTCTTAAGGGCCTTGACCTGCTTGTTGATTTCCTTGACGGCCTTGCCGATGTCCTTGGGCTCGGTGGCGAACCCGATGGCGTAGACGCCGGCGTTGATCAGGAACTCGGGGCTGGAGTAGATGCTGTAGACCAGGCCCAGGGATTCGCGTACGCTCTGGAAGAGTTTGGAGCTCATGCCATCGCCGAAGATGGTGTTGAGCAACAGCAAGGCGTAGCGGTTGTGATGTTCCCAAGCGTACCCGGGGCCGCCCAACAGGGCCGTCACCTGTTGCACGTTGCGCTTCTCGACCAGATGCTGTGGCTTCAGGATCGTGCCCGGCCGCACGATGGACTTGCGCGTGGGGGTGGGAAAGGCCGTCTTGGTCGACCCGCCGGTGCGCGGGGCCTTGGCGGGCAACTTGAAGGCTTTGCGGGCGATGGCCACCACGTCCTCGTGCTTGACGCTGCCCACGGCTGTCACGAACATAGGCAGAGTCTCGGCGGCCTTTTGTTGGTGATCCAGCAAATGCTCGCGCGTCAGGCCCTTGACCGTCTTTTCGTCGCCGGCGATGGGATAGCCCAGGCTGTGCTTGTCGAAGACGGCCACAGAGAACAGGTCGTAGATGTAATCCTCGGGATTATCGTTGCCGCCCTTGATCTCCTCGATGATGACGTCCTTCTCCTTCTCCAGTTCGCCCTTGTCGAAGGTGGAATCGAGAACCATTTCGAGGAGCATGGAAAGGCCGGCGTTCACTTCGGTATCGACGACCTTGGCGTAGAAGCAGGTCTGTTCCTTGGAGGTGTAGGCGTTGATCTGGCCGCCGGTGGCTTCGAAGCATTTCACGATTTCCAGGGCGCCGTGCTTGGGCGTACCCTTGAAGACCATGTGTTCGAACAAATGGGCCAGCCCGTTGGTTTTGGGGACTTCGTCGCGGGAACCGATATCGAGATAAACGCCCAAGCTAGCCGAGCGTATGCGGGGAAGGGACTCAGTCGACACCACCACGCCGTTTTCCAGGCGGGTGGTGCGGATATCCATGTTGACTGCTTTACCCCGGCTCGAATTGCTAATGCTGCGGCCCGCCCGCTTCATTGCCCTCGTCGCAGTACTCCCGTACAGCTCCTCGGTCGGCTTGGCGGGCGGGGTCATTTCCCCGTTACACTCGCCTCCCGTATCATTACCAATTCGAACCGGAGTAACTTTTGGCAATTTGGTTTAGCCCTGCAGAAGCAGCTGCTTGCGGCTGAGCTTGATCTTGCCCTGGGGGTCGACGCCGATGCACTTCACTTCGACTTCGTCGCCCATCTGGAGCACGTCTTCGACGCGGTCCACCTTGGAAGGCGCGAGTTCGGAAATGTGTACGAGGCCTTCCTTGCCCGGCAGGATTTCCACGAAGGCGCCGAAGGTGGCGATGCCCTTGACCTTGCCCTTGTAGATCTTGCCCACTTCGGCTTCGGCGAAGAGCTCATTGACCATCTTGAGGGCCATGAGCGCGTTGCCGCGGTGCACGGCGGCGATGGTCAGGTTGCCCTGATCGTCGACGTTGAGCGTGGCGCCGGAGTTCTCCTGGATGCCGCGGATGACCTTGCCGCCGGGGCCGATGAGGTCCTTGATTTTATCCGAGGGGATCTTCTTCTGCAGGATGGAGGGAGCGAACTTGGACATCTCACGGGGAGCCGGCAGGGCTTCTTTCATCTTGCCGAGGATGTGGATACGGCCGGCCTTGGCCTGGGAAAGCGCCTGTTGCATGATGGCGGGGGTGAGCCCGCGCAGCTTGATGTCCATCTGGAACGAGGTGATGCCCTTTTCGGTGCCGCAGACCTTGAAGTCCATGTCGCCGAGATGATCTTCCGTGCCGTTGATGTCGGAGAGGGTCTCGAAGCGGGTGCCGTCGGACACGAGGCCCATGGCGATGCCGGCGACCGGGGATTTGATTTTCACTCCCGCGTCCATGAGGGCCAGGGTGCCGCCGCAAACCGACGCCATCGAGGAGGAACCATGGGATTCCATGATGTCGGAGACGAGGCGGATGGTGTAGGGGAAGGATTCGGAGGTCGGCAGAACCGGCGCCAATGCGCGTTCGGCGAGGAAGCCGTGGCCGATTTCGCGGCGCCCGACCGAGTTCATGCGCTTGGCTTCGCCGACCGAGTAGCCGGGAAAGTTGTAATGCAGCATGTAGTTGCGGAAGGATTCGCCCTGCAGGGAGTCGACGCGCTGTTCATCGTTCTTGGTTCCCAGGGTGCAGACCACCAGGGCCTGGGTCTCACCGCGCTGGAACAGGCCGGAACCGTGCGTGCGGGGCAGAACCGAAGTTTCGATATCGATGGCGCGGATGTCGGCGGGGCCGCGTCCGTCGATGCGGACCTTCTCCGAGAGGACCATTTCGCGCATTTCGCTCCACTGGACGGTCTCGACATGTTCCTTGATCTCGCCGGCGCGTTCGGCATAGGTTTCGCCGAGGGCCGCGATCACGTCCTTCTTGATCTGGCTCATGGTGGCGTAATGCGCCTTCTTGAGCATGGGGGTGTGGAACGCCTTGATCAACAGGGGCTTGGCGATGGCCTCGACCTTGGTAAAAAGTTCCTGGTCCACGGCCTTGGGAACGAACACGTCCTTGACCTGTTCGAACCGGGAGATGAGCTCCTTCTGGCCCTTGACGATTTCCTTGATGGCTTCGTGGCCGGCGAGTATGGCGCTGACCATGACTTCTTCGGCGATTTCCCAGCCGGAACCTTCCACCATGCAAATGGAGGTGGCGGTACCGGCGACGATGAGTTCCACGTCGGCGGTTTCGATTTCCTCGTAGGTGGGATTGATGGTGTACTTGCCGTCCTTGCCGATGACCTTGACGCAAGCGACCTGGTCTTCGAACGGGAGCGAGGAAAGTCCGATAGCGGCGGATGCGCCGATTACGGAGAGGGTGTCGGCGTCATACTTCTCGTCGGCCGAGAGCACGGTGCAGACGATCTGGACTTCGCGCTTGTAGCCTTCGGGGAACATGGGGCGCAAGGGCCGATCGACGATGCGGCAGGTGAGCACTTCCTTGTCGCTGGGCTTGGCTTCGCGCTTGATGTAGCCGCCCGGGATCTTGCCGGCGGCGTAGTATTTTTCGCGGTATTCGACCGTCAGGGGGAAGAAATCGCCCAAGGCTTCGGGGCCGGCGCAAACGGTGCAGAGCACCATGGTGTCGCCCATGCGAACTATGACGGCGCCGCCGGCCTGCTTGGCCATGCGTCCGGATTCGATCGAAAGGGATTTGCCGTCGGGCAGGGTAATGTTAACGGTTTGTTTTGCCATGGATTTGGTGTGCTCCCAGATGGCGCGGCCCTCGCCGCGCCTGGTTTGTTTTGGAGGAGGAGAAGCGGAAGGAAAGCGGGATTAGCGGCGGAGGTCGAGCGTCTTGATCAGCTCGCGGTAGCCGGTCAGGTCCGTCTTCGTCATGTAATTGAGAAGGCGGCGGCGGTATGCGACCATGGTGGTCAGGCCGCGGCGGGAGTGCTTGTCCTTCTTATGCACCTTCAGATGCTCGGTGATTTCGGCGATGCGATGGGTCAGCAACGCCACCTGGACCTTCGGGTTCCCGGAGTCCTTGGGGGTCTTGCCAAAATCACTGATGGTCTTCGCCGCAATTTCCTTCGTCATGGTTGCCATAATACTTCGTCTTTCTTCTGCTTGCTGGACTTGTGCTTCGATCATCTACTCGTAAATTGCCAAACAGACCAACCCTTACATTATGGGGGCCTATTTAAGAGGTGTGGAATAATAGCTTTACACGGGGAGTTTGGCCATTTTTTTCCGCTAAGCCACGGATTCATCCGAATTTGGAAAGAAACACCCGAAAAAAAATACCCCCGGCCCGGCCCGGGACTGGGGGTCTCCGGCTGACTACCAGGACCAGGTGACGGTGGGCATGAAGAGCCCGACAATCAGCAGGACCGACACGATAGCGATGCCAACCACCATCAGCACCGGAATAAAACTGGAATCCTCATCGACAAGACCGTTGTTCATTTCGCTTTCCTTTCGTCACGCGTCATCCAGGCCGTCCCCGGGCAATTGATCCGGGAATCAGCCCCTCGGGCTTGCTCGCGCGCTTATCCCAAATATAGGTCAAATCCAGACAAACCCCCGGCTTGGGACTTCCAGAATTCCGTAATCCTTTGACTTGTTTTTAACAATTTGACGGAGGTTTGCGAAAATAGCGGAGCGGGATTACCGGTTACTCAACCTTTCACGTGAGCTGGCGATGTCTTTTTCCACTTGGCACCGCAATTCGTCCACGGAAGCGAATTTGCGCTCGGGCCGCACATGGAAGAGCAGGCGGAATTCCACCCACCGGCCATACAAATCCTGGTCGAAATCAAGCAGGTGGATCTCGATTTTCAGGGCGGAACCGCCGAAGGTGGGGTGCTTTCCGATATTGGCGATGGCTTTGATCTCGCGGCCGTCCACCCGGGCGATGCCCCCATACACCCCGAGGGAGACCAGTGCTTTGAACGGATACCCCAGATCGAGGTTGGCGGTGGGGAAACCTAATCCTTTGCCGCGGCCATCTCCGCGGATGACGGTTCCGGAGTAACTGAAGGGTCGGCCCAACAGGCGATTGGCCTGTTCAATCCGGGCGGCCTCCAGGTGGGCGCGCACGGCCGAGGAACTGACCACCTCCCCCTCCAACTGGAAGGGTTCCAGGATCAGGACATCCCGATCCGGGTCCTGGACATGGCGCTGGATGAGCGCGGCGTCCCCGCGGGTGCCCTTTCCGAAGCGATGGTCGTGGCCCAGCAGGAACCGTTTGCCGCCCAGGCGCTGTTTCAGGAAGCTTTCGATGAAGTCCTCGGCGGAGAGTCCCGCGAGAGCCTGGTTGAAAGCGAGCGGGATGACCTCGATGGGCCATTCGCGCAGCAGGGCGAGCTTTTCCGCCGGCGTGGACAGAAGCGAAGGTTTTTCCTGGGGCTTGAAGAAATAGCGGGGATGCGGCTCGAACGTGATGAGCACGGGAGCGAGTCCAGACACCCGGCTTTCTTCCACCAGGGATTCCAGGATGCGGCGATGGCCCAGATGCACCCCGTCGAAATTTCCCAAGGCGACGATGCAGGCGCCCTCACGCCGCACGTCCTTCCAGGACGCGGCTGGAACCGCTTCCATCGGATCTGCTGGGACAAGGGCTTTGCCCGCCGCATTCCTGGCAGCTTCGGCTGCCGGGTTCAGGCCCGGGTCAGGACTTTCCGGGGACATATCAGACCTTCGGGGGAAAGGGTGGCGATGGCTAGCAAGCGTCCGGATTCGTCCAGGGCGCGGTATTCGGAACGATCGGCGACCTGGGGGACGGCAGCGGGCCTTACGGCCTGGCCGTTCAGGAAGCGGGCCACATGGGTGTCGGGCACCACGGCTGCGGGCAAATGCGCGACAGCCAGGTCCATGGGCCGCAGGGGGATGCCGGGAACCAGGGTTCCGGGCGTGAACGCATCTTCGACGCGGAAGGGGCCGATGGCCAGCCGACGTATCTTGTCGGTTACGGCCCCGCAGCCCAGGGCCTGGCCCAGGTCGTGGACCAGGGAACGGACATAGGTGCCTTTGGAGCAGGTCATTGCCATGTCGGCATACGGCGCGTAAGCCGGCACCGACCGTGCCGCGGCGTGATCGCCTGGGCCATCGGCTTCCGGTGAAGGTGCCGATGCGGCAACGAAGGCTTTCAGCTCCAAGCCGTGGACGGTAACCTCGCGCGACTCCAGCACCACGGTTTCGCCCGCGCGCACGCGGTCGCAGGCGCGCGCGCCCTCGATTTTGATGGCGGAATACACCGGCGGCGTCTGGCTGATGTTCCCGCGGAAAGGACGCAGGGCGGCGGCTATGCGCGCGGCATCCAAGCCCGAGGCGGAAGCCGCCGCCGGATGCGGTTCCACCGCGCCTTCCATGTCGTAGGAATCGGAGACTAGGCCGAAGCGGGCGGTGAAGGAATAGGTCTTGGGCATGCCTTCGAGGTATTCCAACAAGCGCGTCCCGCTGCCGACTCCGATCAGGAGCAGACCGGAAGCGGCCGGATCCAAGGTGCCGGCGTGGCCGATTTTGGTCTTGGGGAACAAACGCTTGAGCGGGCGCAAGGCCTGAAACGAGCTGACGCCGGTCGGTTTGTCCAGGAGCAGGATGCCGCCCGTGAAGGTGTCAGCGCCGGTCATGCCCGCGCTTTCACTCCTCGTCGGAGTCGGAACCCGACTCGTCGTCCGCGACCGGTGCCTGTTTGGGCTTGATCTCGTTGAGGATTTCATTGATGCGGAACCCGTGTTCGAGATTCTTGTCCTCGACGAACTGCAGGCGCGGCACGGTGCGCATCTTCATGACCTTGGCCAGGTGCGTGCGCAGGTAGGAGGCGCTATGGGCCAGGCCGGCCATGGAATCGCGCTTTTGCTTGTCGCTGCCCATGATGGAGACGTACACCTTGGCGAATGCCATGTCGGTGGTGACTTCTACGCGCGAAATGGTCACGAAGCCGATGCGGACGTCGGTCAGTTCCTTGAGGATGACGTTGCCGATCTCACGCTGGATGAGATGGGCGACACGATCTGTTCTACGGCTCATAATTTACGCGGCCAAGAGAGAGTTCAAAAGTCAAAGTTCAAACTGCAAGGTGCAAAATTGAAGATCGAGATCTCAGCTCGGCTTCTCCCCATTTTGCACTTTGACTTTTGCACTTTTCACTTTGACTTCTATCATCGAGCCTTCTCTCACGCCTTTACAGGCGTGAGCTTTCTAGCGACTTCGACCTTGCGGAAGAATGCGATGACGTCGCCTTCGACGATATCCTTGATGCCTTCGAGGCCGATGCCGCATTCGAAGCCGGCCTTGACGGTGCGGGCGTCGTCCTTCTCGCGCTTCAGGGAGTTCACCTTGGCTTCGCCTACTTCGATGCCGTTGCGGTACACGCGGGCCTTGAGTTCGCGTTCCACAATGCCGCTCTGGACCTTGCAACCGGCGATGATGCCGACCTTGGGGATGCGGAACACCTTGAGGATCTCGGCTTCTCCGGCCACCTCTTCCTTGATTTCGGGCGTGAGCATGCCTTCCATCGCGGCCTTGATTTCATCCACCACTTCATAGATGATGCGGTAGTTGTTGATCGTGACGCCTTCGACTTCGGCCAGCTGACGCACGGCCTCGGAAGGCAATACGTGGAAGGCGATGATGATGGCTTCGGACGCGGCGGCCAGGTGGATATCGGCATCCTTGACGGCGCCGACGCCCTTGCTGATCACGTTCACGCGCACTTCCTTCGTGGACAGCTTTTCCAGGGCGCCGGAAATGGCTTCCACGGAACCGTCCACGTCGGCCTTGATGATCACCTTGAGTTCGTGGAACTCGCCCGACTTGATTTGGTCGTAGAGCTGATCCAGCGTGATGTGGCGCTTCTGGCGCATCTCGCGTTCCTTGGCCGCGCGGCGGCGGCGGGTGGCGATTTC
>JBDSIO010000291.1:0-3450 GCA_039917895.1 Fibrobacteria bacterium | reverse complement strand
AAGACGCGGTCAGGGAGAGGTAACAGCAAAAAGCCCCCGGGAAACCCCGGAGGCCTTGCGAAGAGCGTCGCCTTACGCTGTGTTGGCGGAAGACGGGGAGGAAGAGGATGAGCCAAGGTTTTTACCGAGGGCTTTGGATGGCGGCCGCCTCGCTTGGAAGCGACTGCCGCGGATTAGTGTAAGCAAACCCTTCCGCGCGGGCATTTCTTCATTTTTTTGTCTCCGTGGGGCGGAGCTTTGATGCAGACGTCGAGTTGCGGGTTGCAACGGCGCGCGGCTTCCACGGGCGCGGGTGTGAAAGCGACGACGCCGCCGAGAATGGCAAGGGCCAGGGAAGCCGAGGTGATGATATTTCCGATGTTCATTTTTCGATCCTTTTAAAGTGTGATTTGTAATGGGTTCCTGATGGGAGCCGTGAGTAAACATATTGAGACAAGCCGAGGTGCTACCGTAAGAAATGTGTCAATTAGAGCGGGATGGAATCAAACTTGGATAAGCAATCACCTGGTAATCCTTCAAATTTCCCAAACGTATTCCCCTGGAGTTGCTGGGGCGGACCGGATCCATTTGCTCGTCACCGACGTGGTTATGCCGGGGAATGTCGCGGCACCAGGTGGCCGTTTCCAAGGAGCAGGTTTCCAGCGAAACTGCTTAGTATTTGCCCACCGTGCCAGAGCTGGTCATGCCTGGAAAAACCAGGCGAGGTCACGTCCGCCGCCACACCTGGGGACGGCGAGATCAACGCGCTGAACCCTACTCCACCGCTTCCTGCTTCAGCCGCGTTCCGGACACATCCCAGATAAGGTGGATTTTCTTCCGCTTGCCGTCGGCGCGTAGATCGTTCAGCACCACGTCGATGAGCTTGTTTTCGAAGCGGCCCTCCGCCTCGCCGGTGCGGCCGCCACCGAAGTCGACGGAAAGCTGTAAGGAACCCGTGATGGAGAGTTCACTCGCGGCTACAATCCGGTCGGGCGTGAACACAAGTTTGGTGGTCGCCAGGTCCTTGCGCCAAACCGCTTCCAGGGAATACCTCAGCAGCTGGTTGTCCGAGAACTTCTTGGGCGCGTTCCCGAGGATCACCTTGAAGCGCGAGGTCTTCTCCACCATGCGGGCGGTTTCCGGAAACTCCACGTGCACGGTCACGTTCACGGTGTCGCCCGGGGCGAAGGTGGAATCGACGCCATCGCGCACGCCCCGCACCGAGAAAACCACCCTCTTCCCGTCCTTCTCCACGCGCGATTCCCGGAAAGCGATGGCATAGGTCTTGGACTCGTCCTTGAACAATACCGCGCGCAGCTTCTGCGTAACCGATTCCACCGAAGGCCGTGAGACTGGGGTTGGCGTCTTCTGGCGGAAATCGACGATGCCCGAATCGCCCGCGGCCCATAGGGTCCCGTCGCCATCGGCATCGGTTATATCGAATGATTCCAAGGTGTCCGGGGAGGAGCCCGCCACGGTCTTGATGCGCGCGAAAGCGTAATAGACGGGACGGTTATCCGCTTTGGTGGAGATATCCCCGTCCGGCCCGGGCACCATGATGTAGAAGCGGAACTTGAAGCCCGCGGGCAGGTAAGCGGGCAATCGTTGCAGGAAGATCCCGCGATCGAAACCTCCCGCCGAATCGGTATTCTCGTAGCGGTAGCTTTCCCGGCGATCCGAACCCTTCCAGAGTTTGGTGCCCTTGGCCTCGAGCAGCAATTCGTTGCCCGGGATTCCGTCGTCCGCATTGGCGTCCCATTTGAACGTGACGGTGTCGCCTTTGGTGATGGTGTCGCCCGTTAACTTGAGTTCGGCTTCCACCTGATGGATGAGGCGGCCGACCTTGAGGGTGGCGGTATCCGAAAGATCAAACCAGGTCGTATCGAAAAGCGCCGCGGCCCCCGTGCCGGATCCCGCCGCCGCGGTCTTCGCAAGTCCGCCCATCCCGCCCGATCCTGAGGCCTTGCCCGCGCCCGACCCGAACTTCGCCCGCGCATACAGTCTTTCCGGCGGCACCACCAGGGAGTCGGCTCCCTGGAAGCTGGGCAAGGCGGAAGGGATGGCCGAAAACTGGTTCCATTCCGAGTTGTCGGAAATGTGGGATGAGGCCGCAATACCCAAAGCCACGGTGTTGGGGAAATCCTGCGCGCCTCCCGCTACCTTGTCGTCGGTCGCGAAGAGGCATCCGGATAACAATAGGCATCCGGAAACCAGTACGGCGGCGGCAAGCGAGGCGAGGACCTGGGCCGTGGCTGGAAATCGCGCGGAAACGGCGGTGCGGAGTCGGTTTACTTGACGCATGATGCTATTTCCGCTTTTTGGTTTTGGGAAAGTACTGCAGGCTCAGCTGCATCAGGCCCGTGGGTTTGGCTTCATCCTTGGAGACGAGATCGAGCACCTCCCGGCGGAACCGCTCGATCTCCTCCCGCAGACGCTTGCGCGTCCCATCGCTGACGGAAAGCAGGAGCGTGGACACGTGCCGGTCCTCGGGACTGTGCCGGAACAGGGACTCGGCGGCCTGCAGGATCCATTCCCGGTTTAGCCTGCGCACCAGCGCCCCCATGGTCTCGGGCGGCTCCACAAACGCTTCCGTCACCGTATAACGCCCATCGGGCTGCTGCTTGACCAGATCCCACTCGCACAGATCCCGGATGAACTTCTTGAGCGCCGCCGGCGGAATGGCCGGATCGAACGCGCCGCCGAAGGACTCATAGTCCCCGCGGAAATCCAACGCATGCAGCGCGCTGTAGACCAACGGGTAATGGTAATCCTGGTAATACTTCACCAGCGACGGACTCATACGCGCGAACCGGCTGCGGTTGCGCCGGTACAGGATTTCCTGGTAGATCTCCTGCCGCTTGGCATCCTTCTTCGACTGCCCGAAGTCGACCAGCAAGGTGAAGAACTCCGTCTCCGCCTCGTTCAACTCGAACGCCGCCGCCGTCTTTTTCACCGCATTATCGCTCAAGGTCCGCTTGCCCACGATCACGTCCAACAAATACCCCGGGTTCGCAATCCCCGCCTCTTTGGCGAACTTGCGATAGGAATACTCCTCATCCTGCGCCTTCCGAAACGCGAACACCTCCTTCAGGAAAACCCGAAAGTCGTCGTACCGGTAGATATTCGGCGGCCCGGCTTCTTCTTCCGCCGATGCAGGTTTGGCATCCATGAGCAAACTTCCCTCTTTCCCTAAAGATGCCGCCATTAGACCAAAAAGTCAACGACTACGAAGGCATTAGATAACAATGGATTGGGATATTAGAGTCATAAATCAATTAAAAATGGTAAAAATGCATTATTGACTCAGGTTTTGAATTTGATTAGTCATCAGAAAGATAACGCTTGGCGAGATCCATTGAAGGCGAATTACTCGGGACCCCCTGTACAGACGAACTATTCCCCGACAAGCGAAGCGCCCGTCGGGTCGCTAGCACCATCTTTCAATGGACGGCGGGGGCGGGTGGGTCCGGA
>JBDSIO010000290.1:0-7193 GCA_039917895.1 Fibrobacteria bacterium | reverse complement strand
CGCCCACGCGGTATTCCAATCCGCTGCCGAGCAGTGAAATCGAGATGTGGCGCGTGTCCTTGCCCGATCCCCTGGCGTTCAGGGTATGGTTTTCAAGCAACACGGCCTGGAAAGGATGCTTGCGGGAGTAAACGGGCGGGGTCTTGGCGGGCGTGCCGTTGACATGGTCCTTTGCGCCATTCGCGCTAACCGTTCCATTCGCGCCGTTCACGGAAGTTCCATTCACCACCGCAACGCTGTGCGACATATGTCCGTTCGAGTGGGGCCTGGAAGCGCCCTCGGCGGCTGCGGCGATGGCGGAGGCAAGGGCAGGGTCGGCTGCGACCAGGGCGTCCAACGCGCCCAGGGCTTCAGTCATCCAGGCTTCGGTTTTGGCTTCGTAGTCGGTGTCGCATTCGCAAAGAGGAAGCAGGCGTTTCGCGCCAAGCTCGGCGAATCGGGAGTCCAAGTTCTTGCCGGCCTGGCAGAAGCGTGTATAATTGCGATCGCCAAGACCCATCACCGAATAGGTCATATGCGCCATGGAAGGCGCTTCGGACCCCTTCAGCCAATCCCAGAACGCCACGGCGTTGTCGGGCATGTCCCCATCGCCCCAGGTGCTGGTCAGCATGAAAACGCGCATTTCGTCCGCCCAGGCGATGTCCTTGTAGTTGTTCATGCCGAGCACGCGCGGTTCCACGCGGGCCCCTCCGCCGGCGAAAGCGTGGGCGCGGAGCTTGTCGGCGAAGGCCTGGGCCAAGCCTTCGCCCGTTCCGGACTGGGATCCGAACAGCACCAGTAAGGGTATCGCCGGGACTGCCGCTTTCGGCGCGGGCGGGGGGACTGGTATGGTGGATTGGAGCTTGCCGGAATTGGACATGCCGGCCAGGAAACCGTTGAGCCACATGCGTTGATCGACGCTGAACGGGGCGGATTCGGGAATGAAGGAGACCGTGGCGTTCATGCGACCTCCGCCGGAGCCGCGACGATCGGGGAGCGGGACGCGTCGCCGGACCAGGCGAAGAGAGTCTGCAGGTCCTGGTCCGGGCGGCGCGCCGTGAAGTCGGTGAAGCTTTCCCCGGGCGCACGCTGCGCCAGGTAAATGGTAAGGATACGTTCGATCTCGGCCGGCACCTCGGGCGCGGGCACGGCGCGGCGGGCGGCAACGGCCATGCGGCCCTCGCGGCCGTAGCCGCCGCCGATGAAGAAGTGGAACCCCGGGCCTTTGTAGTCAGGGGTCTCTACGCCTGCGCCCAACAGGCCGATGTCGCCGATGAAATGCTGCGCGCAGGAGTGCGTGCAGCCGGTGAGATGGATGTTGACCGGGCTGTCCAGACGGATGGCCGGGTGGTTCTTGAGATGGGCCGAGATGGCCAGGGCGGTGGCCTTGGTGGGCGCCATGCCGAACTTGCAGCCTTCACCGCCAGTACAGGCGACGAGGCCCGCCTGGATGGGATCCGGTTCATGGGTGAGTCCGAGAGCGCCGAGGGCGCGCAGGGCATCGTCGACGCGCGCTTCGGGAATGTCCGAAATCAGCAGGTTCTGCCAGACGGTGAGGCGCAAGGTGCCGGAACCGAAGGTGGTGGCGAGGGAGGCCAGGCCGCGCAGCTGATCCGCGCTCAGTCGTCCCACGGGAACGTCGACGCCGATATAGCAGAGGCCCGACTGGCGCTGGGTATGGATGCCCAGATGGCCGGATTTATCAACCGGGGGCGCCATGCGGCAATCGGTTTCCGGCAGGCGGCGTAACGGAAACGGCAGCAGCTTCTGGGTTTCGTCCAGGAACTTGGGCACGCCCCACGAATCCAGCACGTACTTGAGGCGGGCGCGCTTGCGATTGCCCCGGTCGCCGTTCATAACGTAGACGCGGATCATGGCCGCGATCACGGGGATGCATTCGGACGGCTTCAGTAACAGGCCCGTATCCTTGGCGAGATCGCCGTGGCCGGTGATGCCGCCTAGCGCCAGGCGGAAGTAAACGCCTTCTTCCACACCGCGGCCGGCGTCGACCTTGACCGCCTTGAGGCCGATGTCGTTGGTGTCTTCCAGCGCCGAGATGGAGTTACCGCCGTCGAAGGCGACGTTGAATTTGCGCGGTAGATCGTACAGATTGCGATCGTGCAGGATGTGATGGTGCAGTTCCCGGCAGAGCGGGAGCACGTCGTAGAATTCGTTGGCATCGATACCGCAGGTCGGGTTGCCGGTGACGTTGCGGATGTTGTCGGCGCCGGCGCCGCGGGGGACGATGCCGGTCTCGTGCAGGTCGGTGAGCAAGAGAGCCATGTGGGCCCCGGAGATCTCGCGGATCTGCAGGTTGGCGCGGGTGGTCACGTCGACGTAGCCGCCGCCGTGGGCCACGGCCGCGTCTGCGATGGCGATGGCCTGGTATGCCTTGAGGATGCCGCCGGGGATGCGCAGGCGGCACATCATCGATTCCTGGGCCGGGGAGACGTTCCACAGTCCGTGGGTCTTGAAGCGGAAAAGGTCCTCGTTTTCGGGGAGCTTACCCTGGGCGGAGAGCTCGGCGATGCGGGGCCAGGCGTCGAGTGGATCCGCGTCGAACTTGTACTTTTCCTCCTTCGAAAGGCGCTTGCCCGAGGCGATCCAGTTGAGCTGGGCCTGCTTCCCTAGCGGAACCTGGACTCCTTCGGGAGAAGGCGCGGCGGGGGCGACAGGCTGGCCACTCAAGGCGCGGAGGAATCCTTCCAGGTATTCCTTCTGGCCGTCGGTGAATGGGAGCGATTCCATAGGTATCAACTGTGTTACTCCCGGCGGGTTTGAGTCGCCGGGCCGGTCCTTTGCCATAGCCCTATCCTCCTGTCACCAGGGAAGATCGCAATGGCCAAAGGTTCGGACGGACCGGAGACAGTTGGCAAATATGTTGTTGATACTATGCAAAGTGCGTACCAGAGGGGTATTACGGCCTAATCGCGGGAACTTGGGGATTCTAGCGGAGAATGGGGGAGGATCGACGGTTAATCATTCGTCTATGTTCCCATTGGTCAGCTAGTGTCATTTTCCGGAATTACAAAAAACGCCAACACTAGAGCTCTTTAAGCAACTTTGACCGCGTGAGTTCGGTTCTCCACATTATCTGGAAACCATCCGTATACCATCCGTATACGACCGATTCCCCCTCTCCCTATATATGCGGTCGCTGATTTTGATCCGATTTGTAATCCGGAACCCCTGTATGGCAGGAACTGTCCGCAAATGGCGCGACCTTTGCTTTCCCATTGTCGACATAGGGAGATTCATGACATGAAATTGAAAGATTTTGCCAAAGCGGGCCACGCGCCCACGCTCTTTTCCGCTTTCCTCTACTTCGACATGAGCTTCATGGTGTGGGTCTTGCTCGGACCCTTGGGAGTGCATATCGCCAAGGACCTGGGCCTCTCGCCGTCGCAAAAGGGGATGATGGTCGCCGTGCCCGTGCTTTCCGGCGCCATTATGCGCCTCTTCATGGGGCTCTTGGTCGACAGTATAGGCGCCAAGAAGGCCGGGTTGTTCGGACAAGCGATCGTCATTTCCGCCCTGATGGTTTCCTGGCTCTTCGGCCTCCATAGCCTGCATTCCGTCTACCTGCTGGGTGTCTGCCTCGGCGTCGCCGGCGCGTCTTTTGCCGTGGCCTTGCCGCTGGCTTCACGCTGGTATCCCCCCGAAGCGCAGGGCTTGGCCCTCGGCATCGCCGGCGCCGGCAATTCCGGTACCGTGTTCGCCGCACTTTTCGCTCCCCTGCTCGCCAACCACTTCGGCTGGACCAACGTCTTCGGCATCGTCCTGATCCCTCTGACCATCACGATGTTCATCTACACCTTTATGGCCAAGGACGCCCCTGGAACTCCGCCCCCGCAGAAGCTTTCCAAGTACTTCGCCGTGCTCAAGGAACGCGACGCCTGGTGGTTCATGCTCTTCTATCTGGTCACCTTCGGCGGCTTCGTGGGCCTGGCCTCCAGCTTGGTGATCTATTTCAACAGCCAGTTCGGCCTGGCGCCTTCGGTCGCCGGCTACCTGACGGCGGGCTGCGTGTTCTGCGGTTCCATGTTCCGCCCCATTGGCGGGTCGGTGGCCGACCGAGTAGGCGGTGTGCGCGCCCTGCAGGTCATGTACGTGGTGGTGGTGCTGGCCATGCTCGGCGTGGCCCTGCTGCCGACCTCGCTGGCGCTTTCCCTGGCTTTCTTCGCGGTCGGCATGATGGCCATGGGCATGGGTAACGGCGCTGTGTTCCAATTGCTGCCCCAGCGCTTCGGACGCGAGATAGGCACCCTTACCGGCCTGGTGGGCATGGCCGGCGGGGTGGGTGGTTTCTATCTCGCCTCTTCCCTAGGCATGTCCAAGCAGATGACCGGCGACTACCGCATGGGCTTCCTTATGTACGCGCTGATGGGCGTTTTCGCCTTCGCCATCCTGTTCAAGGTCAAGATGCGTTGGCGCGCCACCTGGGGCGCTCCCGGATTGGCCCGCGCGCGGGTGTGATTTTCTGCAAATCCCGACCGCAAAACCCGCCCGGGAACTCGTAAGGATCGGCTTCGTGCCGTTGGTGGACTGCGCCTTGCTGGCGGTGGCGAAGGAGAAGGGTCACTTCCTCCGTCAGCACCTCGACGTGGAATTGCGCAAGGCCCAATCCTGGGTGCAGGTCCAGGACAAGCTTCTGGGCGGCGAATGGGATGCGGCCCACTGCCTCATTACCATGCCGCTTCAGTTCGCCTTGGCCGCGCCGCCAGGCGACGCGCCGGTAGGATACGCCTTCACCCTCAGCCGCAACGGCAATGGCCTCATCCTCTCCAATTCCCTTTGGAACGACGGGCTGCGCGACCCGTCCGGGCTGCAGGCATGGTTGGGAGCCCATCCCGATAGGGTTCTGCGTCTAGGCGTGGTTTTCCAACGCGGGACCCAGGAATACTTCCTCCGCTCCTGGTTGGCGCGGGGAGGCCTGGGCTTGGGCGACCGCATCCAGCTGACCGTCATTCCCCCCCAGGAGATGGTGGGGCGCCTGCGCAAAAACGAGATTGACGGCTTCTGCGCCGGCGAACCCTGGAGCCGGCGCGCTTCAGCGTCCAAGCTGGGGCGGCTGGTGGCGGACAGCGGCAGCCTGTTGCCCGGCCTGGGCGAAAAGGTGCTTGGGGTCCGGACCGCTTGGCATAGGTCGCATTCCCTGGCCCATTCCCGCCTCATCCGGGCGCTATCCCAGGCGTCTTCGTGGTTAGCCGATCCTGCCAACCGGCCCGAGGCGGTGGAGATTATCGCCTCCAAGCACTATGTAAATACCCCCAAGACCGTGGTCGAAGGCGCGCTCAAGGATGCCGCTGAACGTGGAACGCCCATCGCATCCTCCGCCGGCGTCCGCTTCTTCGGAGGGGGAACGGACGCGCCCATGCAATCTCACGCGAGATGGTACCTGGAACAGATGGAGCGCTGGGGTCACATGGATGTTACCGCCGCGCGAGAAGTGGATTTGGCCTCCATCTGCATGGAGGGGTTTTACCAATCCGTGACAGGACCGATCGCATCCCGCCCGCCAAGCCACGTGGTTACAGGCGCCGCAGCCCCTCGCTGATCCCGTTTCCGGGATTCCATTTCCGATCCCTCCGGCTACGACACACGCGACTTTGTTCCGTGATCCGCGCGATGCGTACCGGAATTTCGAATCACGATGCTGTCGGTTGTCAGCATTTGTCGGGCAAATCCTAACATTTGGTGCCACTCCCGGTACTCCGGGAGCGAAGCATTGACATTATCATGGGAATTCCCCCCAAAGGCGCCCGAACTTCTCCAAGCACGGTATTGGTACGCGCTTTGCTTTTTCATACTCCCTGAAGTCAAACGCCAACTGATTGCTGGCGGCAGTGGTTTGAACGGACCACTTCACCCGGATAAATGACTGGGTACGCCGCCAACGATAAGCAGGAACGAATCGTCGTTCCGGCCACCGCAACCGCGGAGCCAGCTTACTCCGGTCCGCCCGGGCTTTTGGACATACGAATCGCGGCGCCCTATATGGGATGCCGATGGAGTATGCCCAATGTGGTCGGTAGGCAGGAATGAAATCGGAAGCGCGACCCGCAGCGGTAAAGGATACCGGACAGGCCGCGGCAACGCTCCCCAGCGGACTCCCGAGGCCGCCCTTCCGTCCAACCGCGGAAAGGCATTTCCGGCCGCGGGAGGGGATGCTCCCCATCCCCATCTCCAGGTAGGACCATGCCCGGCATGCCCCCTCCTACCTGGGGACCGCACTCTTTTATTTACCTCCGGCACCCGACGTCCGGAAATCCCGAAACACCCAAGGAGCAAGATCATGCTGGCAGTTTTTTCCATTACGTCCATTCAAACCCGAATCTCCCGCCTAACCGGCGGCCTTGCGGCGGCGGCCTTCGCGCTCGCG
Organism: Fibrobacteria bacterium; assembly: GCA_039917895.1. Classification (GTDB taxonomy): domain Bacteria; phylum Fibrobacterota; class Fibrobacteria; order UBA11236; family UBA11236; genus Chersky-265. The sequence continues at coordinate 832 of JBDSIO010000290.1, read as the reverse complement.
ATAGGAACCGCGCCGTTGTCGGCGCAGGATAAGCCCGAGGTGACCAAGGCCAGATTGGGTTATATCGCGCTAAACGACGTCGCACCATTGGTCATCGCGAAGGAAAAAGGACTCTTCGCCAAGTACGGTATGCCCGATGTGGAAGTGCTCAAGCAAGCCTCCTGGGGTGCCACGCGCGACAACCTGGAACTGGGTTCCGGCAATGGCGGTATCGATGGCGCGCATATTCTCACTCCCATGCCCTATGCCCTCACCTTGGGACTGGTCACCAAGGGCAACAAACCCTGCCCCATGTATATTCTCGCGCGCCTGAATTACAACAACCAATCCATATCCGTGGCCTCCAAATACATAGAGAACGGCATCAACAAGGATGCATCCCTGTTCAGGCCCTGGATCGAAGCCGCCAAGAAGAAAGGCGCCAAGCCACTGACGTTCGCGATGACTTTTCCGACCGGAACGCATAACTACTGGATCCGTTATTGGCTCGCAGCAGGTGGCATCGATCCCGACGTGGACGTGGCCACAATCGTGATCCCTCCGCCCCAGATGGTTGCCAACATGCGCGTCGGCACGATGGACGCCTTCTGCGTGGGCGAACCTTGGGGCCAACAACTCATCAATCAGCGCATTGGATACACCGCCGTTCAGACCCAGGAGATCTGGAAGGATCATCCCGAGAAGTCCTTCGCCATGCGTAAGGATTGGGTGGATGCGCATCCCATAGCGACGAAGGCCATGCTCAAGGCGGTAATGGAAGCCCAGATCTGGTGCGACAACCCCAAGAACGCCGAAGAGTTGGCGAAAATCCTCGCAGCGAAGAATTGGATCA
>JBDSIO010000289.1:0-21672 GCA_039917895.1 Fibrobacteria bacterium | reverse complement strand
TCAGATATGAGCGACTTGACCACTTCAAAGCCATTCGCGCCGAGCTTGGGCTTTCGCAAGCGGGAATGGCCAAGGTCTTGCGCGTAGCGACGAAAACCCTTCAAGGGTGGGAAATCGGAAAACCCATTCCCGAACCGGTTTTCATGTTGATGGAGCTGATCCACGAAATGCCCGCGGTCAGAAAAAGGCTTTTGGCGGCCTGACTACTTCACCGCCGCCGAATCCCCTTTCACCGCTCCAGTCTCGAATACCAGCTCCGACGAGTTGTGGATGATCTTCGGCTTTACCTCGATGATGAGGTTGGTCTTGCGCTTGATTTTGAGGGTATGCGTGAACAGCATGCCGATCAACGGGATTTGGCCCAGTATCGGAAGCTTGCGCAGTTCGCTGGTCTCCTCTTCCGAGAGCAAGCCGGCGAGGAAGATGGTCTGGCCGTCCTTGACGCGCACCGTGGTCTTGGTGTTGCGCACCTTGACCAGCGGCAGATCCGAGTTCGGTCCCTTGAAGCCGGTAATGGAACTGACTTCGGGCTCCAGGTTCAAGGTGATCTCCGAGTCCTCGTTCACGTGGGGCTGCATGCGGATCTTCACGCCCACTTCTTCGTGCTGGATCTGCTGGTTGGCGCCGCCGCCGGCTACAGCCGCGGAGTTATAAGACTGGATCACGTAGGGAATCTTCTCGCCGATGAGCAGGCTGGCTTCGCGGTTGTTGGTCGTGGTCAACTTGGAGTTCATCAGCACGTTGGCGTCGCCGTTCTGGATCAGCATGTCCAGCAGGATGTTCAGGTTGATGGGCGCCCTTTGCCCGCCCTTCAGCAGATATCCCTTGGTCACCGTGGTGGCGGGAAAACCGATCCCGGTCTGGACCGGCGACAGCGCCCCCCAATCGATGCCGTAGCGGTCGGTATTGTCGACGGTGACTTCGATGAGCCGGGTCTCCAACAGCACCTGGGTATGCGGATGGTCGATGGAACGCACGATGCGCTCGATTTCATTGATGATGCGCGGGCTGGCGTAGGCGATCAACCGGTTTCCGCCGCGATCCACCTTCACGTTCTTGGAGAAATCCGCCAGCAGACCGGCTACCTCCTCCGCGTCGGCATAGTTGAGCGCGATGACGTATCCGGATTGTCCCACCTCGTCCTTAAGCTTGCCCTGTTCGCCGATGAGCACGGAGTTGCCGATGATCTCGTAGGACAGCCCGGCGGCGCGCACGATCAGATCGATGGCTTCGGAAACCGGGGTTTTGTTCAGGATGATGGATATCTTCGCCTTCTGCACGCCTTCGCCCGCGACGAAGTTCATGCTGGAGCGGTCCGCCATGACCTTTAGGATTTCGGACAGGTTGGCGTCCTGGGCATTCAGCGAGATGGGCATGCGCAACAAGGGGTTGGGATCCTTGGTGATGATGGGCGATTCCACCTTGGCCTCGATTACCGGGGCCGCGTCTCCGGCCGGCGCGGAAAGCGCGTCCGCAGCTACCGGACCGGACAGGGCTGTTCCGATCAAAGCGGTCATGAGCGCCATTCGCGCGCCGAGGTAAGCGGAGGATCCGTATTTGCAAAGGGATGTCATCTGTATGTCTCCGTCCTGTTTCATTTCCGCTGCAGGCTGCGGTTGCCGGAAATGTCGTAGCTGTAGATCGCTGAATCGTTTTCCATGGTGATTTCCTTGTTGGTGACCTTGACCACCTTGCGAGTCCCTACCATGTCGCCCACATCGACGGACAGGGAGCGTTCCCCGTCCATGACGATGGCCGTGTGCTGGCCGTAATCATCGGCGATGATGGCCGTGAGCTTCACCATATCGAGCGCCGGTTCCGGGGACTTGGCGCTGTCGGCCTTCGGTTGCGCGGGTTTGCCGGACGAGGCTTTGGAGGCGGCGGTTCGTCTTGGCGAAGGTATGCGGGCCGCGATTGGAATGGCGACTTCGCGGCGGCGTCCCGTCATGGGATCGCTGCCACCAGGGTAAGCGAAACTGGCGCGGGTGGCAAGGACCTCCTCAAGGTGATCGACCAAATCGATGAACTTCTGATCATAACCCTCGGTGGTGGCGAGGGATTCCTTCACGACCCGATGGAATCCGCTGTTTTGCGAAAAGACGCGCAAGGCAAGACCGAAGGCCAGGACCATGGCCAGAACGGCGGCTGATATAAAGGGGTTGAAGCGCATTTCAGCCTTTTTTCACGCGAAAGGTGTCGAGATGCAGCCGGATGGAAACACTGCGGGAATCGGGGTAGGGAGGGGCCTTGGCGCCTTTTGCGGATGGAGAGGCGACCGCCGCCTGATTACCGGCCATGGATCCACCCTTGCCTGCTTGAGTGACCTGGAACGAGGTCAGGGCCAATACCCGTCGGCTGTTTTCCAGCTTGGAGCAGAATTCGCCGAAGCTGAAAAAATCCCCTTCCAACTGGATTTCGTAACCATAGGTTGTCACCCGGCCGGAAACAGTCGGGCTCAGCGGCCTTACCGAGACCAGGCGCATCTTCAAATCATTCACGCAGGAGGTGAGGAAGTCGAAAAGCGTGGTTTCCTGGGAAACGGAATCCCTCTGGCCCGCGAAATCCATGTTGCTGAAAACCAGCTCGCGCACATGCTTCAGGTTTTCCGAAACGATTTTTGCGGTCGCCAACTGGTTGGAGGTGATGATGCGTTCCTTTTCGAGTTCCTTGAAGCGGGGAACGAAGCGCGAAGTATACAGCAGGTCGGCGGGAATAACGCAAACCGCCACAATGGCCATGGCAACCAGAAGGGATTCACCGGATTTCATTGGGCCTTCCAAGTTGAGGTAACCGCGGAAAACTGGAAATTGATCCTGCCGGGATCCACATTGCGATCGGCGTTGCGATCCGCGAGGTTCAATTGCAATTTCTTGAAGGTATCGGAAAAGGTCGAGTCCGCGCGCAGCTTATTGAGGTATTCATCCAGGACAAGCAATTGATCCTGCCGTGGACTTGGGTACCCGAATCCGGAGACCTTAAGCTGGTTATTCTCATAGGAAAAATCGATGATGGAATAGTTATCCGGAAGATGCTTGGCAATGGCAACGAGCTTCTTCGTCCAGAAAATCCCTTTGCCTTGCAAATCGCTCAGAAGCTCCAGATCGGATTTGTCCACGATTAATTTGGCGGCCGCGTATTTCTGGTATTCCTGGTGGAGCTCCTTTACCTTTTTTTCCTCCCGAGTCAGGACGCCTTCCATTTGCCAGATGGTCATGCCCGAATAAAGCAGGGACAGCACGAAGAATCCAAAACATCCGAAGCCGAGTATCAGGGTCAAACGGCGCTTCCGTTCGGATTTGATTTCCTTTTCGCGCAATTCGCGAATCAGGTTCAGGCGGTACAAAGCGGGGCCTGGTTGCGCAATCATGCTTCGCCCCGCAATGCCAAGGACACGGCCAGATCGAAGCGGCCCGGTTGCGATTCCCGTAACATTCCCGTTTTCCCCGCGAGATCCATCGCCTGGACGGGAAGCCCGGTTTGCCGTTGCAATTTATCCATCAGAGCCGCTCCTTCCAGATGGTCGCCCAAAAGCAGGACCTCCTGGAATCCGGTAACTTCGGAGTTCTTTTCATAGAAGATAACCGATCGTGAAACCTCTTCCGCCAAGGCCTGGATGCGCTTTTCCCGGTCCACCGGGTTCGCGTTCGGCGCGAAAACGTCCTCTGCGGCGAAATACACGTTACGGGTGAAGAAAGGCGAATACTCCCCATCTATCACGATGGTGGATACCTGCGGTCCGATATGCACGGCGATGAGGGGATGATGCGATTCACCCCCGGCCTTCCAGGCCCACAGGGTATTGGCGATTGCCACGGGGAGCACATCGACCGCCATGACTTTCAGCCCGGCTTTTTCCAGGAGTCCGAGTTGACGATTGAGCAAGGCGGTGGCGGCCAATGCGACCAGCACCTGGGCTGCGCCGCCGTTGCTTCCGTCATCCTCGCCCAGAATCTGGTAATCCAAGGTTGAAGTCGCGACTTCAAAGTGCACGGTCTTGCGCAATTCCAGGCGTAGGGCCTGTTCCATTTCTTCCTTCCCCAGCCTCCGGAACGGAAGCTGGGTCGCGAAAACCTGTTTCCCCGAAAGGCAGGTGACAACCGAATCGCGCCCGCTCAAACCCAATTTGGCCTTAACCTGGCGAAACCCTTCCAAGAGGTTGCGGTCCTCGCCGTATTCCCCGCGGATCTCCACGACTTTTGCGACGGAAAAGGCCCCCCTGCCATCGGTATTCAACAAGGCGGCGCGGATGGCCAGGTGATCGTATTCGATGCCGACGGTCACGCCGGGATTTGAAGTCTGTATGCTGCGTTTGACCATGATGCCTTGATTCAGGGGTTGCCAGGGTTATAGGATTCCTGCCAGGTGGACATAAAAGGGATGCATTTCAAGGCATCGCCCGGATCCGGGTCTACTTTGTCCAGGAGCCAGGTGAGTACCAAAGTGTCCTTGCCCGCGCCGGCGGTCGCATGGCATCTGAGTCTTCGCAAAGGCGGGCCGCCCGGCAATCCCGTGATGTCCACGCGAGCCAAGGCGCCGTCGATGTTCGAGTATCCGTTCGGCCCCGGAGTCAATACCAACGAGCCATTCCAGGTGTCATCGTGGTAGGCTTTGGAGTGCCCGCGTATCCACTTCACCGCCAGGTACATTGCGGACTCCGCCGCATAGTGCAGCGTTTGATCGTTCGCGTAGGCCACCTCATCCTTGCCGGAGTTTCCCATGACGAACAGGTACCCGCTCGCGGCCACGGAAAGGATCACGGAAATAGCTATCACGCCGGCCAATACCGATCCCGTCTGCCCGTTCATATCGAAGTATTCCGGCAGCGCACGGTTTCGGTAAGAGTGGGAAATGCGTACGACGATGCGCCATCGACCAGCCTGTAGGCGATGCGCGCGGAAATGCCGTGCCGGTTAGGCAGGATATCGAAGAAGCTGTTGACGTCATCGACCTCGACGAGTATCCCGGCTATTCTGAAGGGTTCCCAACCCGGGACGGCGGGATTCCATTCCAGGAGGTTTCCGCCGTTGAGAAAATATCCGGAAAGGATCGCGCCCGCGGGATCGCAGAACAGAACGTGCTTAACCGAATTTGCCCCTGGATAACCCAATGCGCCGGCGATCACGCCGGGAGCTTCGCTTTCCAGTCGGACTCCCGCGGCCTTGCGGGCTGACTGGTGAATCTGTTCGGAAGCCACCATTTGAAGATGGGTAAGCCTGACGGTCGCCGAGCCATCCTTGATTTGGCGGTTGGCCATATAGAGAACGGACAGAAGGGCGATGCCCACAAAACCCGAGATCGCGCTGGCCGCGATTACTTCTATCAGAGTGAACCCGGATTGGGGCTTCATTGGAATTCCGCGATCCGCTTTTGCACATAAACACTGTCCGTGCGTCCCGCCAGAGTCCAATTAATCGCGGCGCGAACCCATTTAAACTGGATCCCGAGAGTGGGCGGCGTCGCCCCTCCCGGATCGTTCATGGTGAAATAATCGATGTCGGAAGTGACGACAAGTGTAGCATTGATGGCCAGGGGAGTTCCCGGATTCAATTGTACGATGGAAGCCTGCGAGTAGGGCACGATGAGGGATGAAAAGTTGAGATTGTGGTATTGGTCGTTCTCCAAGGCGCTGTTTGCCAGCATCCTGGCCTGACGGCGGTTCCAGTTCTCCATTTCGATTTGGCGACCGGCCCCGATCATGGACATGACGCCCGAAATGGCGACACCCAGGCAGGCCGAGGCCACCATCAACTCGACGAGGGAAAAACCGGAGGATGCGTTATGCTTGTGCATGCCGTTCATATCCGTTCAACCGTATTCCGGTTCAATGGAATCCGGTCTTTACCGTGTCGGTAATCGCCAATGAAAGATCCCTTACGATGACTTCGCCGGCGGAAATCGAAATGGAGTACTTCGATGCGTCGGTCAGGAAAAGTCCCAAGGTCGTCACGCATGCGGCCGTGTTGGCGCACACCGGATCCACTCCATACCGCCGGTAGTAGATGTTCGCGGAAACCGCCGCAGATTGGCTGATGCCCCTGGATACGTCCTTTCGCTGGCTTTTAACCATTCCGGAATAGATCGGGATCGCGACAGCGGCCAGGATTCCCACAATGACCGCTACAACTATTACTTCCACGAGAACGAATCCTGCCATTGAGTTACCTGAAAGTCCGCGCCTACCCGTTAGCAATAAAGTTGCCATCGGGGTAGCTGCGGTTTCTCTCTGCATTTGAAACTTCCGTCTAATAGCTGTAGGTTTGGGCAGCGCCGCCGCCGGAGGTTGCCGTCACCTGACCCGTTCCCGAAAGGTTTGTCACAAGCAGGCTGATTCCTGCGGGAACCGCAATGGTTGCTCCGTTCGCAGTGCAGGTTATTATGAATGGTCCCGCCGTGGCCGTCGTCGTTGCGCCGGTTACCATGACTCCGGGAGGTGAAGAGTTGACGCAGGCACCCATGAACGATGCAACGGAGCCCGCGGCGTTCGCGGCCGCATTATTGCGGGAGGTTGTGACATAACCATTATAGAGCGGGATGGCGACCGCCGCCAAGGCTGCCACGATAATCGCAACCACGATGACTTCAACAAGGGTGAACCCCTGTTGGCGCTTTTGCTTATTGGCGAGACTCATTTCGATACTCCTTTGAATGGATTGGAATTTTGCTTTTAATCTTCACACAAGAGGTTTTTGAGTCGATTTTGCATTCGACCACATTAATGGATGAACTGACCGATCATGAAGATGGGGAGGTAGAGGGAGAAAAGGATTCCGCCCACGACGCCGCCCAAAGTCACGATAAGGATGGGTTCGATAATGGATGACAGGGAATCGACGACATTGCGGATTTCCCGTTCATAGAATTCAGCTGCCTTGCCGAGTAATTCATCGACGCGGCCGCTGGTTTCACCCGTAGCCACCAACTGCACTACCAGAACCGGAAAGAGGCCGCTGGCGTCCAAGGCTTCGCTGAGCTGGTCCCCTTTGCGGAGACCGGAGAAAATGCTTTCCAGCCTTTTCACGAAAAAACTGTTGTTCACGGTGGCGCCGGCGATTTCCGTGGCCTTGAGGATCGGCGTCCCCGCGCCCATCAGCAACGACATGGTGCGGCAGTACGTGGCCCAGATGTTTTTCTGGAGGATGCCGCCGAAAACGGGGAACTTGAGGATGTTTTTCTGCCAGGAGATTTTGAATCTGTCGATCGTGAGCAAGTATTTGAGGCCGACGATGGAGGCGATTATGAGAACGCAGAAAGCAGGGATGTTTTGCCTGATGAGGCGGGAGAGGAAGATCAGCAGGCGCGTCGGCGGGGGAAGGATCGCGTTCATGCTGGCATAAATGTTCTCGAACGTGGGAACCAGCCACACCATGATCCCAATCATCATCAAACTTACGAATCCGGCGATGAAGATGGGATACCGCATCGCCGTTTTGACCTTGCCCCGCATGATTTCCACGTTCTCGAGGTAGATCGCCATTCCATCCAGCACCTTGTCCAAGGCGCCGGCGATTTCGCCCGAGTGGACCACGGCCACGAACATGGGACTGAAGGCGCCGGGATGGCGGGCCAGGGCATCGGACAACGTCAGGCCGGTGGCGATATCGTCCGCGACCTGCTGGATGATTTTCTTGAAAACCGGGGACTCGCCGCGGGTGAGTTGTTCCAAGGAGCGGGACAATGGCACGCCTTGGCCGATCATGGTGGCCAATTGCCGGGTGAAGAATACCACGTTCCGGTAGGGAACCCGGTTACGGGATCGTTTGAAGCCATCGCTGATCGTTTCGGAAAGGCTTTTGCCAGTGCGCAAATCGTCGCCGGCAAGTTCCTTGACCAGGATGGGCAGGAAATCCTTCTGCTTCAGGCGCTCGAGGACTTCATCCGCAGTGGCGCCTTCCATGGTGCCCAGCAGCACCCTGTCCTCGTTATCCCTGACCTTGTAGCTGAACTTGCCCATCATCCCGCTACTTTATCTCATCCGCCATTTTGCGCTGGGTTTCCTTCATCTCGGAATATGCGGGAAACCGGCCGGTCGCATCCTTGGCCGGTTCGGGTTTTGCCTGTCCGCCCAGAATGGCGCCGAAGGAAATCCCCACTTGGGCTTCACGTGGGCCATCCGCCCAGTCCGAGGTGAAGGCCGGGGAAATGTCGATGTCCAGGCTCAGGAATGCCCCGTCCGTGGGTGACTTCACGGTGAAGGTGGCGTAGCCGCGCAGGATTTCTTCATTGGCGAACACCTGTTCCGAAGTCGAAGGCCCAGACATGGCGCCGTCGACAATGTGGCCTCGCGCCCCCGCTTCGATGTCGAAGAATCCTGATGGAGAAACGACCGCGCCCAGAAACGGGCTGGAGATGGTCCCGGAGTAGCGGTATCCCCGATCATCCTCGCTGTTCAGGTACAAGCCGCGGTAACCGGCGGCGATGCGGACGAAATCCAAGGCGAAATAGGGAGACTTGACGACCAGGCCGAACAAAGGCGAGAGGCCGTACTCGCCATCGAACCGCACGGATTTGCTGGTTTCGACGTCGAACCGATCGAGACCGATGCCGGCCTCGATCGACAGGTAAGGGATGGGTGCGTAAGCCAGGCTAAGGGTGTGAATGGTCTCGTGGGAAGGCGCCGCGGCCGCGGTGATATTCTGGCCCCGGAACGCGAACCCGTATTGCAGTCCCAGGCTCATGGAGCCCATGTCTTCGGTGGGAAAGGCAGCCAGGGCTTGGATCGGCAGCAGGTATAGCCCGGTAAGACAGGCGAGCGCCCGCATTCCCATTCCCATCCCCGGTTCACGTATTGGATTCATCTTCCCTCAATCAATCCTTGATCTGGCGCAGCAGGAACCGTTCGCCATCCTTATCACGAATTCCGTTCGCTTCCGCATTGATGGTGACGGCGAAACGGTTGGCGAATTGCCGCGGATAACGGATGATGGCATGCGCCTCCCCGTTCTTGGTCACGGCGGAGACTTCAATGGCCACGGCGTTATCGTTCTCGCGGAAGGCTGTTTTGGGTATGTAATCGCGGGTATCCCACTGGACGTAAGGATAGTCCATCACGGTCCCACTGGAATCCATGGGAAGGTCGCAAACGCCGATGCGACCGCGATCGACGATGATTTCGCCGGGGTTCCGGATTCCGTCCGCGTTCTGATCGAATAGCACTTCGACTCCGTTCACCATCACGAATTTCTCTCCGACCCCCGTGTCGCATTTCCCATTGTGATTGAAGTCGAACCAAACATCATGCACCAGCGGATCATAGTCGAATCTTCCGTCACCGTTGCGATCCTCGCCTCGCCTGAGCATGCTGGGGATCCCATCCAGATCCAGGTCGATTCCCGGATCCAGTCTTAGGTTGTTGTTGATATCCTCAAAAGGCAGAATATCCGCGAGCACGGTATGATAAATGGGACGGACGCTTTCGACGGATCCGACGATGGTTACGGAGGAAACGCTGGTATCGAAACCCACCAGGCCGTCCCAGCGATCGAAGACGCGTTGCTCGATGGCCAGACCGGTGATGACGGCGCTGAAATGGACTTCGGTTCCATCCGCCACCATGTTGCCGTTGATGTCCTGGACCAAGGCTCCGGTGAAGGATTCGAAAAAGGCTTTATCGCGAGATCCGCCTTCCTGAACCTTTACCGTATCGTCTTCGGGCCGGGCCACGGTCACTATATGGGCCGGCCCTGAGATGGTCAACTTCGCGGAGTCCTTTTCCAGGGCCTTGGTGCCGAAGGAAGCCTCGATCAGCACCCCGCGATAACTGCTCACCACCGCTCCGGCCTGGAGCTGGGTCACGGCGATGCCGGCCTGGGTCATGACCAAAGGCGTCACAATGGCTTCACCGCCGCCAGGTCCCTTTAAGATGCGGAAGTTCACGTTCTGCCCCGTGACCAGGTTGCCTTGGGTATCCGTGACGACGGCGCGCACCAGGGCCTGCCCCCCGTTCACGCCGATGTTATCGGCCGTTACCGAAAGTTTGATCTTCCACGGAGCCAGGGCGGAGTAGGTGACCTGTATCTTGGCGGAACCTCCAGGAGCGTTCGCCTGGACCGTGGCGGTCCCGGAGAACAAGGCGCTTTTCAGGGTGGTCACGGCTTTGCCGTTGGCGTCCGTCTGGGCTGAATCAGGCGAGACGGAACCTGCATTGGTGGCGAACCGGATCAGCTTGTTCGCGTCGGGAGAGCCGTCGCCTTTGAGATAGGTAGCCGTAATGGTGGCGGATTCCACCCCGCCGACCTTGATGGTGGGGCTGGATGCGGTCAGGTTCAGGGAGTTGGTGTTGAAGCGCAACGTCAAAGAATCGGTCGTGTTCAACGCCGCGGCCTTCGCCACCACCGTTCCCGCACCCCGCGCCGAAACGCGCACCAGGGCCTTGCCGTCGGGGCGCAGGACCGTAGTATAGGTGGGGTTGCCGTTGTCGAAGGTGCCCGGACCCGAGAGGGTGAAGGTGACGTCATCGCCGCCGATGGCGTTGCCGGAAGCGTCGCGGAGCGTGGCTTCGAGGCTGGCGAGTTCACCCACCTTCAGCTCCGTCTGGTTGGTGGATAGGGCCAGTGTCACGCCGCTGAAGATGATTTCCGTGGAGGCTTCCAGGTTACGGCCCGCGACGGTGGCGGTCACCTTGCAGATGCCGTTGATGGGCACGCCGTGGAGGATGACGTTGGCGCGGCCCGCGCTGTCCACGGTCGCGGATTGGCCGATGATGCCGAGATTGCTGGTGAATTTGACGACATCTCCGGTGGCGGGGTTGTTGTTCTCGTTGGTCAGGATCACGGAAATGACCGCGAAGTCGGAGTTGTCCGCCCGCACCTGGGAGCGGGAGGAGAAGATGCGCATGTTGCGGATAGTCTCGACCGTGTTCGGGTTCTTGGTGGGCAGCACCGTCCAGAAGTCGACGAAGTTGCTGTCCTGGGCGCCCAAGGCCTGGGCCGAGACCGTGATCCGCTTCTGGGTGCCGCTGGTGACGGCGGTGCGGAAAATGCCTTCGCCGTCGGTGGTGCCTTGTCCGGGGTTGCCGTTGAAGATCACGGTGGCGTTGGGCACGGGGCTGCCGGCGCCGTCGATGATCTTGATGAGCACGGGCACGCTGCGGTTGAGCAGGGCGTTGGTCAGAGTAGGCTGCACGTCGATTTCCAGGCCCGCCAAGGTGATGGTGGTGAAGACCGCCAGGGACGAGTCCTCGACGCTCATGGTGGCGGTTACGCGGGCGTCGGTATTGAGGGGCACCGCGCGGTATACGGCCTCGGCCTCTCCGCGGGCGTCGGTGGTATCCAGGTTGGTGACGATTCCGTAGTTGGCCGTGAAGCGCACGGGACGGCCCGCGAGCGGATTGTTGAACTTGTCGAAGGCGACCACGCGCACCTTGGTCTCGTCGGTATTGCTGGCTTTCAGTTGGGAGCGATCCACGAAGATGCGCATGTTCCCGATGGCGGCGGCGGAGAGCACGGATCCGATGGGCAGCTTGACCAGGAAGTTGACCTTGGCGCTGTCGCTGGCGCCCAGGGCCGAGGCTTTGACCTGGACCAACCGTTCCGAGGCGCTGGCCACGGTGGCCGTGACGGCGCCCGAGGCGTTGGTGCGCAGCGAGGTTTGCAAGGCGCCCTTGATGGAAACCTGAACGTCCGGCATGGCGCGTCCTTTGGCATCGCGGACGCGGATGGAAATCGGCACGGTATCGGTGAGCAGGGCTTCGCCGGAGAAGGGCTTGACTTCGATTTGCAGTCCGGCCAGGGTCACGGTGGCGGTGGCTCGGCGGGTGGAATCGCCTTGCTGGTACGAGGCCGTGATGAGCGCATCCGCATTCTGGGCCACGCCCTGGAACTCGGCTTCGGCCACGCCGTCGGCTCCGGTGGTATCGGAAGGCGTGATGAGGCCGTGGGTGGTGGCGAAGGCGACGCGCTTACCCGCCACGGGATTGTGGTTGTCGTCGTAGAGGATGGCCTTGATTTTCGAGGTCTCGCCGTTGGCGGCCGACAGGCGGGAAGGTTCAGCGGACAGGAGCAAGGTGCGGGAACGGGAATCCGGTGGGGTGGTCCAGAAACCGACCGTAACGCTGGCGGCGGCGCCCTGGGCCGAAGCCGTGACCTTGACCTGCGCTTCCTTATCGCTCTTGACGCTGGTGCGGACGACGCCCGCGCCGTCGGTGACGGCGTCGGAACTGACCGCGCCCTGGAGCTTGACCGGAACCGCCGCGATGGGTTCGCCCTCGCCATCCTTGAGGGTCAGGGTCAAGGGCACGAGGGAGCCGACCAGCGTGTCCGGGGAAAGGGGAGCGATGGCCAGGGTCACGCCTTCGAGTTGCACGGAGGTACCCACCACTGCGGTGGTGTCCGCGATCTGGGTGAAGGCCAGGATATTGACCTCGGCGTTGCGGGGAAGTCCGGAATAGACAGCGGTGGCGGCGCCTTCGTCGTCGGTCGTGTCCTGGGCGGAGATGGTGCCGAGCGAAGCGGCGAACCGGACCAGCTTGCCGCGGAGGGGATTGTGGTTCTGGTCGAAGACCTGGACCGTGACGGTGGAATGGGCCTGATTGCCGGCTTTCAGGGTCTGGGGCGAGGCGAAGATCCGCATGTTGGCGGAGATGGAGTCGCGTCGCCAGCTGCTGGTGTCCACGCCCGCCGAACTTTCCGAGGGACCGATGGGCGCTCCGCCCAGGTCGCGTTCGGTAACATTGCAGGAGAGGATGAAAGCGGTTAGGCAGAAGCCGGGCAAGAGCGATGCCGCAAGCTTGTCCCATCGTCCCGGCAGGAACCGTTTCAAGCCCAAAATTCGGAATGTCCCGTCTCTGTGATGTACCGGCATGTTTTTTTTGGGTCTCTCGTAAGAGGGTTCCAGGTCATTCATTTTGGCTCCGGGACACTGTCAGGTCCTCGGCTCCGTACGAAGGTCGGGCCCGCCGAGATGCGGGTATCCATAAAGTAGTAACTGGGCCTTGCGGTTCGAGTCGGAGACGCCCCTAACCCCTTGGAAAGCCATGGGTTCAGGAGGTTTTTACCCCACGCTCCTCCCCGATTTGTAAATTTTATCGACAGGTTTGGGTGATTTTTACAATGGCCGGAATACTTTTCCGGTCATTTTTCAGTTCACTTTCAGTTCACTTTCCGTTCTCTTGCCGGTCTGCTTCCGGATTAAAAAATCCGCTTTCCGTCGGCCCAAGGTCTCCATATGGGGTGGATTCTTTGGGGGATGACGATGAGGTCCCGGAAAGTCCGGCAACCATTGGGAATGCCCGCACGTATCGCGGATGTTACCCTAGCCCGGTCGGAAAAGATTTCCGTCCCGGGTTTTTGCATGTACCTGGGTTTTGCAACTATTTTAGGACTGAATCTCCATGCGCAAATGGCTCAAACGCATCTTCATCGCTATGGCGGGCCTGGCCTTGGTCCTGTTGCTGGCCGTTTATTTCGGCGGACGCTGGGCCGTGGGGCACTATCTCGCGCGCGAGATCGCGGTGGGAGGTGGCAAGGTGCGGCTGGTGTCGCCGCGCTTTTTGTGGAGCTTGGATCTGAAGGCCGATTCCGTGCTTTACTCCGGACCGGGCATCGAGGTGGCGGTGGGCGTGACGTCGCTTTCGGCCGACCTGTTCCACAGCTTGGTGCGCTTCTCACCGGCAGTGCGCCTGGATCTCGATACCGTTTCCTTGCGGCTTACGCCCACCAATCTCCCTGATTCGGTCAAGCCCAGGCCCGACTCCATGGCCTTCCCCGAATTCAGGATCCCCGCGGACGTCCGCATCCGGGCCGGAGCCATCCTCGTCTCCGATTCGGCAGGTCCGCTGGTCCGCTGCGAAGGCGTGTCCTTGGCGACGACCGGTCCGCAAGGCCTCGAACTCGCGATCCGCGAGGCGCGGGCGCGCCAGTCCGGGGACTTGCGGCATGCCCTGTCGTTCGCGGCTTCGTGGGACGATACCGCCGTCGTGGTCGCGCGCGCGGAGTGGCGGCGGGAGGGCGACAGCGTTAAGGTCGAGGCCCGGGCGCCCAAGTCCAACCTGCTGCGGGCGCAGGCGGCGCTGCGGGCGCATCTGGCCTCCTCCGAACCCTATGCCGCCGCGTTCAAGCTGCCACGGACCCTGCCCCGCATGGACGGCTTCGATGCCGACCTCAAGGCATCCATGCCCGGAACCATCCGGGTGGACGCGGACGTGAAGGCGCGGGTCTCTCACTTCCCCGATTCGCTGCCGCTGAAGATCGGGCCGCAACGCGTGGCCATCCGCCTCGGCTTCCATGATACCGCCGGCACCTGGACCGTGGCGAGCCGCGGCGCCGGGGCGGAGGACGTGGCGCTGGGGGGGAACCTGTATGTTACCGGGAGGGATTCCCTCGCCGATCCCGCCTGGCTCGTCCGTCACATGGGGGTTACGGCCAGGGGGCATGTGCGCGGATTCGCCGTCTCGGCGGCGGGCAAGCGCGGGAACGCGGATCTGGAGGTGGCGGAGCTGCGCGCCTCCGCGGACGCCATCAAGGCCCAGATCGCCACCGGGGACGGATCGCGCATCATGGCGGATCTGAAGAAAGCCCCGGGGAAGATGGCGAAGGCGGCAAAGTCCACCATTCCCGCCAACACCGCCAAGACCGGCCAGGCAAAGGCCGCAATCAGGACGGCCGGAAAAAAAGGCGCGTCCGCGCCACCGGCAGCGCCGTCTCCTCTCCCGGAATGGAACGGCGCGTTCTCGGTGGACCTGGCGCCCGGGGAGAGATGGATGGTGGCCTTCACGGACACCAACGTGATCTTCAAGTCGGCGCAGGTGCGCGGCGGCATCCGGGGCGGCGAAGTGTCGGCCGAGATCGCGATGACCGGGCTCAGGGCCTATGGCGTGGAGGCGGACTCGGTGCGACTGCGCAACCGTTACGGCCAGCGGGGATATGTGTTGGAACCGTCGCACCTCTATTGGCGCGGCGTCGACTGGGCGTTGTCGGGCAAGGTCGGACTAAACCGGCCTGGCCGCCCCATGGAGGCCCACGTCTCCAACGGTAAATACGGATCGTTCGACGGGGCCATGCCTTCGCCGGACGTGATGGAGGCGCATGCGCGCGATCTGGCCGTGGAAATGCTCCCTTATGCCAAGCTCGACAGCCTGAAGGCCAACCAGCCGCGCGTGACCGGGGACTTCAAATGGGACAAACGGAAGCGCACGGGCGCCGCCGATCTCAAGCTGGGCGGCCGCTACAAGGGCGAGGAATTGCGGGTCCAGTTCAAGGCGGAATGGGATCCCCGGGCCCTGACGGTGCGGGAAACCCGCGCTTCCCTTTCCGGCAACGAGATCACAGCGTCCGCCAAGGTGAATCTGCACGGAAGGCAGTTCTACGAATTGTCCAAACTCTCCAAGGAGGATTTCGAGGAAGTAAGCCTGGGCGCCGATCGGTTCGATCTGGCCAAGGCGCTGGCCGTGGCCATGCCCGAACCTCCCCTCAAGTCCGGCTTCGCCCTGGGCAAGCTGGACTACAGCGCCTCAGCCGGCTTCTCCGGTACCTACCGATTGGAAAACGTCCACCTGAAGACGGAAGACGAGAAGATCGCCTTGAAGGAACTGACCCTCACCGGACGCGGAGATGCGCTGATCATCCGGGCCGTCACGGTGTCCGAAGCGGAACCCCTGTTCCGGGATTCCCTGACGCTGCAGGTGACGGGCGTGCTTGGCGACACGCAGACCCTGGACTTGAACGCCCGGGCCGGCCAATCCATCTTCCTGGATTTCAAAGGGACCGTGAAGGAGTTCAAGAATCTGGAAGGCAGGCTGGGGGTGCGCGGGGACGTGGTGCTCCCTTCGTCGTCCGGCGAGCTGAAGAACGTGCGGGTGGGCGCCGAAATCTTCATGCCATTCAAGGACGGCATGAAGGGACTGCGCGTGGAGGCCGACACCCTGGGGGGCATCTACGTGGTGGCGGGCCTGGACACGCAGACCTTTGCCGCGCCGGTGACGATGGTGGGCGGCAAGATCGCCATCCCCCGCCTGACCATGAAGGCCAGGAACGGAGCGGAATTGTCCGGCCGATTCGAATTCGACCCCGCGACCAAGCGCATGTCCGGATCGCTGTCCGGCAACAGCCTCGCGGCCCAGTTCGGCAAAGGCGACCGCATAAAGCTGAAGAACCTGAAGCTGGATCTGAAGGGGGATTCGACCAATCTCGATCTCCGGGCCTCTATAGGTTCCGGATCGGCCGAGCACATCAAGGCCCCGCTGCGCGCTGCCGGGGACTTCTCCCTCGTGGAGATCGCCTACCATGCGCCCTTGGGCCGGACTTCTCCGGGGATGCCGGGAGGCGGGCGCATCCCCTTCCTGCGCGTGGCCGCGACCCTGGACAGCTCCGAGGTGCGCTACCGGCTGCGCAGCATGGAGACCTTGCAGAACCTGTTCAAGCGTTCCCCGGGAAAGGGAGGCAAGCGCACCGCGAAGCGCAGCCAGGCCATGCAACTGCAGATCAACGTGGAGACGGCCGGCCGGGGCAACAGCATAGAGACCGACATCCTGCGCGTGAGCTACGTGGGCAACTTCTACATGGCGGGCACCTACCCTTACGCCCTGGTCCAGGGCCGCATCTCGTCCCAGAGCGGCGAACTGGGAGTCAAGAAACAAGCGTACTCCATCCGCCGCATGGATATAAAATGGCTGAACACGCCATTGGAGGAAGGCGAAGTGGAGCTGGAAGCGCAGAAGCGCCTCGCCCGCAACTGCGAGGCAGGCACCTTGGACTCCTGCAACATCACCACCCATCTCACGGGCGAACTTTCGGATCTGCAATTCTCCTACGACAGCGATTGCGAAGGCGCCAGCGGGGCGGGCGTGGAAGTATCGGCCCTGGTCTATTCCGTGCGCCGGGGCTGTTATTCTTCGGCCCTGCGGGGAGGCGGTTCGGGACTGTCCTACGAAGAGCAGGCGCTCGGGCTGCTGGAACCCGTGGCCAGCTCCTATTTGTCCGACGCCTTCGGCAAGCTTTCGGGCCATTGGATCTCGAGCGCCCAGGTCTCGGGCCTGAGCGCGCTGGCCTCGGACAAGAAGAAAACGGACAGTTCCAGCGCCTCGACCACGACTTCGACGCAGGAGTCCATCGCCCTGGAAATCCTCAGCAAGGAGTTCTGGCGCACGCGCCTGCGCGTGAAGTCGGCCTATGCCCCGGAGAACAACGAGTCGAGCAATCCGTGGAACTACCGGGTGGGCCTGGAATGGCGGCCGCCCTTGCCCGGATTCATCGAGGATCCTAAGTGGCAGGAACGTCTCAAGAACAACGTGAACGTGGAAGCGGCCATCTTCACCGATCCCGATCGCACCCTTGAGAACCGCGAGGCGGAGTCTTTGCGGAAAAGGCTCGGACTCAACTACACCTATGATTTCTGGGGGTCCTGGTGGGCCAAGAACGCTCCGGCCAGGCCTCCCATGGTCCTGGGCGAAACCGTTCCCCGGTCGGAAGGCTCCGGCAAGACCGCCGCGGCGCCGGACAGCGCGCAATGAGGCTCGCGTCCCGGTTCACCCATTTCGTCCATTTCGCCCATTTCGCTCTGTTCGGCTTTATCGGGCTTAGCGTGGCCATGGCCCCGGTGTTCGCCGGCATCAGCGTGAAGATCACGGGCAACTCCTTCCTGCGTGATCGGGCTATCCGGGAAGTCCTATCACCGGAACCGGAAAACTACAACAAGGACGGAATCCTCACGTGGCAGGAGGATGCGCAGTTCTACACCCTGGATCTCTACCGGCGCAACGGCTACTTCGACGCCACCGTGGACGTGGACATGCGCCCGCAACCGGGCCTGGACGGAAAAGCCAAGGAGGATTGGGACGCGGCCTTTACCATCAAGGAGGGCGAACGCTACCTCTACGATTCCGTGCGGGTGGTCGTGGTGGAGGACACCGCCGGCCCGGAACGGGCGGCGGAACGATCTGCGGAAAAGACCTCGGCCGGAATCGGGGAGAACCGGGAGGGCGGCAAGGTGGATACGGCCGGCGTGGACACGGTGAAGCTGTCCCCGCCCCAGCAGGCGCCGCAACCCCAGCTGGTGGTGGGCGTGGAAGGCCTCAAGGCCAAGACCGGCGAGCCTTACCAAGAGGAGGCCATCTTCCAGGATCGCCGCTTCCTGCTCCAGCATTACGGCAACTCCGGATACGTGCGCGCCAAGGTGGACGACAAGGTGACGGTGAAAGCGGAATCGCGCACCGTCAAGGTCGACTATCTGGTGGAGCCGTCCAATCCCGTGCTGTTCGACACTTTGATCCTGCGCAACCAGCGCGCGGCTCCGGCCGACTCCCTGGTGGGCATTACCCGCGAGCGCCTGCTCCGTTCCCTGGTCCGGTACCATAAGGGCGATACCGTTCGCATTTCCTCCACCGATCGGCTGATCGAGAAGCTCCAATACACGGGGGCGTTCAACTATTCCCGGCTGCGCGACAGCCTGCTGCCGGGACCCGCCCACCGGAGCGCGCTGATCCTGCAATTGGAGGAACGCGTGCCGGGCAACTTCCGCACCTCCACTTTCTACGAGACCTATTCCGGATTCGGCGTGTCCACCGATCTACGCCACAGCAATTTTGCCGGCAGCCTGAACGAAGTGCGCGGCGGCGGCGCGCTCGCCTCCCTGCGCCAAAGCGTGTACGCGGGGTACGGTTCGCCGCTGACCTTCGGGTACCTGATCCGTCTCGATAACGACCTGAGTTTCGCCTGGAACCAGGATCAAGAGATCCATCACCCCGGAACCGACCAGGCCGAACCCCTTTTCGGCGGCGACTTCCGAGCCATCAACAGCACACGCCTGACATGGCCCTGGTCCTATTGGCTACGGCTGGTGGGCAACGCGGAAGTGGAATCCAAGAGCCGCATGCTCGGGCCCGAATCGCGCGAACGCTCCCTGAACCTGAATTTCATCCAGACCGCTTATATGGCCTGGCTCAACCAATCCCTGGATCCCACCCGTGGCATCCGCGTGGCGCCCAGTTGGGGCAACGGCGGTCCTTTGATCGAGGATCGGAAGTTCCGGTTCACGGAGTTCCGGCATAACTGGCTGGAGGTCCAATCGGGTTACTACTACCCCCTGATGTCCCAATTCAAGCTGGCGATGCGTCTCGATGGCGGACGATTTTTCGGGGAGGGCGGGACCAACTCGGATCGCTTTTTCCTCGGGGGCGGCCGCAGCGTGCGCAGTTACGGATTCAGGGAGCTCTGTCCGGAAACGGAAACGGTCTACAATGCGGACTCGACCGCCTCGGACCAGGTGTGCTCGACCAAGGGACAGACCTTGGCTTATCTCCTCGCTTCCTACGAACTGCGCATGGCGCCTTTCGCCTTCGGCCTGCCGCGCTCCAAAGGCGTCCTGAAGCATTTACGCCCCTTGGAATTCGTGCCTTTCTACGACATGGGCAAGGTTTGGAATGTGAACAACGGATTTTCACTCGCCGGGAGCGGCGCGGATCGGCAGTCGAATGGGCAAGGCGTAGCCTGGGGCTTAGGTTTGCGGTACCCGCTGCTCGGGATCTTCAACTTCCGCGTCGACTTCGCCTATGGCAAGCCGAACAAGAAAGGCTGGAGGCCGGACGGGTTCATCGTCGATTTGGCCCAAGCCTTCTAAAAACCTCAACTGTCGGCGTTAAATAACTTCCTTCCGGGGACCCTGAATTTTAATTTTCAGAGTGAGACGACAGGAGGCCTTTTGCTGGCATTCGCAATCATGATCAAGGATCTCGTCCAGGAAACGTTCAAGGAATGGAGCAATGACAAGGCTTCCCGGCTGGCTGCGGCCCTGTCCTATTACACCATCTTTTCCATCGCTCCTCTGCTCGTCATCGCCATCGCCCTGGCGAGCCTGGTATTCGGCCGTGAGGCGGCCACCAACCAGGTGGTCGGCGAAATCCGCGGCCTGGTCGGCGAAGACGGCGCCCAAGTGATCCAGACCATCCTGCAGAATGCATCCAAGACGACTTCGGGTGTCCTGGCCACGGTCATCGGCATCGTCACCCTGTTGATCGGGGCTTCGGGCGCCTTCGGGCAATTGCAGGATTCGCTCAATACCATCTGGGAAGTGAAGCCCAGGGAAGGCAGGGGATTCAAGGGCATTCTGCGCGATCGCTTCCTCTCTTTTTCCATGGTGCTCGTCATCGGATTCCTTTTGCTCGTCTCCCTGGTCCTGAGCGCCGTGCTTTCCGGGGTCGGCAAATACCTGTCCGATGTTCTACCCATGTCGTCCGTGGTGCTGCAGGCCGTGAATTTCGTCATCTCACTTGCGGTCACCAGCCTGCTGTTCGCGCTCATCTTCAAGGTGCTGCCCGATGCTTACGTTCGCTGGCGCGATGTATGGGTAGGCTCGGTTGTCACTGCCCTGCTGTTCTCGCTGGGGCGTTTCCTGATCGGCCTGTACCTGGGGCGCAGTTCGGTGAGCTCCGCCTATGGGGCGGCGGGATCGTTGGTGGTGATCCTGCTGTGGATCTATTACTCGGCGCAGATCCTGTTCCTGGGCGCCGAGTTCACCCAGGTCTATGCCAACAAGTTCGGGGTGAGCATCATTCCCAAGCCCAACGCCGTGCGCCTGAAACCGGCCCCGCCGGACACTGTCGCGGCGGCAACGGGCTAAGGACGGGTTAAATTATGTGGGGATGGGAGAGTGAGTCTCATCCGACGAATCGGATTCTATCCGACCATGAC
This sequence comes from Fibrobacteria bacterium, assembly GCA_039917895.1. Lineage (GTDB taxonomy): Bacteria > Fibrobacterota > Fibrobacteria > UBA11236 > UBA11236 > Chersky-265. The sequence goes on along the minus strand of JBDSIO010000289.1, from coordinate 1,054 downwards.
CCGGTAACCGCTCTTCTTGTCCGGCGTCTGGCGCGTGCGGATGAAAAGCGCCACTCCCGCGCCGAGCAGATAGCCTCCGGTGAGGAAGTTTGCGCCTGCGAGGATGGCTGGATCGGGAAAGGAGAAGTTGGCGAGAATGAAGGCGAGATAGGTCATCCAATTGTAGGGCACGCTTTCCGGAACCTTGAGGCCGAAAGCCAGCAGTTGCCCCGAGAGGAGGGCCAAAAGCGCGACGCGGCCGTAAAGGAGCGGATCGCCCATGCCCGCGAGGGCGTATAGGCAGGCCAGGGCCAGGCTGCCGAGGATCAGTTTGGCGTTCCCGAACCGGCGGGCGCGCGTTATGAACAACAGGGGACCGAAAAGTCCGGGCATGAAGACGAGCAGCGCCATCATCAGATTGAGCCAGATATGCGGGCCGACGGCGGCCGGGCGCAATGAGGCGATCGGGTGAAGCGCCGAGTGGGTCCAGGCCTCCACGCCGGGAAACCAGAAGAACATGGAAATCGCGAATGCGTAGCAGAAGAGTCCTAAAGCGAATCCGATAGCGTGCTTGAGCGTCATCTTTACCAGAAGCATGGTTGGGAATTATCCTGGGGTCGGGGAAAAGGCATTCCCTATTCTATCAAACGGGAAAGGAAAAAACCCGCATTACCCGTCGCATCTGGGCTGGCGGTCGATGGCTACCCGAAACCGGGGGATTTCGGAAAGAATTCCGACACTTGCGCGGTCAGAGAGGAGTAAAAAAGTTCCGGGATCGTTTCCAAGGGGTCGAAATGAGTGGGAAAAGCCGGGCCTGCGTGGACCCGATCCGCTTCCGGAACGTCATGAAAATCGCATGTAAAAAAAGGCCGGTATCGCTTCCGTGTCCATGGGTGCGGTCAGCCCTGGTTGGCAGTGGTTTGCATGAAGGCTGCGGCGAACACGAACCCGCCCTCGCCGTCGGGCGTGACGTTGGTGGTCCATACGGCTTCGGATACTCCCCTGCGGTGAAGTTCCCAAAGCTTTGCGCCCATGCGCTCGCCGATGGCGCGGGCGAAGGCCTGCTGATCGCGCA
>JBDSIO010000288.1:0-9023 GCA_039917895.1 Fibrobacteria bacterium | reverse complement strand
ACGAAATCGATGCGGGGGTGGCGTTTCAGCACCTGCCGCAGGGGCGCATCCGCGATGCGGGCGTCGGTGGCGTTGAACAGGGTGACGCCTCCGCATTCCACAACGGCGGCGCTATCGTTGAAGGGATGGAACTGGTAGGACGTGATCCGCAAACCCGGCGACAATTCCAGCGTGCGGCCGTGGCGCAATTCCACCACGTTCAGGAAACCCATGTCCTGCAAATCCTTTTTCATGCGCTGGAACGGGATGCGCGGGATGAGGATGGGCGTTTCCCGGGAGAACTTGCGCAGGGAGGGGCCGTGGAAATGGTCCCAATGGATGCGCGTCAGGCAGATGAAATCCGGGCGCAGGGAATCGGCCAGGCCCTTGGGCACGGGGGGATAATTCCACCAGGAACGCCAATAGGCACTTCCTACCAGCCAGGGATCGAAGACCAGGCTTTTTCCCGCTCCCTGGATCGACAACCCGGCGTGGGAGAGGATTCGGAAGGAAACGGGTTGCGGTTCAAACAGTTCGCTTGGAATCATAACGACCTCGGGCTAGCCTAAGGGAAAGCAAAAGTGATACCGGATTTTTCCTGGGCTTTTTTGAAAGGCTGACCCTTCAAATCGTACGGTAATGGGCGTTTTTCCGCGCTCTACCCTGGCAATCTTAGAGACAATCAAGAAACGGTTCATGTGAGGCGCTCAAACTCTGCCCGCTGGTTCGGATTTGATCGGGACTGGGTGCAACATTGATCGGCGGCCGGCGACATACCCTGGGTCGGAATGAAGGCCGGCGCCCGAGCGGGAAATCGCCCTTGGGGACTTGGTACTTTGATTCCACGAGGAGACTCAATGGCTCAATCAGCAGTGAAACCTGGACTGATCGCGGTACTTACCGCAACGGCAGTTGCCGGAGCCTTATGGATGAGCGCGCCCCGCGCTGAAGGGATGAGCGCGCCCCGCGCTGAAGGGATGATCGCACCCCGCGCTGAAGGGATGAGCGCCCCCCGTGCCGAAGCGGACAAACATGCCGGCGCGAAGCGTGCCGACGCGGCGGTGTACCTTTCATCCAAGGTTAAATCCGATAACACAGCGAAACCCAAGAACGCAGCTCAGGAGGCGACCCCTATGACGTCTGATCAAGTTCCCGAAAAAGTTGCCGAAAAAACAACCGAGAAAACACCCGAAAAAGCAATCGACAGGAAATACAGCAAACCCGCGGAGGCGGAACTGCGTAAGCGGCTGACCGCGATGCAATACGACGTGACCCAGAAGAGCGGAACCGAGCGGGCCTTCTCGGGCGAGTATTGGGACAACCATCAGGACGGCCTGTACGTGGACGTCGCCACTGGCGAACCGCTGTTCAGCTCGCGGGACAAATTTAACAGCGGCACCGGATGGCCCAGCTTCACCCGGCCGGTCGATCCCAACAGCCTCAAGAAGGAATCGGACGGGAGCCACGGGATGCAGCGGGACGAAGTGCGCAGCCGCATCGGCGACTCGCATCTGGGCCACGTGTTCGACGACGGGCCCGCGCCGACCGGCCTGCGCTATTGCATCAACTCCGCATCGCTCCGGTTCATACCCAAGGAAAAATTGGCCGCGGAGGGGTATGGCGAATATGCAAAGCTCTTCGAAGGTACGGCGAAGCACTAATTTGGCTCGTCAATGGAGGCGGCTAGTTTAATAACCAAGCCGGCACGGCGGCGGAACGATTTTGGCTGCATTACTCTCGGCCGGAACCGGACCGAACTTTAGGTCCGGCTTGCGGCCGGGAGCCGCATCCGGAGTTTCCCAGCCGCGTTTTCTAACTCCGTTTTTTAACTTATTACCCCTTGAGCAACCGGACTTCCAAGCCCACCGGCGCGCATAGCGCACATAACGCGCCCATCCCGCTTACGCAACTTCTCCAGGAAGAGGCGTTTCCGGCCTTGGCCGGATTGGCGTTCCGCAAACGGGATCCGCTATACGTGGCCGGTCTCGCGGGTTCGGCCGTATCGGCCCTGCTCGCGCGCCAGTTTCTGGACGCCAAGGGCCCGGGCAATCTCCTGTACTTGGCCCCGGACGCCAAAACCGCGGAAATGGTCGCCGAGGATCTGGAATCCTGGATCGGCGAGGAGCAGGTGCTGCAATTCCCCGGCCTGGATCTCAAGCCCTATGAATGGCGCAAGCCCTTCGGCCACGTGCTGGAACAGCGCCTGGCCTGCTTCGAGGCCCTGTACAAGCATAAGCGTTCGGTGCTCGTCACCACCCTTCCCACCTTTCTGACCCGCCTCTCCAGCCCGGATTCCCTGCATCTCGAAATCATGAACTTGGCCAAGGGCCAGAGCCTGAACCTGGAGGATTTCCGTGACGCCGTGCTGCACATGGGATTCACGGAAGAGTCCGTGGTGCAGGACATCGGCGAGTTTTCCGTGCGCGGCGAGATCATCGACATCTATCCCTATCTGCTCGAGAACCCCGTCCGCATCGTGCTATTCGGGGACGAAATCGAATCGGTCAAGGAATTCGACATCTTCACACAGCGCTCTGTGAAGGACATCCCGTCCGTGGACGTGTTCCCGCTGGATGAATGCTGCTTCAGCCACAAGGATTTGGAAGCGGGGATGGAGAAGCATTTCAACCGCTTCATCGGGGAAGGCTCCTTCGAGGCCGAGAACCACCGACTGCTGGTGAAACGCGATTTGGAAGGCATCCATTGGCAAAAGGCCTTCTTCAAGGATCTGAACTATTCCCTGCTCGACTTCCTCGGCCCCCAGGCCCGAGTGGTGGTCGGCGACGAAGACAACCTCAAGATCGGGGTGGAACGCCTATGGGCCGCTGCGGAAGCAGGCTACCAGGAGGCCATCGGCAAGGAGAAATGGGTCGCGCGGCCGGATGAACTTTTCTTCTCCAAGGACGATCTCGACCTCATCCTGGCGGGTCGGGAAACCCTGCGGCTGGGACGCCTCAGCTGGGAAGGACCCGGCTGCCGCACCCTGGACATGCAGGAACAGGCGCGCGGCGGCGGCGGACTGGCCCAGGTCGAGCATGTGCTGCGGGAACTGGAAGCCGAAGGCATCCGCGTCTACCTGCTTTCGCCCAATGAAGGCCAGGCTGAGCGCCTGCGCAAGCTCACGGCGGAATTCGGTATCGCCGGGGTTGCCGTGGGCCATCTCGCGAGCGGCTTCATCTCGCGCGACGATGGCGTGGCCGTCTTCACCGACCACCAGATCTTCAACCGCTTCAGCCGGAAGATCAAGCATAAGAAGCAAAAGGGCGGCGGCGTCTCGATCCAGAATTTCGAGGCCCTGGCGCGCGGCGATTACGTGGTCCACGAGGATTATGGCATCGCCCGCTTCGTGGGCGTCAAGCGCATCAAGACCCGGCCGCCCGCGAGCGGGAACCCGGATGCGCCCACCCCGCCGGAAATCCAGGTCGATTGCATCCTGCTGGACTTCCAGGGTTCGGACAAGCTGGCGCTGCCGGTCACGGATCTCAGCAAGTTGGAGAAGTATTCCTCCGAGGAAGGCCATGTGCCCGTGCTGTCCAAGCTGGGCGGCAAGACGTGGGACAACCAGAAGGAGAAGGCCAAGAAGTCCATCGTCAAGCTGGCGCAGGACCTGATCGAGCTGTACGCCAAGCGCTCGGTGATGCAGGGCTACGCCTTCAGCAAGGACCAACCCCTGCAGACGGAGTTCGAAGAGGCCTTCGAGTTCGACCTCACACCCGATCAGGCCAAGGCCGTTGCGGACGAGAAGGGTGACATGGAGCGGCCCAAGCCCATGGACCGGCTCATTTGCGGCGACGTCGGCTTCGGCAAGACGGAAGTGGCCATGCGCGCGGCCTTCAAGGCCGTGCTGGACAAGAAACAGGTGTGCGTGCTCGCGCCCACCACCATCCTGGCCGCCCAGCATTATGCCAGCTTCATGGACCGCTTCGGCAATTGGCCGGTGCGCATCGATTACCTCAACCGTTTCAAAGGCCCCAAGGAGCAGAAGGAGACCATCGCCGCCCTCGGACGCGGCGAGGTGGACCTGATCATAGGCACCCACCGCCTCATCAGCAAAGACGTGGTCTTCAAGGACCTGGGCCTGATGATCATCGACGAAGAGCAGAAGTTCGGCGTCAAGCAGAAAGAACGTCTCAAGGAGATGCGCACCCACGTGGACGTGCTCTCCATGTCGGCCACGCCCATCCCGCGCACGCTCAACATGTCCCTGGTGGGCGCCCGCGACCTGTCCATCATCGCCACGCCCCCGCGCAACCGCCTGCCCATCGACACGCGAGTGATGTTCCACGATCCCAAGGCCATCCGCGACGCCATCGAAATGGAACTGGCCCGCGGCGGCCAGGCCTTCTACGTGCACAACCGCGTGATGGACCTGCCCGAGGTGACCAACTTCGTCGAGGGCCTGGTGCCCCACGCCCGCGTGGGCATGGCTCACGGGCAGATGGACGAGGTCGCGCTGGAACAGGTGATGGCCGCCTTCGTCAACCGCGAATACGACGTGCTGGTGGCTACGGGCATCATCGAGTCCGGATTGGATATTCCCAACGCCAACACCATCATCATCGACCGCGCGGATCTCTTCGGCCTCTCGCAGCTTTACCAATTGCGCGGCCGTGTGGGCCGCTCCGCCACCAAAGCCTATTGCTTCCTGATCTCGCCGGACGCCAACAAGTTCACGGACGACGCCAAGAAGCGCCTGTATTCCCTGGAGAAGTTCACCGACCTGGGTTCTGGATTCCAGATCGCCATGCGCGACCTGGAGATCCGCGGGGCCGGCAACATCTTGGGTCTGGAGCAGAGCGGGCATATCGCGGCCGTGGGCTTCGAGACCTACCACCGTATGCTACGCGAGGCCGTGAAAGAGATGCAGGGCGCGCGCGTCATCCCGCCCCTCAACTCCGAAATAGAATTCCCCGAGGACGCTTTCATCCCCGAGGAATACGTCGAGGACGGCCTGCAGCGCGTGGCCCTGTACCAGAAACTCGCGCGTTGCACCGAGGTCTCCCAGATCGACGAGGTGGGCCGCGAGCTGCTCGACCGGTTCGGACAGATGCCGCCTTCCGTCCAGGTGCTGCTCGACAGCATGGTCGCGCGCGTCGCCGCCCAGACGCTGGGATTCCAGAAGGTCGCCCTCAACGGCAATCTGCTGAACCTGCAATACGCAGAGTTGCATGTGCCGGAAAAGGAGGAACTCGGCGAACTGGTGAAGAAGTTCCGGCGTCCCATGCGCTTCCTGTACACCAAGCCCCTGCAGATGCTGGTGGAACTGAATCCGCCCCGGTCCGGCGATACCCACGCGACCATTGCCCAATCGGCGCAAATACTCCGCGAGCTGCTCGTAACCGCCTGATTCGTTAATACCCCAAGACCGTGAAGCAGGGCTGCGTGGTGACCCTGGGTTCCCATCCGGAACGGCTTTCGACAACATCACGGCCATTCCCTGGACCCATCTCTGATCGGGCGGTAAACCGCAGGGATTCCAGGCCGTTGGAAGGGCCGCGGACTGCCCCTATTCCCCTGAATTTGCTATATATCTCCCGGCCCAGGGCATCCCCTGATGGCTCAGCCGGGCAGGTCGCCCGGCGTTTGGACAGCCAGTATGAAGCAAACCGCTCCACCACGGATGGAACGCCGTACCGTTTCCCCTAAACGGGGGAATCCGATTACGATGCGCGTCATTCGCGCCTCGCTGGGAAACCTGGCTGCGCTGATGATGATGGCGACGGTCTCGTTTTTCTCCGGCTGCAAAAAAGAACCGGAAAAGGCGGTGGTGCTGGCCCAGGTAGGCAATTCCACCCTCACCCTCGAGGAATTGCGGGAAAGCTTTCCGCCGGAACTCGAACAACTCATCCGCCGGGAGCAATACCTGGACTTCATCAAGCGCTGGATGGACGACGAGGCCGTATTCCAGCAAGCGTTGAAGGCCAAGATCGAAAGCGATCCCCTGGTCGGGCGCAAACTGGAAAAGCTCCGCCGCAAGGTCCTGATCGAGGAATATATGGCGCGCGAGAACGCCACCGAGGTGTTCGAGCCCGACGAATTGGCGATGAACCAGTATTACGAAATGCACAAAGAGGATTTCCGGCGTAAGTCCCCCGAAGTCAAGTTCGCGCAGATGCGCGTACAGACCGTCAAACAGGCGGCGGATCTGCGTTCCAAGGCGAACCGCGGGGACTTCCTGGCTGTGGCCGCCGCCAGCTCCCTCGACCCCGTCCCCGAATCCTATTCGTCCATCGCGTTCAAGAAACAGAGCGAATTTCCACCGTGCCTGTCCCAGGACATCGCGTCCACCGGCATCGGAGCGGTTACCCTGCCGGTGGCCTGTCCGGATGGCTACTACCTCGTCAAGGTCATCGAGCGGCAGGACGCGGGCAGCCTGGTCTCCTTCGCCGAGGCGAAGGAAGAGATCAGCGGCATCCTGGTGATGGAACGCAAGGACGAGCTCATGGACGGGAAAATCGCGAAGTACAAGGAAGGCCAGATCGTCAGTTACAACCTGGATAAGATTCCCGGATTGGCCGAGTCCACCAAAGGGATGGATGGCTCCTCTCCGGCCTCGTCCGACCAGAACGCGGCGCCTGCCGTCGTCCCGGCTTCATCCACCCCGGCCGCGGCGGGCAAGCCCCCAGGGAGGCCGGCCGTGGCCGCATCCCCCCCGCCTACCGAGGCGCCCGCACAGCCCAAACCCGTCGCGTATACGCCGTCGGCCGCACCCGCCCAGCCCAAACCGGACGCGCCTGCCGCATCGGCCGCCCCCGTCCAACCCAAACCCGCAGCCCCGCCGGCGCAGGATCCGCGGCTGCCCCGGGAACCCGATTTCATCACCGCGGCCCAGGGCTCCGCCTCCGGGGCTCCCGCCGGAAGCCTCGCTCCCTCCTCATCCGCCCCCGAAAAACCCAAGCTCCCTAACCGCAAACACGTCCCGAAACCGCGCACGGCGGACAGCTCCGATTCCAAGGCCCCGGATACGACCCCTGAGACCCTGGGCCAGAAGCCCACGGCGGAAGAGAACATCAATGCGCAATCTCCCATCAGTACTCCATAATCCGCATCACGCCGCTCGGCCCTTCGCCGCCCTCGCCGCGGCGGCCGCCCTGTTCACGGCCGGCCTGACCGCATCGTCCGCGCATGCGGCCCGGCAACCCTACGACGGCGTCGTCGCCCAGGTCGACGATCAGATCATCATGCTCTCGGAGCTCGAAGAGTTGCGCATGGTCTCGGCGGAACAGCAGCCCGGCATGCAACGCATCCCCGTGGACGCCCAGCGCCGCGAGTTGCTCAACCGCCTCATCGACGATAAGGTGGTGCTGGTCAAGGCCAAGCAGGACACCACCATCAAGGTCTCCGAGCGCGACATCGCGCCGCGCGTCGAAGACGCCATCGCCCGCTACGTGGAACAGCAGGGAGGCGAAAAGAAGTTCGAAATGCTCCTCAAGCAGACCAACGGCATGTCCTTGGCGCAATTCCGGGCGCGCCTGTCCCAGCAATACCTGGATCAGTCCTACCGGCAGAAGCTCCAGTCCAAATACGTAGGCGAGCATGACCCGTCCAACCAGCAAATCCGGGAGTTCTACGAACACTACAAGGACAGCCTGCCCATGCAGCAGAACACCATCCGCCTCTCGCATATCCAGGTCAAGGTCAAACCGGGGCCGGCGCTGGAGAAAGCGGCATTCCTCAAGGCCGATTCCCTCATCAAGCGCCTGGACAAGGGCGAGTCGTTCGCGGATCTGGCCAAGAAATATTCGCACGATTTCTCCGGCAAGGAAGGCGGCGACATCGGATATACCAAGCGGGGCACCCTGGACCCGGATTACGAGCGCGCGGCTTTCAGCCTTGACGCCGGTGACTACCTCAAGATCCCGGTCCGCTCCCGCTTCGGCTACCATGTCATCAAGGTCACGGGCAAGAAGGACAATGAAATCCGCACCTCTCACATCCTGGTGCGATTGACGCCCGAAGCGTCGGACACCGCCCGTTGCATCGCCTTCCTGGATTCGCTGAGAAGCTTGTCGATCAAGGACAAGAGCTTCGCGGCGCTGGCAGGAAAGTATTCCGAGGACAAGAAGACCAAGGACCATGGCGGCAGCCTGGGCTGGTTCCCGCGCGACAAACTCGATCCCCGCTACCTGGCGGCCGTGGACAGCCTCAAGGAGGGCGGCGTCTCCGCCCCCATCGTGGTGGGCGATAGCTACCACATTTTCCGCCTGGACGGCCTGGCGCCAGAACGCAAGATGACCGTGGACGAGGACTGGACGGAGATCAGCCTGATCGCACGCAATTATTTCATGAGCCAGAAGCTTTCCGGCTTCATCAAGAAATGGCGCGAGACCGTGCATGTCGAGGATCGTCTCGCGCAATTCAAGAACCTGCCGGACGCGGCCGCCGGCATGGAAGATGCGGTAGGCGGCGGCGCTGGATCGCCGAACTGATCGCGGCAAGACGGGGACGGAAGCCGAAGCCATGAGGGACCCATGAGGGACGAGACCTCCTACCGGATTATCGCCCCTTACTACGATTGGATCATGGCCCACGTGGATTACGACGCCTGGGGTCGATACCTTGCGCGGCTGTGGAAAAAGCACGGAGTCAATCCCGAAACCATCCTGGAATTGGGCGCCGGCACCTGCCCTTTCGCCCGCAGGGACGTCTATCCCGCCGGCAGCAAGGTCCTTTATTCCGACCTCTCCCCCTTCATGCTGTCCCGGGCTCCGACGCTCTCGCCAGATTGCCGCGTGGCTGCCAATGCCCTATCCCTGCCTTTCAAGGGGCCGTTCCAGCTCTGCCTGATGGTCTACGACGCCATCAACTACCTAATGGAGGAAGAGGACGTGGCGCGTTGCCTGCGCGAGACGCTGCGGGTGCTGGCGCCGGGAGGCCTGTTCATCTTCGACGCGACCACGGAGACGAATTCACGCAAGCACTTCCATCAGGCCGTTGATTACGGCGAACTGGAGGGTTGCACCTATTTCCGGGAAAGCCGTTTCGATCGCGAGGCGCGCGTCCAGGGAAACGATTTCATCTTCTTCGTGGAAGGGCCCGAAGGC
>JBDSIO010000287.1:0-19108 GCA_039917895.1 Fibrobacteria bacterium | reverse complement strand
TTCCCAAGGTGCTATAGTAAGGGCATGCCATTGCGCCGGCCCCACTTTTTCAAACCCGTTGCCATTCCGATACTAGGCCTTTCCCTCATGCTGGGAGCGCTCAATGAATGCGCTCCTCATCCTCCCCTGAGCCCGGTTTCGGCCGGAACCCTGGCCGCCAGACTCGCGAACGATCGTTGCCAGAAATCCTTCGGCAGCAGGCCGTTCTCGGCGACCGACTTCGAAGCGTTGCTCGACGACGGGCGCTGGCACTGGGGCACCACCGATGGCGGCAAGGTGGATGGCTACGAAGTTGAGGTTTCCTTCAATCGGACCGGGGGGAAGAAGAAGGTCGTGGTGAAAGTGCCTGAGGAATAATCGCTTCGCGCCTACCGCCCCTGAATCCACCCCACACTCTGCATCCACAAAGTTATCCCAAGGAATACCGAGAACAGCCCGGATGCCGCGTACTTGACCGCCATCACCCGGTCATATTCGCCCGGATCCATGCGCACCTTGCGCAGTACCAGCCAGACCCCCGCGCCAGCCGCCCCACCCAAGGCCAGAAATGCGCCTCCCAGGCGCGGATCCACTACTGCCATGGCGCCGGCCAACAGGACCGTTCCGACGGGAAACAGGATCGCGAAGGCCAACCGGACCCCTGCCAGACCGTAGCGGGCGGTAAAAGTGAGGTCCCGCCGGCCCACATCCTCATCCACCTGATAAACCTGGGACAGCGGAAAAAGGCTAACGATAAGGCAGGCCACCCCAAGGGATCCGGCGAGGGCCTCCGGGGTAACCGCGCCGCGACCTCCCTGGAGGCAACCCAGCAGGAATCCGCAGACTCCGGTGCCCGCCCCGATGGCCACAAGGCTCAGCAGGGGGCGTCCTTTCCAGCGGATGCCGGGACGGCTATAAAGCCAAAAGCAGAACATGGAAGCGGCATAGACCGGTACTGCGGGACCCCGGATAAAGGCGGCCAAGGCCAAGCCCAGGAACTGCACGGCCCAGCTCGCGGGCAGGGTCCAAGGCGCGAGGGGCTGCGGTGTGCGCAGGCCACCGATGGGCCCGGTATCCTTGTCCCAATAGGAGTTGTACACCGTTACGCCGCCGAACAGCAGGACATGCACGGACAGGAACTGGATTAGGAAGTCGATACCCGGGGGCGCGCCCGCGAAAACGGCGCCCGAAAGGTAGGCGCCGGAAAGTATCAGGAACTGGTAATGCAACCGCAGGTGGGACAGGAAGGCCATGAGTTCCGCGCGCATTGGAAGTTCCGGAAATGACCGCCGAAATCGGCGGCCGCATACAGTAATAGACATTTAGCGGCGGAACCTGGAAAGCAGAAACGTAGCGATGGGCCGTTGTCGCATTCCGGGATGGTGTTATATTTTGTCATTCCGGAAACCATGTTTCCACCTCGAATCGAACTCCACGTTTAGCTGAGGTCCCCATGAAGAATCTGATTCTAACCGCGCTGATGGCAACCACCGGCTTTGCGGCCACCATCAACAGAGATGGCGTAGTCGGGATAAGCAAGACCTTTTCGGCCCAAACGCTGCACCATGGGAAGCTTGCGCTGGGCGTAAATTCGCACATCGTCGACGATGCGGAGCAGATCGAGGGCAGTACCATCGATGTGAACGGGGTCCCGGTCGAACTCAAAGACTATTTGATTCTGAGTTCCAACCTTTTCATGGGCATTGGTCTCGGCCCTTTCACGGACATCGGTCTGTCCTTGCCATTGTATTTCGAGAAATTCTCGAGCACGGGCGGCGGCCTGGACCTGGATCATCAGTACCAGGGCGATCTGCGTTACCGCCTCAAGGTCCAGCTCCCCTTCCACGATATCCAGGTCATGAATCTCGCCATCATCCTCGGAGGCTCGGTGCCTACCCAATTCGACAACCGAGGGGTGGTCCCGCGCGAACTCGAATACATGACGAACGATCCCGCCGCCTTCAACAAAGGCTCCTCGCCGTTCGGCGCCGGACGTCCCACCTTCATGGCGGGTTTGGGCATGACCCTGGACTTCAGCCAGGTGGCTGAGAAGTTCCAATTCCTTTGGCATTTCAACCTCGGGGTGCGCAAAACCAACATCAGCAAGGATCCGCCTTTCGAGGACGTCCTTTTCTGGTCTTCGGCGGTGGAATACGAAGCCAGCTCCTTCATTCGCTTTTTCGGCGAGTTCTATCATGAGTCCCGCTTCAAAAAGCTGGGTGACAACGAGTTCTCGACGGATCCGACCACCATCTCTTTAGGCGGCGTGGCCCAGACCCCGGTAGGCCTGGATTTCTACGCCGGGCTCGTCATGGGCCTCAACGACGGCTACATCCCCGTCAGCTATCAATTCGAGAACACAGGTTCGCGGCACGACTTTTCCATCAAGGGCACTCCCGACCTCTCCATGATTTTCCAAGTCACCTGGAACGGCTTCATCCTGAAACAGGACAACGATCTCGACGGTGTCAACAACAAGGAGGACAAGTGCCCGGACCTGGCCGAGGATAAGGACGGCTTCCAGGACGAGGACGGCTGCCCCGATGTCGACAACGACAAGGACGGCATCAACGACGCCCAAGACAAATGCCCCCTGGAACCCGAGGACAAGGACGGATTCCAAGACAACGACGGCTGCGCGGAAGCGGACAATGATAAGGACGGCGTGCCGGATCTGAAGGATCGCTGCCCCAACGACGCCCAGGGCGCCGACGGCAAGGAAGGCTGCCCCAATCTCGACAAGGATGCCGACGGCATCGTGGACATGAATGACAAATGCCAGAACGAAGCCGAAGACAGGGACGGCTATGAGGATGAAGACGGATGCCCCGATCTGGACAACGATAAGGACGGCATCGTGGACGTCAAGGACAAATGCCCGGGCGCTCCCGAAACCATCAACAAGTTCGAGGATGAAGACGGTTGCCCGGACAAGTTCGAAATCAAGGAAGTGGTCAAGACCATGGTCCTAAAAGGCGTAAACTTCAAGACCGGTTCCGCCGAGCTGACTTTCGAATCCTACCGCGTACTGGATGATATCGTCCTCCAAATCCAATCCAGCCAGGATATTCAGTTCGAGATCGCTGGCCATACGGACAACCGGGGCAACTACACCAAGAACCAGATGCTCTCGCAGTCGCGCGCCCAGTCGGTGGCCAACTACTTCACCAACAAAGGCGTCGACTCCAAGCGGTTGAAGGTCATCGGCTACGGTTCCTCGCGTCCCATCGGCCCGAATACTTCGGCGGAAGGCCGCGCCCTCAACCGGCGCGTGGAGCTCAACCGCATCAACTGACGGACCGGACCCGCGGCCTGTGGAAACCGGCCGAGGTTTTCACGGGCCGGCCCAGGAAGACCGGATGCCGGAAGGATCGCATTGAAAACGCGAAAGGCGGGCCTCACGGCCCGCCTTTCGCATTCCGGGCGGGTGCACCGCGGATCGGGCGATCCGCTCAGGGAAGCAAGGCCGCCACGGCCACCGTGCGGGCCGCTATGCGCAATTCGGCCAGGAGGAAACCGTGACCGCCCGGGCCGGCCAGGGGCACCGTAACTCCCGGGCTTCCATTCGCGATGGGAATGGAGAAACGCCGAATGGTTTGTCCGGAAGCGTTTCGGACCCTGATTTCGGCCGGGCCGGTAGAGGCTCGCAGCCCGGAACATTCGAAGCGCACCGCATCCCCGCGCACGAAGACACGCAAGCCGGGCTCCGTAGCGCGCGCAATACCCTGGCGCACCGGAGATCCGCAGATTTGGCTGGCGAACCATCCCGGGTCCTTGCCGTCGGCCCAAGCCCTCTGGGCCGGCGTCATGCTGCAAAGCCGGTTGTCCGTGATGCGGACCTTGGTCGCGGCCTTCATCTCCGTGATCAGATCGGGCAGGCTCTCCATCAGGTTGCCGGACAAATCCAGGCTGTCGAGCCGTTCCATGGCCGCCACGGTAAACGGGACCGTCTTCAACTGGTTGCCGGACAGATCCAGGTATCTCAGGAAGGGAAGTTCCGCGATCGCCTCGGGCAACGAATCCAAGTCGTTTCCGGCCAACAACAGCGCCTCCAACTGAGGTAGGCTGTACAGACCGGCCGGCAGTGCCTTGAGGCCGTTCCCGCGAAGTCCCAGCAGGAGCAGGTTCGAAAGCCGACCCACGCCGGCGTCGAGTCCTGAGAGACGGTTGCCGCCCAGATCCAGTTCGACCAGGGCAGACAAATCCCACAGTTCGGCGGGAAGGGAATCGAGCAGGTTCCCGGACAGAACCAAATATTTGAGAGCGGTCAAGACTCCGATTTCGGACGGGAGCTTGATGAGATTCAGGCCCCCAAGGCGCAGTTGCGTCACCCGCTGCGACTCGGTGGTTATCACCTGGGTTACGGGAGTTTCCGTAAGACCGTTCTGATCGAGAAGAATACGCACCGCCAGGGTGTCCTGGATGAAATCCTGCGCCTGCAAGGGCAGCCCCAGGCACACTGCGGCGGCGAAAGCGGACAGGGTAAGGTGCCGGGAGCGGAAAGGGGATGTCGCAGGTGAGTTGGGATTTTTCATGGTGATAGATTATAGCCCAAAGGCCTGGTCCGAGGACCGAACTATCCGGTACACCGCCGTCCTGCGACGTCCGTTCCGGCCGGTACGTTCTTCGCGCACACGGGCGGTGACCTTGCGGCTTTCGACGGAAAAACCAGGGCTTCGGCATCGACCGGATTGGCACCGCCATTGCTTAACCCGGTACGCCCCTGAAGCGGGGTAAACCAAAAAACCGGGAGTTCCCACATGATCATTAAGAAGCTTATCCTTGGCGCCCTGATGGCTGGTTGCCTGTCCATCGGCGCCTCGTTCGCCGAAGACGTCAAACCTGCCGGACCCACCGCGGAACAGAAAGCCAAGCTCGAAGAGTTGAAGGCTAAGCTGGAAGCGAAGCGGGCCGATTGGAAGGTCCATCACGACAGCCTGACCGCTGAGCATAAGGCCGAAATCGAGAAGCGCATGGCCGAGCACAAGGCGGAGATGGAAAAGCGCAAGGCCGAGATGGACGCCGTCAAGGAGAAGGTCAAGTCCCTAATCGACGCCTTCAAGGACAAGATCAAGACCGCCGACGATTCCACCAAGGCGGCCCTGGCCAAGGAGCTGGCCGCCAAGCTCAAGGAGCTCCATGCTTCCGTTGAAATCGGCCACAAAGGCCGCTTCGATGAAGAGAAGGGCAAGCGCGAAGCCGATTTGGACAAGCAGCGCGGCGAAATCGAGAATCACCTCAAGGCCATCAAGGCCGCTTTCGAAACCCATCAGAAGGAAATCGAAGCCAAGCGCGCCGCATGGCTGAAGGACCACATCGAAGGCGCCAAGCCCGCCCTGACCCCGGAACAGCAGGCCGAACTGAAGGCCAAGTTCGAGGAATGGCTGAAGGCCCATGCCAACGCTGGCGCCCAGCCCTGATTAGCCTCGGCCCAAATGCCTGAACGGCATGGACTTCAAGGGAAGGGCCCCTTCCCCTGAAGTCCCGGTTTCGCTATCTTCAACCCGGTTTATCCCGGGTTTTTTATTTCCAAAAGATGATACCCTTCCACACCTCTTCCCGTATCATTCCGCTTATCCCTCCGTGCTTCCCTTCGCGGATTATGCTGATTCTGGCGATCGCGGTTTCCCTCGCGGCGGCCAAGCGGCCGACCCGGAAATCCGCCTCCCAGCCCCTGATGGACTGCAGTGCCATGGCCGATTCCCTGAACCGCCTGTATACCGCCGGGGACCCCACCTACCTGACGTGGGATTTTTCCGGCGCCGGATGCGACTCATCCCAGTTGTACACGGCCTATTACTATCAGGGCATCGGGTTCCTGTTCATCTCCGCATACAAAGAGGCCCTGTACTTCCTCACGGCGGCGCGGGACATCGGCGGCCCCAACGACGAGGAGATCCTCTTCCATCTCTGGACCGTATACCGGAAGATGGACCGCTACCAGGAGATGGAACGCCTCACCATGGAACTGCACCAGCGCTATCCCGGCTCCCTCTTCCTTCTGGAGATCCTGGACCAGTGGAAGACCGTGAAATCGCCTTCCCCGGTGACCTGGGGCTTTTCGACCAAGGCGGCGTGGGCCCGCAGCCCGTACCTGGATCATATCCTGTCGAACCGGCTGCGCGCCGAGACCACGCAAAAGCGCGGTCTTCATCGCTTCCGCGAAACCGGATCCGCAACCCTGAAAACCCAGTGGGACGAAAACCTGCTGCAAGGGTTCCAGGGCAATCTGGGCGGGGACTACGAGTACCAGGGCTTCTCCGCCGAAGCGAATTGGGGCTTCGGATACGAGGGCCGCCGCGAAGACCCCAACTCTTTCCTGATCAGCAGCGGTCCGCAATCCATCCTGGTGGATTCCAACTGGAACTTCGCGCAGGGACGCATCGCCGCGGGTTATTCGTTCACGACCCAATCGGGTTGGAATCTTGGCCTCAACGGCAGCTTGTTCCAATTGTCCAGGGATTGGCAGGCGGCCAGCCTTTCCCATTACCAAAGCTACCTGTTTTCGAACTTCATGTTGATCGGTTACATCGACGTCCAGAACCATTGGATCGATTACCCTTCGGAGGTCTTCAGGTATACCGATCCCGACAACGTCGAACACTCACAGCAACAGAAACTCGACGGACTGCAATCGGCGAGCGTTAACCTGACTCCATATCTGACCCTGGGGCGGCACTCCCTGGGCGTCGGCCCCACCTACTATTTCGCGCGCACCCATTTTTCCGGCTTCAATGACGCCGTCCAACTCGACTATTGGGAATACCAGCAAAGCGTTTCGGCCACGGCATCCTACGGATTCGATTGGCGCCGTTGGTGCCGCTTCGCCTTCAGCGGTTCCTTCGGATACGATTTCAACAAAGACCAGGACGCAAAAAAGTTTTCGGCCAAGGACGTCTACAGCTTGGATGCCGGCCTTTCCCTTTCCTTCTGAAAATCACCTTCATCACTTCTTCCGCCCGCCGGGCCCCAGGCCGCGGGTTCGACCGTACCGTTTGGTACGCGATCGCACGGACGGGAACGTATCCTCAGGGAAACCCGGAAAGGGTTTGGGTTTTGGCCGTGGTTTGCGGGGATCCGGGGCATGCTTTTCGCTCTATGATATCAGCACCTATTTCTAATTTATGATTATGCGCCCAATCACCATCCTCAAATCCGGCCTGCTCGCGCTTATGGTCGCGTCTGCTTTACCCGCAGCGGCGCCAGCGGCGGAAAGAGGATCGGGCATGACTGTAAGGAATGAACCAGGGGGCGAGAAGCAGAACCCCGGCTCTCCGGACGATCAAAGCGGCATTTTCACGCGCGAAGGCGTCAGCCGGAAGCTGAGCCGGACCACGGAGAAGCTCGCGAACCTGCAATCCCGCTTCAGCATACAAGGATCACAACAGACCGCTCCTGTGTTTCAGGCCATCCAGGATCAGTTGGCCAAGGCCGCGGAATCGATTGAGTCGGGCAATTATGCGGCCGCCGACGCGGCATGCAACATCGCCGACGCCAGGATCGGGGAGTTGTTCTCGATCCTGCTGAACCGCAACGCCATGAACCGGAATCCCGCCAGCGGGAATGGAACCGATTCCACCCGCCTGAAACAGGATCAGCGGAACGGGGCCCAGATGGATTTCGAACGCAGCGCCGCCAAGCTCAACTATTATTCCCATCTGCTTGCTTCGGGCAAGCATCCTTGCGCATCCGAGGCCATGGACAAGGTCCGGGACCTCCTCGATCATGCGAATGCGGAGATCAGGTCCGATCGTCCCGAAGGCGCCCGCACCGTCCTGACCAAGGTGGAACCCTTGTTTCTGGAACTCCAGCGTCAACTCCAGGAGAGCCATGCTGCCGAGAACCAGCGTATTCCTGAAGCCTCGCGCAATCCCTGCCAAGACCAGCAAAGCGCCCGCGTCGCCTTCGGGCAGGCGCAGGAAATCCAACGCCGCGTCCAGGAGCGCGCGACGCGTCTCAATGAGCAGAACCGTCCTGCCACCGACGCCAAGGTCGCGGACGCCATGGTGCGCATCCAAGACCTGCTCGACAAGTCCAAGGACGCCTTGGCGGGAGGCCATGCCGACGCCGCCAAGGAATACGCGCTCAAGGCCGAAGTCCTGCTCGCCGAAATGCATCGTGCCGTTTCCGTTGGCGACGCCCGTTTGTCGCCCGCCACCTGGCAGCGCCTAAAAGCCAAACTCGACCGGGCTTCGGAAATCGTCGCGGCCTCCGGTAACGACAAAGCCGGGAAGATCCTGGAAAAAGCCAAGGAGCATCTGGAACGTGCCGAACGCAGCCATGCCGAAGGCCAATCCTCCCGGGCCGAAGTCGAAATGGACCTGGCCCTGAAACTGGCGGCCAAGTCCGTCGATATCAGCCGGTCCGGCACCCGATAACCGAGCGCCTACATTTCCCATTTCTTTGGCGCCAATCGTTGGCTTTCCGGCGATTCGTAGATATTTTTAAGGTGCTTGCCACATCATCCCCTTCTCCTATCGATATCCCTCGCGATATCACTCACGCTTTGCCTCGCTTCTACATCCTCCGCCGATGAATACGCCGACTCCCTTTCTTATGACGCCAAGCGCCGGCAAATCCTGGCGCACGCCCCCGATGAACGATCCGCCCTCATCCTGGGCGCCGCCCACGACCTCGCCCGGGACGGTTACTTCGCCGAGGCGCTGGATTTGATTTATTCCATGCAGGACACCACCGGTCTAAAGGACCCGGAGCAGAACTTCGACAGCGTGCTGTCGGCCGGGGAAGGCTCACTTGGCGGCGGTTCCGTAACTTCGGGGAACCAGGGCATCCCCCCCTATGCGGTGAAGGCCGCGTCCGCCTTCACCGGCTACGTGCAGACGGCGGTGGAATACGAGGAATGGGAGAACGTGGATACCGCCGTGGGCGCCCGGGTCCGGGCCAAACTGGAATGGGATCCCGGCGGCCGCTTGATGGATCGGGTAACCGCCGTGTTCCAGGGATCCGATCGGAACGCGTATTTCGACCTTTCCGGAAAGGGCTCCGCCTTCGGAGGCTTGTTGAAGATGGAAGCCGACGGCCTGGTGGAGAAGAAAATCTGGTTCAGTATGGAAGACTCGCTGGGCCGAAGGAACTATAGGGACTCCCTCGATCGCCTGTTCCTGCAGGCCCAGGTGGAAGGCAACACGCGCCGCTTCGGCAAACCCCTGTCGCTGGTGGCCCCGGCGTACGTGGAGACCGAAGTGTACCGCCATGACATGCCGGGATCCTTGTCCCGCCGGGCTTTCGGAGCCTTGCCCGGCCTCGAGGCGGTCTCGGACGACCTGCTCAAGTCTCTAATCATCTCCTGGGATTTGCGCCGTACCGATTACCCAGCCTCTCCCTCAGCCTCGAATTTCCGCAGTGGGCCGGTCGCTTCAGGAGAATGGTACGGCAAATACCTGACGTTGGACGCCGAGACGCGTTTCATCACCTACCATTACAACCGCGACACCTCCCTTACCCGCAGCAACCTTTTGGAGACGCGCGCTGGAATCTTTTTCAATGCCCTGGATTGGCTCAAGGTCGGGGTGCGCACCGTGGGCGAATCGGAAACGGACGATTACACGGATTCGGTCGACCTCAAGGATTTCAATCGCGTGCCGTTGGAATACTCGCTGCAAGGCTCATCCTGGAGCGTGCAACCCCAAGTGGTGGCGAACTGGGCTTCGATCTATTCCGCGAACCTGGGAATGGGCTTTACCCGAGGGGACTATCCCATTCTTTCCGTGGTGGACGGGGATACCTTATATTTCCCCTTGTACCAGAACTACTCCGCCGACGATTGGCGGGCCATGGCCGGGATCTCGATGGTGTCGAAAGCTATCTTTTTCACCTTGTCCCTGGACTACGAGGTGAACTGGGTGGCCAATCCCCAAATCTACCGGCAAGGCTCCAGCAAAGGCTTCGGGCTGAACGGCTATCTGTTTTGGAAATTCCGGCCTTGGTTCGAAATCGACGTGGGCTGCAACGCCACGCGCAGGACCTGGCTCGCGGACGGCTATTCCTCCGGAAACATCTCGGATAACCTGAGCCTGTCACTGGGCGCGGCCTCGAGATTCCCTTGAGGCGTCCGTTGCTGGGCGCGTTGATCGGGGCCGCAGCCGCGCTGATCATGCTATTCGGTTTTTCCGCCTGGCTTTTCTCCCGGAACATGGGGCAGGCGCGCCAAAAGTCCGAAGAACGCATGATCGGCCTCGCCACCTACATCGCAGGGCATCTCGAAGAGGACATCTTTTCCTTCCCGTTCGAATTCCAGCCCTCCTATTTCCCGGCGGCGTACGCCGAACAGCAGGGCGAATGGCTGCGGCGCCTGACGCGCGCCACCGGCCTGGAGCGCGCCGTGATCACGGATTCCGCGGGACTCGTCTACGCCAGCAGCCAGAACCTGATCGGAAGCGGCGAGGAAATCCGTCCCTACCTGGTGGACACGCTCCTGTTCGCCGCGGCCGCGAGCGGGAACCGGCCCATATTCACCCCGCTCTCCGAGATCGACGGCGTGCAGTTCCAGTCCCTGTACTACCCCTTCACGCTGCGGGACAAGCGCCAGATGATCGTGTTGGAATCGGATCAGAACTTCATCGCCTATGTGGAACAGTTCCGCAACTACCTCCTGCTCGCCTCCCTTTTCCTGCTGGCCTTGTTCACGGTCCTGGCGGCCGGCCTGTTCGCCCTGGAACGCCGCTTCCAAGCGGCCCTGGCGGTGTCGCGCCGGAACGAACGCCTGGCATTCCTGGGCCGCACCAGCGCCGAACTGGCGCATGAGCTGAAGAATCCCCTGGCCATCATGAAGGCTTCGGTGGACGTGCTGCGCATCAAACTCGATCCCAACCGCGAGCACGTTGCCTTCGGTTACCTCTCCGAAGAAGTGATGCGGATGTCCCGCCTGATCGGAAACATCCTTGGGTTTTCCCAGGACCGCCCGCTGGAAGCACGCCCATTTTCGCCGGGGTCGGCCCTGGAGGAATCCCGTGAGGACTTGCGGACGGATTTCCCCGGAGTGCAATGGAAACTCTCGGTTCCTGCGGACCTGATTCTTTCCGGCGATCGTGACGTGTTCCGCCAACTCGCCGAGAACCTGGCGCGCAACGCCTGTAACGCCATGGGAGGCAAAGGATCCCTGACCGTGGCCTGGGAAATCCGGGACCGCGGCGGCGCCCTGCTCTTCACCGACACCGGTCCCGGCCTGCCCAAAGCGGTCAAAGCGCATCTGTTCGAACCCTTCGTCTCCGGCTCCCGCGCGGGCACGGGCCTGGGGCTGTCCATCATTAAGAGCCTGTGCGAACGCATGGGGTGGACCATCTCCCTCGCCGCCGACGCCGGCACGGACGGCAAGCCCACTTGTTTCGAAATCGGGATCCCCAAAACCCGGATTGCACCCTCAGCCAAGACCGCCCTGCCCTCGCCTTTACCATCGAGTTCGCCATCGAGTTCGCCATCGAGTTCGCCATCGCATGACGCGCGGTAACCGCGCCCGGAAAGAGAACCTATGCCCATGATACTCGTGGTAGACGATGAACCGAAACTCCGGGCCCTCCTGGCCATGGCCCTTTCGGCCGAAGGCATGGAGGTCAAAGAGGCCGAGAGCGCCGAGTCCGCCCTGGACGCGCTGTCGCGCGGCGATTCGTTCGCCGTCATGATCACGGACGTGCGCATGCCCGGCATGTCCGGCCTCGATCTGGTGAAACGCGTGCGTCAGGAACGCCCCGGCGTCGAATGCATCGTGATGACGGCCCATGCGGACGCGGGCACGGGCGTGGAAGCCATGCGCAACGGCGCCTTCGAATACGTGACCAAACCCTTCGAGATGGATGAGATGCTGTTGCTGGTCCGCTCGGCGTTGGAAAAGGCGAAATTGCGGGACGAGGTCGCCGAACTGCGCGTGCGCGAAACCGGCCGCTGGCACATGGACCGGATCATCGGGGACAGCAAGCCCATCCAGGAGGTGATCCGCCAGGCGCGCATGGTCGCCAAGCGCGACACCACCGTGCTGGTCCGCGGCAAAAGCGGCACCGGCAAGGAACTGATCGCGCGGGGCATCCACGCGGAGAGCGGACGCGATGCCTTCGTCGCGGTCAATTGCGGAGCCATCCCGGAGAATCTGCTGGAGTCAGAGCTGTTCGGCCACGAGAAAGGTTCGTTCACGGGGGCGCATGCACAGAAGATCGGGTACTTCGAACGCGCGGGCAACGGCACCATCTTCCTGGACGAGATCGGCGATGTCTCCGCATCCATGCAGGTCAAGCTGCTGCGCGTGCTGCAAGAGCGCGAGTTCATGCGCGTGGGCGGAACCCGGTCGGTGCGCACCCAGGCCCGCGTCATCGCCGCCACCCACCGCAACCTCGAGGAAGAGGTCAAGACTGGGGCCTTCCGCGAAGATCTGTATTTCCGCATCAACGTCTTCCCCATCTTCGTGCCTTCGCTGGTGGAACGCATCGAGGACGTGCCCGCCATCACCGAAGCCTTCCTGCTCCGTTTCGGCCACCCAGGCCGCCTCGCCGAAGGGGTGATGTCCCGGCTTTTGGAATACTCCTGGCCCGGCAATGTGCGCGAGCTGGAGAACTGCCTGGAGCGCGCCGCCATCATCGCGGGAGACGGTCCCCTGGAAACGTCCCATCTGCCGGAGCACATCCGCCAGAAGCGCGTGCTGGAACACCCTTCCGCCTTTCGCCTCCCCGAAACGGGCATATCGCTGGACGAGTTGGAAAAGAGCCTCATCCTGCAAGCCCTGGAACTCAAGGCCGGCAACAAGACCAAAGCCGCGGGCATGCTCGGAATCACCCGCCGGGCCCTGTACTCCAAGATGCACACCCACGGCATCAAGGGCTTCGGATCGGAAGAAGCTTCCGAGTAGGCTTGTAGCAGCGAAATGTAAAACGCGTGGAGTGTACCTTAGGCAAACTCCAAAGCGACGAGCGTTACTACCTTTCAAGACATGTCCTGCATCGCATTGCTTACCGACTTCGGAACGGAAGACTGGTTCGTGGGGACCATGAAGGGCGTCATCGCCACCATCAATCCCAAGGCCCAAGTCATCGATCTCTGCCACGATATCCCCCCAGGGGATATCCGCGCCGGGGCCATCGCCCTGCTCGCCTCTTACAAGTATTTCCCCCGAGGCACCATCTTCGTGGCCGTCATCGATCCAGGCGTGGGCGGCCCCAGGGAGGCCATGCTCGCCGAGGCCCATGGCTACCATTTCATCGGACCCGACAACGGCCTGCTTTCCTACGCCTTGGCGGGCGGTCCACCCGGGACCGGGGGCCGTCAGGCGGTCTCATCCCTGAAGCCGCCATCCCCCGAAGGGTCCGGACCGCGGCTGCGCGCCATCGAGAATCCGGCCTTTCGCATGCCCGATGCCGGATCCACCTTTCACGGCCGCGACGTCTTCGCGCCCGCCGCGGCCCATCTCAGCCTCGGCAAGACGGCCGGGTCCTTCGGAAAGCGTAAAGAATCCTTCGTAGAATTGGCTTTTCCCGTCCCTTACAAGTTACGCGGAACCCTGTCCGGCGAAATCCTGCACATTGATCGTTTCGGCAACGCCATCACCAATCTCACGCCCCGCGATCTGGAAGCCCTGCCGGAAAAAACCGCCTCCAAAAAAGGGATCATCATGAAAGCCAAGGGCAAGGCCTTTCCGCTGGCGGCGTTCTATGCCGCGGCCTCCCCGGGCAAACCTTTGTCCGTTTCCGGCTCGTCCGGATTCCTGGAATTGTCCATCAACGGCGGAAATGCGGCCAAGAAGTTCGGCCTCAAGCGCGGCGACCCGGTCAAAGTGGCCTAAGCCGGCGGCTGGATCCGGTCCGGCGCCGGACTTTCACGAGCGGACCTGCCTCCGGTAAGCCGAATCCGTAAAACCTCCGGGATACCCCGCATATCGCGCGCCACCCTGACCCTGGAAATGAGATATCTTATGTCTATGAAAGACAAATACGGTGAATACCTGGGCACGGCCATCCGAGCCGCGGAGGAAGCGGGCGGCATCGCCCGTACCCAACAACACTCCTTGCGTGACATCCGCTTCAAGGGCGAGAAGGATGTGGTCACCGAGGCCGACCTCGCTTGCGATGCCGCCATCCGCAAGCATCTCTCCTCGGCCTATCCCTCCCACAACCTCGTCACCGAAGAAGCAGCGGCGGTGGAAAAGGGGAGCGACTTCACCTGGTTCGTGGATCCGATCGACGGTACGGTCAACTACTCCCGAGGCTTCCCGCTATGGGGCGTGTCCATCGGATTGCGGCGCGGTCCCGCCATGGTCGCGGGGTGCATCTGGCTTCCCGCCCTGGAAGAGATGTTTACCGTGACCCTGGGAGGCGGCGCCTATCTCAATGGCAAGCGCATCCAGGTCAGCGCCGTGACGGATTTGCACCAGGCCATCATCTCCCACGGCGACTTCAACATCGGCAATACCCAGGAACAGCGGCAGGAAATGAACCAACGCAATCTGGAATCCCGCGGCCGCGCGGCCGCCGCCCTGCAACGCGTCAAATGCCTCGGTTCCGCCGTGGTGGAAAGCTCCTTCGTCGCGGCCGGGCGCATGGAAGCCTATTGCATGCTGGCGATGAAACCCTGGGACGTGGCGGTGGGAAGCCTGTTGGTCACCGAAGCCGGCGGCGAAGTCACCCACCTCAACGGCGCCCCCTTCAACATCGAAGGTCCCGACGCCCTCTTCAGCAACGGAGCAATGCACCAGGAATTACTGAAAGTTTTGCAGCTGGGGTAAGTCTTAGGAACCGGTCGTCCAGGGAAATCCCCTGAACCCAACCCCGTATTCTCTAAAACTCAATAAGACGCAAGGGCTTAAGCTGACCGAGCATTCCGAGCAGGCCGAGCAGGCCGAACGGTTACTTGTCCTTGTCCGACATGGACGGGTCCAAAAGGTCGCAAACCTTCTGGAGCAGGCCGTTGGGGCTGAAAGGTTTCGGCAGAAAATCGGCTTCGGCATCCCACACTTCGATCTGCACGTTCACGTCGGCGTTATAGCCCGAAATGTAGAGCACCTTCATTTCCGGACGTTTGGGCCGGAGGAAGCGCGCCAGTTCCATGCCATTGATCCTGGGCATGACGAGATCGGTTATCAACAGCTGGATGGGGCCTTTGTGGCTTTCGCTTACGGCCTTGGCGTCCTCGCTGTCCTTGGCTTCCAGGACGTGGTAATCGTTGATTTTCAGGATTTCCTTGACTAGGGTGCGGTTCGACGCGATGTCGTCAACCACCAGGATCGTAGGTATTTTTTCCGTACTCATCGCCCTGTCCGCCCTTATCCGCCCTGTAAGTATCGCCGCCGATCGGGGGCGCCATGTCCAAAATTATATTAATACCGAACCCGGTAGTATAAAATACGACGGAGAAAGCGTAGGAGAAGTCGCCTGGCAATGCTTCAGTCTTTTGAGGGTCTTGCCCTGATTTGCCTCACATTCCGGTATTGAGACTGCCGTCGACGTCCATACCAACCGCTCCCCTCAGAGGAATCCCTAAGACTCAGCTTGGGAAAGGCGATGCTTTTTTCGTTTTTTCCCGTCCCGACTCGTGAGAAATAACCATTGGATTACCAACCCCTGCTTCAAGACGTCTAAGCACCATGCCGGGAACATTGGGTCGTAAGACCGCTTCGCTTCACAAAGGCCTGTTGGCCCTGGGCATGTTACTGGTTTTGGCTTCCCTGGCCGGACTCACCGCCACGGTGGTTTCCCGCTCCAGTCCCGAAAACCCCGCGCGTCGGGAGTCCGGGATCGGTGGCGACTCCGGACTCCACCCTCAGCGCATCGAGGGCAAGTTCGGTTATGCCGATGCGTCGGGCCGGATCATCATTCCCGCGCGCTTCGACGGCGCGGATGCGTTCAGCGAAGGCCGGGCCGTGGTGCTGGATTCGGGCCGGTTCGGCTATATCGACTCCCGCGGCGTTTTCGCGATTCCAGCGGTCTACCGCCATGCCCGTGCGTTCCGGAAAGGCCATGCCTCGGTGCGGTTCGGCGGGGCCTGGCTCACCATCGACACCATCGGTCGCCCCGTAGACGTGGTGCTTCCCGCGCGGAACTGACCCCGGCTCCGGAAAAATCCACGCGCTTTCGATCTCCGTCAATCCCTCCAAAGACGCAAATTTTGCGCGTTTGCGAACACGTCCTATTTGACCTCGGGTCGGGATTACCCTACAATGGAAGCACCTGAGGGCGGGTCCGCCGCACCGCACGAAAAACGGACCGGCCCGTAGGGTTTTTGAAGGAGCTATGCAATTCGAGACAATTCTGCTGGTTGAAGATGAGGGTTCTTTGCGTTCGGTGATGAAGCTGTTCCTGGAGCATTCCGGGTACGATGTGATGGACGCCGACAATGGGGTGGACGCGCTTTTCCTCAGCACCAATCATAAAGGTCCCATCCACCTCCTGTTGACGGACGTGGAAATGTCGCCCATGAGCGGTCCGGAGTTGGCGGAGCAGATGCTACTCTACCGGCCCGAGACCCAGGTGCTGTTCATGTCCGGAAACAAACAACCGGACGATCTCCACAACGACCTTTGCCTTTTGAACGCCCAATTCCTGGGCAAGCCGTTCAACCCGAAGATGTTGGAACACACGGTCCGGCAAGTGCTGGGGATACCTCCCTGACCGGACCCGCACGGCATCCGCGCCAGAATCCAAAGGAGCCCCGAGTGGGCTCCCCACGCGCTCCGCTTAATCCGGGCCGACGGCAAAGAGGCATTTCCGCGTCCGCCCGCGACTTCGGTCCATCTCCTTCCACGGCACGGTTGGCCCGGGCTTCCGAACCGATCGTAACCTCCGCATCCGCTAAACCCGGAGGATCAGAGGGATCCTATTCCCGCTTCGACCTGCTCGACGGCACGCATCCCTGGCGCGACACCGCTCCCGACGGCTACGTGGATTATCCGGCCCGTGTCCGACCCGGAGGCCGGGTTTTGTATTTCAACTTTCCCCTGGCCCGGGAGCTGGGGCTGGTCCCGCCCGGCCATAACGACAAATTGAACGCGCGCCTGGAAGCGAAGATCCTCGAGACCTTCTCCATCCAGATCGTGAATGAATACGACATGGCCCATCCCGAACGCATGAAGAACGCGCACATCAAGCCCCGCGCCTTCATGGCCACGCGCTACCTGC
This sequence comes from Fibrobacteria bacterium, assembly GCA_039917895.1. Taxonomy (GTDB): domain Bacteria; phylum Fibrobacterota; class Fibrobacteria; order UBA11236; family UBA11236; genus Chersky-265. Next base: position 2,018 of record JBDSIO010000287.1, on the reverse strand, counting down.
AATTGCAGCATAAGGACAAATGCGGCCGCACCTCCGGGGACGGCCGCAGCATCTGGAACGGCACTCTCGACGCCAACGGCATCCTTTTCGACGTGTCCAGCCGCGGGACCGGCGCCACCATCCTCAGCCCCGGAGCCTCGGAAGCCAACCGCCCGCTGCCCACCGGCGGCACCCGCTTCGGCTACGCCTCCGGCACCGCCGACCTCGACGAAATGCTCGGCTCCGCCCTCATGTCCGAGATTTTCTACCGCGAAGGCATTCCCACCGAACGCTGCCTCACCGTCATCGACTACGGCGATGGATCGTCGGTTGGCGTACGCACCGCCCCCAATCTGGTTCGGCCAGCGCACCTGTTCCGCTACTTAAAGATGGGCCGCCACGCCGAACTCAAGCGCGCCATGGAATATTTCCTCGACCGCCAGGAACGCAACGGCTTCTGGAAGCTGTCCGCCGAGCCCGCGGCCCGTTTCGCCCGGGGCCTGGACCTGATCGCCAAATCCTACGGCAAGCTGGCGGCTGTGATGGAAGAGGAGTACATCTTCAATTGGCTGTCCTGGGACGGCGACAACGTGCTCGCAGACGGTTCCATCCTCGACTACGGATCCATCCGCCAGTTCGCGGCCAAATCCAACAAGTACCGCTATGAGGACGTGGACAGGTACTCCACCAGCCTGGGTGAACAGCGCTACTGGGCTCGCCTGATGGTGCAAGCCTTCGCCCAATCCGCGGACTTCGTCCTTACCGGCGCCAAGAAAAAGCTGCGCGAATTCCGCCAAGCGCCGTGCCTGGCCGAATTCGACAAAGAGTTCCGGGACGAACGGGACCGCCGTCTGCTCTGGCGCATCGGATTCCCGACCGCCCGCATCGCCAAACTGATGGACAAATCCCGCGACGACATCACGGCTTTCCGCCGCGCCATGGCCTACTTCGAGGATCTCAAGGTGGCCAGGGGCCCGGAAAAGATTCCCGACGGCATCACCCACCGCCCGGTGTTCCTCATCCGCAACCTGTTCCGCGAATTGCCCCGCTTCTACGCCGGCGCGGAGGCGGGCCTTTCCGCCGACATGGGACCGGAACGTTTCTGCCGCATCATGGCCGCCTCCTACGCGGGCAAACGCGATCTGGAGATGACCGAAGCCCGCGTCGCCCACATCGGCGAGTTCCAGGAACGCTACCGCAACTTGATCAGGATGGCGGGTGGCCGCTCGGCCAACGGCAACGAGGAGGATACCCTCCGCCAAATCGCCGACCGCTCGGCCGTCATCAACCATGAACACCGGCTCACCGGCGACGGCCTGGTCTGGATCATCGGCGAAATCATGGCCGTGAAGGACAAGCTGGGCCTGGATGAACTCCAGGACGCCCTCGACGCGTTCATCGACTCCCAGGTGCTCATCCCGGGGAAATGGAAGCCTATACCCGAAGAGGACCTGCGCTCGTCCCGCCTCAAGGGCAGGCTACTCCGTAAAATCCAACAAGACTTGGAACTGTACAAGGAAACCGTGTAACTGTTTCCCGGAGACGGTATAACCATCTCCGCGGAAATGGTCCGGCCAATGCGCATTCTGGTTTGATTCCCGGGCGTAAATGCTTAGCTTTCCTTCAACCAGGAGGCTCCCCATGAAAAATTGCCTAGTGTGCCAGACGGGCCAGGATCAGGTTTCCCTGACCCGCATTCCCGTGAATCTGGAAGGCGAGCCCTGGGGCGATATCCTGGTCTGCGCCAACTGCTTCGAAGTGCTGGGAGGCGCGGAAGTGAAGAGCCTCATCCAGATCGCCGTCCAGGAAAAATCCTTCGAGCCCACCAATGTCATCCTCAAGGGTGAAAAGGCGGACCAGGAGGAGCCCATCGAACCCGGCATGCTGGAAATGCCAGTGAGCCCGGCCCTGTTGCGCGATCAGCAGGCCTTCGCCCGCGCCATCGGCGAGCGCATGGGCGCAAAGCTTTGGGAACTTCACCGCAGGGGAGTATCCGAAGCCGTATGGACCACCAACGTCACGCCCGACGGCGAGGGCGG
>JBDSIO010000286.1:0-11740 GCA_039917895.1 Fibrobacteria bacterium | reverse complement strand
CCGCCCCGATCGGAAACCAGCATGTCGCGGATCACGTTCACGAATTCCGCCGCGGACCAGCCGTGGTCGCCGTCGCCCATGCAGCCGCCGAACATGCGGGGATGCATGGCTTCGGGCCAGGTGAAGGTGGCGGAGGCGCGCCTGACCAGGGCCTCGAGGATGGCGAACCAGCGCGGATCGCCCATGGTCATCAAGGCGCGCGCCAGTTGCACGGACAGATAGGGGTTGAGGCCGGTGTGCACGATGCGTTGGAAGAAGAGCCCATCGCGCAGGTTGTTCTCCATCAGGAAATCCACCGTGCCGGCCAGCCAGGGCGTCTTCACGTCCACGATGTCCAGGGGCGAGACGCCGACCAGGTTTCCGATGGCGGCGGAATCCAGGGACCGGTACGGGGAGCAGGGAAGGGCCCGGCGACCGCATTTTTTCCAGGCCCAGTCCATGGAAGCGTTCAGGTCGCCCCGGTAATCGGAAAGCATGCCTTCCAGCCAGGCGGCGTCGCGGGTGTTGCCGAGCTTGCCGGCCGCCCACAGGGCCGCCTCCAGGCCGGCCAGGCTCCACAGATTGTCCCAGTAATAATGGTCGTTGGGGCCGAAATGCTCGGCTGAGAAACCGGGAGGCATGAGGCCGTAATGCGGTGAAGGCGCACCCCGGGTGCCCTTGCGCATTTTGGCTATCCACTTCGCTCCCTTGATCAACGAAGGGTAGAACTGATCCAGCAAGTTGGGGTTGCCGCCCCGCTTCACGTGATTCACCAGCGTCCACATGGCTTCGCCGTTGCTGTCCCATTCCCCGCGCTGGCTCTTGAAGAATCCGTCCCAAGTCTGTTGCCTGGGATACAGGCGAAGCTTGGGTTCCACCCGGGATCCGAATCCGAGATTCTCGAAGGCCAAGGCGATGAAGGCCGAATCCCGGAACCAATGGTTGTGGTAAAGGAAGGTTCCGGGAGAGAAATGATCCCCGTCGTCGAAGACGTGGAGGTGGTTCTTGACCGCCAGGAAGGCTGCTTCCAGACCCGCGTCCGGCAGGCGGATGCGCAGGCCGTCGGCTTGCAGATCCCGCCAGCGCTCCTGCTGACGGGCGCGGGAGTCCGAGTGGATCTTGCGGGTGATACCGGTCAGCGTGGCAGCAGGCGCTTTGGAGATCCTACCCCCCATCATGCCCAAGGCATCGATGACCCGGGTCTCACCGGGAGCCAGCTCCAGATCCCACTCCGCCTGGCCGCAGGCGATGCCGGATCGGGATTTAAGATTGGTGCGCCCGGCGATGAGCACGTCCCGCAAAAGGGGGTCCCCGTGGTGCCGGTCCGAGACCACCGTGCGGTCCGGGTCATCCAGCAGCACCAACCCATTGCGGCCGTTGACGCGCCAGAGCCGATCCTGATAGCGGATGGAATTGATGTGGCCCATGGTCAGCATATTGTAGGGCCGGATGGCCAGACCGAATCGCACAGCGAGATGCGAGTCCGAGCGATTGGCCAGAGTGTGGGAGAACCCGATGAATTCGTCGCCCTGGATCGCCAGGGCCATGGATTCCGATTTCCATTCCAACGCCGGGTCGACATCGTAGCGGGTGACGACGCAAGGAAGGGATCCGTCCAGAAGCGATTGGGACGCCTGCCACCTCGGCATGAGGCGCGGCGGATAGTGCCCGCGGCCTTCCAAACGCACGTAGGGGAACACGGACCAACCGTAAGGCCGCAAGGTCAGCATGCCCACGGGGTCGATCATGGCTTCCCGGGGGCTGTCCTCAAGGCCGATAGAGGTCCAGTTGCGGCAGGTGAGGTTGGTCTTGATGAGGTTGATGGCCGTGGGGATGAATTCCTCGCCGTCGGGATCCACCTGACGTTCCACCCAAAGGGGCCAGACCCAATCGAGGTTACTCTGGATGGCCATGGTGTTGTTCAGCCCGGAGAGGACGATGGCCAGCCCCTGTTCCATTAGTTCCATGGGAAAGGCGACCGATGAAGGGCGCCCCAGGTGCGAGAGGCCGTCCAGGAACGGGATGAGGTAACCTTTGCCCGACCATTTCAAATATGCGTTCAGTATCCGTTCCAACATCTTGCTGGGCCCGGGCTTTCTCAGGTGTACCTGGAAGACTCAGGCCCGATATCCTCTCATCTTGTCGGTTTCCATTGCTCTGCCCACACAGTATAAACACAGAATGGCGCCGCTTCGCTCCCATTCCAGGTCTCGTAATGCTTTTGAAACATTAGCGTAACATGTTGGCCACCGAAACCTGTAGGTTACTATGGCTTCGTGTAACCTCGGGAGGCGGCCCGCGCCAAGAGCTCCCGCCAGGTTCCCGGGGATGGTCGGGTCATGGAAAGGGAAAATGCGCTCCCATGCATCGGACTCCAGAAATGGAAAATCGGCCCAAGTTCTTGGAATAAGGCGACTTCCGGCGAATATCGCGCCCATCCGTCTTAGCGGAACGGTAACCCTTCTGAAATGTGTTTGAAACACCCGGTGGTGACTTTATGCTGCGTCCTTTTACGAACTTTATTTGAGGAGTAATTGATGAATAAGTTGATGCTAATGTCCCTCCTGTCCATGGCCCTCGGCGCCGCGAACGCCCAGTCCGGGGATACCACCAAGACCGAAGCAGTCCCCCAGGGATCGACTCAGGGCGCGACTCTAGAGGAGGCTTTGGTCAATGTCAAGGGCCAGGTGGAAGGCCTGAATGAGAGCTTCCTGGAAACCAAGGCCACGGTAGACAAACTGGCCAAAATCAAGGTAGGCGGATATATCCAGGCCCAATGGCAGTATGCCGACAGCCTCAACCAGGCATCCGTCAACGGCGGCAGCTTCACGGCCACCTCTCAGGAACGCATGATGATCCGCCGGGCGCGCCTCAAGACCACCTACCAGGGCGCCACCAGCCGCTATGTCCTTGAACTCGAGGCCTTGCCGACCGGCTTCGCCATCAAGGACGTCAATGCCCAGATCACCGAACCCTGGCTCAAGGCGTTCAGCCTGACGGCCGGTGTAATGGACCGCCCCTTCGGCTTCGAAGTCGGTTACAGCTCCAGCGCGATTGAAGTACCCGAACGCACGCGCGGCAGCCAGATCCTGATGCCGGGGGAAAAGGATCTCGGCGCCATGATCGAATTCGCGGGCACGGAAAAGCTGGGCTTCCTCGAGCACATCAATTTCAAGGCCGGCGCGTTCACGGGCCTGGGCTCGGGCCTGAACGAAAACGACAATGAGCGGGATTACGCGGGCCGCCTCGGCTTCGCCTTTCCCTTCTACGACATCAATCTGGCAATTGACGGGGGCCTCTCCGGCTACTTCGGCAAGGTGACCAATTCGACCGGCAAGGTCGCGGAAGTCGGCAAGGCAGGGGATACCCTCACTTGGAAGAATACTACCGGAAAAGCCGCCCTGGACACCTACGACCGTAACCTCACGGGCCTCGACGCCCAGCTCTACTATGACATCCCCGTCCTCGGCGGCATCTCTCTGCGCGGCGAATACTGGTGGGGCGAATGGGCGAGCGTGAACGGCAACACCGGACTCTATACCCTGGGCGATACCAATGGAATCTACTTGCGGAACGTGGCCTCGTGGTACGTCATGGCCGTGCAGAATATCGGCAATAAGAACCAAATCGCCGTCCGTTACGACATGTTCGATCCGAACACGGACGCCGAAGGCGACGATATCGGCAAGCTGCGGACCTCCAAATTGAACGTCAACGACCTCGCATTGTCGACCATAGGACTGGGATGGAATTACTTCTGGGATGACGCCGTTCGCTTCACCCTGAACTACGACATCAACATGAACGAGAAGGCCAATTCAGCCGCCGTGGGGTCCAATGCGGCAGGCTCGGCGACCTTCAAGAAGTGGTCGGATGATTTCGAGAACAACCAATTCACCGTTCGCATGCAGGTTAAGTTCTGAAACGGTTAAGCGCCGCCGGTGAAACCGCCGGCGGCTTGATGGATAACATGAAACGAATACTTTCAGGAGCAATGAAAATGAACAAGTCGATATTCGCCGCAGCCGCGCTCGCCATGGCCACCTTGGCCGGAGCCGCCCAGGTCATCACCGTCAAAGGATCGGACACCATGGTCATCCTCGCCCAACGCTGGGCCGAGAAATACATGGCCACCCACCCCGACGTCTCCGTGCAGGTCACGGGCGGCGGATCCGGAACGGGCATCTCCGCCCTTATCAATGGCACCACCGACATCTGCGACGCCTCGCGCAAGATGAAGGCTTCCGAACGCGAAAAGCTGAAGCAGCGCTTCAACTCCCTGGGCGTGGAAGTGCCCTCGGCCCGCGACGGCCTGGCCGTGTACCTGAACGAAGCCAGCCCCGTTTCGGAGCTCAGCCTGGATCAGGTCAAGGCCATCTACACCGGCAAGCTGACCAACTGGAAGGACGTGGGAGGTCCGGACGCCAAGATCGTCCTCTACGGGCGCGAGAACAACTCCGGCACCTACGTGTATTTCCGCGACAACGTGCTCAAAGGCCAGGATTTCGCCCCGGGAGTACAGTCCCTGCCCGGCACCGCCGCGGTGGTGAATGCCGTCTCCAAGGACAAGCTGGGCATCGGCTTCGGCGGCGCGGCATATGCCAAGGGCCTGAAGTTCGCGAAGATCAAGAAGGATGAGGGTTCGACCGCCTATGAGCCCACTGCCGAGACCGTGAAGAACGGCAGTTACCCGATTACGCGTTACCTGTACATGTACCTGAAGAGCCGTCCCACCGGCGCTCTCAAGGAATACATCGACTGGACCCTGAGCCCTGAAGGCCAGGTCATTGTGACCGAAGTCGGATATTTCCCCGTAAAATGAAAATCGCAGAAGCCTCCGATAAGCCGGAGGTGAAAGGAATTCCCATGTCCACCCGACTGCCGCGGCGGCCCGAGCCGCCCGCGGAAAAAAGTGGCGAAACCGGATCCAACGGCTCGGCCCCCTATGGGGCCGGCCCTTCTTCTTCCGCAATCCCAAGCGTTTCAGGCACTTCAGGCCCTTCCGCCGGAACCGCTTCGACAACCGCGACGGTCGAACCGCCGATCCTGCCTCCGCCCAGCCGCAAGGTGCTGACCATGAAGAAGCCCATGCGGGCGGGCGAATTCGCGATCGAAAAATCGATTCAGGGCGTGGCGTTCATCTCCCTGTTGTTCATCGCCCTGATCTTCATCTTCATCTTCCGCGAAGCCATTCCGCTGTTCTTCAGCGAAGTCAAGGCCGCCATGCACCAGTCCCAGGTGGAAGAGGCGGAGACCTACGGCGTGGATCCCACCGCGCCGGAGATTGTCGAAGCCCCGGAGTTGGAGCAGAACCAGGATAATTTCCATCCCAAGACCCTGGTCAGCAAAAACTGGCAACCCGTGTCCCTGAATCCCCAATACGGTATCGTCCCCCTTCTGATGGGCAGCCTTAAAGTGACTCTGGTCGCACTGCTGCTTGCCGCTCCCATCGGGATCTTTGCCGCATTGTACACATCTAACTTCGCGCCCAAATGGGCCAAGGAGTCGATGAAACCGATCATCGAGGTCCTCGCGGGATTCCCCTCCGTGGTCATCGGTTTTTTCGCGCTCGTGATTATGGCCACCTTGCTGCAAAACCTGTTCGGATACCAGTTCCGCCTGAACGCCTTCGTGGGTGGCGTGGCCATGGCCCTGGCGGTCATCCCCATCATCTACACCGTTTCCGAAGACGCCCTGAACGCCGTTCCCAAGGTGATGACCGAAGCCAGTCTGGCCCTTGGCGCCACCAAATGGGAAACAGCCTTTTTCGTCATCCTGCCTTCCGCCACTCCCGGTATTTTCGCCGCCATGATACTGGGTTTCGGCCGGGCCTTCGGCGAAACCATGATCGTATTGATGGCCACCGGCAATGCGGCCTTGCTGACCATCGCTCTCACAGATCCCGTCCGCACGCTATCGGCCACCATCGGCGCGGAAATGGCCGAGGTCGTCTTCGGGGACACCCACTACCGGGTGCTCTTTTTCGTGGGCGCCCTGCTTTTCGTGATTTCCTTCAGTCTGAATGCCATCGCGGAGTTCTTCATCCGCAACCGCATGATGAAGAAGTTCAAGGGTATTTGACATGACGCGGACCAAGATCGTCATCGGCAAGGTCGTAGTTACCTTCACCGCCTGCTGCGCATTTGCGTCGGTAGCAGTGGTCGTATGGATCATGGGCACCATCATCTGGGGTGGGCATAGCCATCTGACCTGGGCGTTCCTGACCCAGGCGCCTTCCGGGGGCATGACCGAAGGCGGAATCTATCCCGCCATCATCGGCACCTTCATGCTGGTCGTAATCATGTCCTTGGTAGGCGTGCCCGTGGGCACCATTACGGCCATCTACCTGAGCGAATACACTTCGCGGGGATCGAAAGTCGCCCAGTTCATCCGCTTCGCCGTAAACACCCTGGCGGGCATCCCCGCCATCGTCTTCGGCCTTTTCGGATTGGGATTCTTCGTTCAGTTCACGGGCGGAACTTTGGATAAAATTTTCTCGCCCGGCACCCTGCACTGGGCGCAGCCCAATATCCTATGGGCCAGCCTGACCATGGCCCTGCTCACCTTGCCCGTGGTAATCGTCTCAGTAGAGGAGGCCATCAAGACCGTGCCCCGGGACCTTCGCGAGGCATCTCTCGCGCTCGGCGTCACTAAATGGCAGACCATCTGGCGCGTGGTGCTCCCCAATTCCGTGGGCGGGATCCTGACGGGCGCCATCCTCGCGGTGAGCCGCGGAGCGGGCGAAGTGGCCCCCATCCTGTTCACCGGCGCGGCTTACTTCCTGCCCAACCTTCCCACCCATGTCACCGACCAGTTCATGGAATTGGGCTACCACCTTTATATCATGACCACCCAATCCACCGACGTGGAGAAGACCCTGGGAATCCAATACGCCACCACCTTGGTGCTTTTGTTGCTCACTTTCACCCTGAATTTTTCCGCCATTTTCATGCGATACCGGTTGCGCAAGCGCCGGATGTTCGCTTAACTTCGACAGGAACCGGAGACCCATGGAAACCGCACCCCAGTACGCCAAGCTTTACACCAAGGATCTCAATCTCCACTACGGGTCCAAGCATGCCTTGAAGGGAATCAGCCTGGACATGAAGGCATACAAGGTCACGGCCCTGATCGGACCGTCCGGTTGCGGTAAATCCACCTTCCTCCGCAGCCTGAACCGCATGAACGACCTCATCGACAACGTGAAAATCGGGGGTTCGGTCTTCGTGGACAACGTCGACATCTATAACAAAAAGGTCGACGAAGTGCAGTTGCGCAAGAAGGTCGGAATGATTTTCCAGAAGTCCAATCCCTTCCCGAAATCGATCTACGACAATATCGCCTATGGTCCCCGCATCCACGGCATGCGCGACAAGGCCAAGCTGGACGAACTGGTCGAGGTCAGCCTCCGCCGCGCCGCCATCTGGGACGAGGTCAAGGACGAACTCAAGAAGAGCGCCCTGTCCCTTTCCGGCGGACAACAGCAGCGCCTGTGCATCGCCCGCGCCCTGGCCGTGGATCCGGAAGTGCTGCTGATGGACGAGCCGGCCAGCGCCCTGGATCCTATCGCCACGGCCAAGATCGAGGAACTCATCTACGAGCTCAAAAGCACCTATACCATAGTCATCGTGACGCACAATATGCAGCAAGCGGCGCGCGTAAGCGATTACACGGCTTTTTTCTACATGGGACAAGTGGTGGAATTCGATTTGACCGAGCGGATCTTCACCTCTCCCAAGGAAAAGCAGACGGAAGATTACGTTACCGGTCGGTTCGGATAGTGGCATAGGTCCTACCGAGCGTTTGAAACGCTCGACGGACCTATGCATTTATGAGTTGAGTGGCATGGGTCGTACCGAGCGCTTGAATCGCTCGACGGACCTATGCATTTATAGATGCGTGGCATGGGTCGTACCGAGCGTTTGAAACGCTCGACGGAGCCATGGGTTCAAAAATTTAGGGGAGTCGCAATGGAACGCCATTTTGAAAAAGAGCTGAACAATCTCAAGGCCACGCTGGAAAAGATGGCGCGGCTCACCCAGGAATCGCTCCTGTATTCCACCCGCGCCTTGCTGGAAGAGGACAAGGCCCTGGCTGAGAAGTGCTTTTCCAATGAGAGGATGATCAACAATCTCGAGATCGACATCGATCACGGGGTGGCCGACTTTTTCGCGCTTTTCCAGCCGGTGGCCATCGACCTGCGTTTCATGCTCGCGATCCAGAAGATCAACAACGATCTGGAACGCATCGGCGACCATTGCATCAACATCGCCCAGTCGGCCATCAGCGTCGCGGGTTTCCACGAGAAGCACGGCCTGATGGAACTTCCCAAGATGATCAACATCGGCCAGACCATGTTGCACGATGCCTGCGAGAGCTTTTTCACCAAAAACCTGCAGTTGGCCCGCACCGTGCTCGAGACCGACGACATCATCGACGAACTGAACCGCGCGAACACGCGCGAGGCCATCCATTTGGTCAAGAACGATCCGACCTCGATTGAGATGGCCTTGGAGCTCCTGCGCATCAGCCGCAATCTGGAGCGCATCGGCGATCTTTCGACCAACGTCGCCGAAGAGGTGATCTTCCACGTGCAGGCGCGTGTGGTCAAGCATCATGCCGACGAAAACAAACTCCGGATTTCCGAAGAAAAGCGCCACGAGGCCTGACCGGGTGTTGAATCGGTCCGCGCGGGCGTACGCCGGCTGCGCGGGCCGGGGCCGGTAGATGGTCCGGTTGGCGGAGTTACTGGCCGGGTGTTTTCACCTCGGCAGAACCGCTACTTTGGCCAGGAATTTCCCATCCGTCACGTGCATGGCCTTCCGCGGCTCCCCGGAATCGTCCGTCGCAACCATATCGCAAGCGAAAGTTCCCTCCACCTGCGAACTGGAAACCCGGTTGATTTTAATATAACCGGATTGGGTGTAATACCTGTTTCCGTCCTGCTCAAAGCCGCCGAAGTTTTTCCCGAAAATGGTTTCCAAGGCCACGCTGTCGGGCCGGTCGGTTGCGAGTGAGAACCAAAACGAGACCAGGTTGAGACCCCCGATCAAGGAGGCGCTGTTCGAGGCGGGATCTTCGGTAGGCTTCACGAAATAATAGACTTCCACCCCCCGCCACGGCTTTCCGTTCATTTGGGCGACCATGTAAGTTCCGTCCTGTTTGCCTTCGTCGGTTCCGCTCGGGTCGGAGCCGCATCCGGTTTGGAGCATCCCCATGCACAGCCCCAAGGCCATGGCGGGCAGGATTCTTAAGCCCCTCATTCGATTTCCTCCGCGACGATTCTGATTGGACGGTATAGGCCAGCGAATATATGACTTAATGGTAAAGTATAAAAAGGCGTCGCCCCATGCCGCCTAGAGGAAATCGAGACAAGCGACGATGGTAAAGGCTTCCAAGGCGACTAGATCCTCGCTGGTGGTTGGAGCCCCGCTATAAACATTGTCCCAACACATGTTGGCAGCGGCTTTACTCCCTGTTAACTCCCTGTTAACCCCCCTGTAACTTAACCGCAATGGCACGGTAACGCGCCGGAATCCCCTGTTTAGGATTCTATCGATGGTAGCCGGGATGGCCCGAGGCCCCGTGATCGAATCCAAGGGGGATTCGGGCGATTCCGTCTTGCAGCGGGTAACCTCTTGCAATGGGTAACCGGAAAGCAACAGGGTCTCCTTTGGGGGTAAACCCCGTTGAAACAACAGACCCGTATCTTGAAGGGCGGTGGAACGATGCCGGCAAACCCCCGCCATAACAAGGACTTGAACATGATGAACATGCAATCAAAACCCGTACTCAGAACCGGATACCCGCGACGCCATGCTCCCCTCGGACATTTCCAGCTTCTGTTGCGGGTGGATGGACACGGTATGTCCCTGGCATCCGACATCGGAGCTCTGGAGGAATGTCTGGCCCTGGAACGCGCGGCGGGCAAGGGCTGGACGGTACCCGGTTCCGAAGGCATCCAGTCGCCGCAAGCGGTCCCGTACTGTGAATTCCTCACCGCGCGATCCGCGGACGGCGTGCTCCAGGCCGTGTGCCGTCTTATGCGTATCGATCGCGACAATCTTTTGTCTCATCCCCTCAAAGCGGGACGCTTCCATTCATCCCCCCTGCTTACGGCTTTGCGCTATTCGCGGGAAGGTATCCTGGAAGTGGGCGCGCCTGTCTTTGCGCCCGGTGGCAATCCGGAAAAGCTGGCCGGACTCTTGTGGACGGGGCTGATCCGATTCCTCGAACGCAACGGTCCAGGCTTCATTCTGGGCCAGGATATGCTCGCGCAGCCGCCTGAGGCCGCCCAGGACTGGAGCCGCCTCATGGATCTCCATGGGCTCCATCCGGATCTGGAGGTGGAAGCCCGCACCGCATTCCCCTCCGGTTCTTGTGTCCCGGGGACCGCGGCGCCGGCCCGCACCAACGCGTCACCCACTGAAGTCACGGAGACGGGACTCGGAGATGGCGGGGAAATCCTGAAGGCTTGCCCCATCGGACTTCGCGAGGCCCTGCGGCGCGGCTGCCGTCTGGCTTGCGAGCCGGCCTATGATACGGCCACGGGCTGCCTGGAATTCCTATGGGTGGCCTCGTGCGACATGCTGCCGGGCGGCGAGACCGGCGATTGGCGCGGCGCGGCCCCGGCATGACCGGGACTTGCGGTTTGTAGAACTGAGGACCGCGTCCCTTTCCCTGACTTCACGACCTTCACATCCTTCAAGGGATGGCCCGGTGTTAAGTCGTCCTCTCTCCCGGGGGGCGCTTTTTTTACCTTTTGCCCATCCCATGAAGCAATACCTGGATCTTCTCCGACTGGTGCTCGAAAACGGTGAAAAAAAGCAGGATCGGACCGGCACCGGGACGATTTCCCTGTTCGGACTGCAGGGCAAATACGATCTGCGCGAAGGCTTTCCCTTGCTGACCACCAAAAAGGTCCTGTTCGACGGGGTGCTGCGCGAACTGCTGTGGTTTCTGAAGGGCTCGACCAACATCAACGACGGGCTCAAACAGTACACGCCCATCTGGAACGCCTGGGCCCGTGAAGATGGCGGACTGGGTCCCATCTATGGCTACCAATGGCGCAAGTGGCCCAAGTACGTCGAGGATAAGGCAACCGGCGCGTTCCGTAAGGAAGCGGTCGACCAGATCCAAATCGCCCTGGATACTCTCAAGAGTAATCCGGATTCCCGCCGCATCATCGTAAGCGCCTGGAACGTATCGGACCTCGATCAGATGGCTCTGCCCCCCTGCCACGCCTTCTTCCAGTTCTACGTCGTCAACGGCCGGTTGGATATGCAGATGTACCAGCGCTCCGCGGATATGGCCTTGGGCGTGCCCTTCAACATCGCCAGCTATGCCCTTTTGCTCACCATGTTCGCCCGGGAATGCCAGCTGACACCGGGCATCCTCACCCACACCCTTGGCGATGCGCATATTTACCTCAACCACGTGGACGGGGTGAAGATCCAGCTCGAGCGTAAGCCCAACGCCCTTCCCCGGCTCGAAGTCGCGGCCAAATCCTTCTTTGACCTGGCCTACGAGGACTTCAAAATCTCCGGATACGAGCATCATCCCTTCATTAAATTCCCGGTGGCGGTTTAGCGATGACGGAAGGAACGGGATCGCCCGGCCTGCCTGGCTTGTCCAGCTTACCCGATCCCCTGCAAGGACCCGGTAAAACAGGCGGCGCGGGCACCTTCAGCGTGGTCGTGGCGATGGACCGCAAGCGTGGAATCGGCAAGGATGGAGCGCTGCCCTGGAAGCTCAAAGGCGA
>JBDSIO010000285.1:0-6630 GCA_039917895.1 Fibrobacteria bacterium | reverse complement strand
GCGCCGCCCATGCGCACCGGGCCCGCCCGCCGCTGGGTAGGCTTCGGCGTCCGGGTCGGTTGCGAAAATTCGCAGCCGACTTGGGAGCTGGGGAGGCGCGAGGGGATGGCCTCGGTGGGGAAGGGCGACCGGTTTCCATTGCGTGGGCGATTAAGAAATGTGTGGGTCTATCAGCTGGGTCAGGCGGAAATTGCGTTTGACGTTTTAGGTGCGGAATAAGAAATGCATGCCGATCTATCGGAGGGGTAGGACACGGACTTAGTCGGTTTTGCTTTAACCGAAATCGGTTGTTGGTTGTCGGAATGGACGGATGGATGAAGACGTTGGCTGGATACCGGGTGAAGCGGTGGGGGACGGCGCCCAGCCCCAATCTGGTCAAAATGTCGCATGCGCGGCGGATCATTGAATCGGCCGCGGCTGGAAGCCCCAAGGTCTTCCGTTATTGCCTTTGGATTTCCTTGTCCGGTGTGGTTTTCTGATTACCAAAACACACGTCAGATGCGCAATATGCCGAGGAATCTTCGGTGGTGTCCTTATTCGAGCCAAACCCCTCCGATCTCGCCTTCCTTCAATGCCCGCTTAGTCTAAAGTCACCCTGCGGGCTAAATCCTCGGGCAAAAAAAACCTGCACACAGCCCGTTTGCGACCAACCATCATTGCATTAGAATATACCGAAATACACTTCAAAAGCAATTACCGTGCCCATTAATTTGTGTGGTACTCGTTTGTGCACACTACAAAATCTGAACCGACACCACACGGAGCCCCAATTAGTTTTTATACTTAGATCCAAAGGAGTACACCCTCATGAACAGTTCGAGCTTCAAGGACATCAAAGTCCAAATCGCGGAAGTTAAAGAGCGGGTGGCCGGATTGGGAGAGGCCCTCTCTAACCTCGAGAGCTTTGTGGACCGGCTCGAAAGCGCGGTTGGGCCTTTGTTGGCTATGTTCCCACAACATTTGCCAGGTAACTCAAATGTTACTCAAGCCCAGCCCAAACCATCAGCTTTCGGGGTCCCCGCCTTGGTAAAGGATAGGGTCAAGGCCGTCATTCGGGAAAGCGGCGGCGGTATCAAGCCGATGGATATCAAGGCCGCCTACATTGCCAAGGGTTGGCCCATGAAAGACGAGCAGTCCCTTTATATGTCGATTCGCACATCGATAGCCATGATGAAGAAGCAGGGGGAGATTGCCGCCTCGGATAGCGGTTATTTCGTGAAGGGATAAAAAAATGTGCCGCGAGGGTCCCGCGGCACGTTTGAATTGAGGTGCTCTTGACTGCCGAAAGTTTTGCGGCTCAGGCAGCCAAGGCACCAGGACCCATTTAACCACCAACGTACGAATGAAGGAGGAGTAGATGGGCTATGAGTAAGAAGTTACTTAAAAACCCCCTGATAAAAACGAAGAAAACGAGGCAGACGGTCTTTTACCGCCCGCCGAAGCGTGTTCTGCGCATCTAGCGCTAATCTCGCTATCATCCGGCCCTGCTTTCCCTTTGGAGGGTAGGGCCTCTATTTTCCAAAAACCCAATAGGGAGGGAGGCCCATCCAGCGGTCTGGTTAACGAGGCTTTACATCTCCAGGGACCCGCTGTTAGCGCAGCGGTGGGGTTCGACACCCTCTCCCTCCGCATTGGGTTTTTGTGCATACGAAAATTGTACACCTTCGGCCTCTATTCGTCAAAGAGTCGTTTGCGGATCCATTTGGAAAGAACACAAGGCCGTGCAAGCGGCTATCGTCGCAAGATCTTAATGCTTATGAGGGGGTGGAAAAAGATACCGAGTCACAATTCCGAAAAGGCCTAATACGCCCGCGGTTGTCGAGGTGATGAGGGTGATCAATACATTGGAGTCGAGATGGAAGGCATGGGATTTATATCCTCCAAATCCTTCGAGAAGAATGATCAGAATATCCATCGCCAACCACGCCGCGACCATCCAAAAAAGACATCTTGAGGTACGTCTACGTGCTTTGATGTTCTCAAAAAAATCCTTATTTCGAAGTCCCTTTTCAATCTTGTCCCATTCATCCATTTCTCCTCTCGTCAATGGATCGGGAGCCGTCGGAACGATGGCGGGACTTGAAATGTCCATCAAGTCCAAGATTGATAACGGGGATTTTTTTACGGGGGTAGCGGTAGGATCCGATTTGGGATTGCCGTCGCCGTTTCCCATTTTATGCTTCAGCCTTGTTCCCAATTGATTTAAAATACCCCGCAATTAGCTCATTTGGGATCGGTGTATTCTTGGGTGCTCCGGTCGCACCCCAAGTTTTCTCCCATGGGGATCCGGTAATATGGGTCAGGTTTGAAAGCTGGACCGCGGAATATTTTTTATAGACCTCCCAAACTCTATCCAGGAGGCTCATGGTTTCCGCGTCATCTATACCCGGTGTAATGTTTTTGATCATGGGAAATTTGATTTCCCACTCGGAGGCCTTCCCGAGAATTGACGAATTACCGTATTCTTTAAATTCATGGTAGAGGGAGCGAATAACGGGGCCGTATTGCCACGCCTGGATCTCCTCATCTATCAGCGGACGTCCATAAATCGCGAGATGCCAACCATGGGCAAAGTAGACGAGCTTTTGGATTTTCATTGGAGAGAGCTTTTCACCCTCCGCTTCGGCTTTTCCAAGGAAGTAATTGGCAACGGCTTTGGCGCTGTATCCCATTTTTCCTCCTTTTGTCTTAAATTTTTTAAGAATCAGGAAAATTTTTGTTAAGTACATAGAAAAAACCGCCTGTTTTTACAATATGCTACTCGTTTGTGCCCTTGCAAGGATTCTCTCTATTGTACAAACCATTCGCCATGGTGGAAGTGATGTAACACACTCAAAACCATTGATTTAGCGGCACTTGATCCGATAAGAATTTGAACTTAGGACACTTCCGAATTTTGCTGGAAACCCCGCACCCATACTATATTTCCTCTAGCATACCTAACTGCCCCATTGCCTCAAAACGACCGGAAAATCCATGGCTGACTATAAAAAAGTGACCGTGCCCAAAGCGGGCGAGAAAATCACCGTAGACGCGCATATGAAGCTCAAGGTTCCCGACCGACCCATTATTCCCTTCATCGAAGGGGACGGAACCGGGCCTGACATCTGGAAAGCCTCCCAACATGTCTTCGACGAGACCGTTCGCAAAGTGTACGGCGGCAAGCGCAAAATCGAATGGATGGAAGTGTACGCGGGCGAGAAGTCCCTCAAGGTGTACGGCGAAGGCGAGTGGCTTCCGGACGAGACCCTGGAGGCATTCAAGGAATTCCTGGTCGGTATCAAAGGCCCTCTGACCACGCCGGTCGGCAAGGGCATCCGCTCCTTGAACGTGGCCCTGCGCCAAATCCTCGATCTTTACGTATGCCTGCGCCCAGTGCGCTGGTTCACGGGCGTGCCCTCCCCGGTAAAGAACCCGGGCAAGGTGGACATGGTCATTTTCCGCGAGAACACGGAAGACATCTATGCCGGCATCGAGTACGCCGCCGGCACCCCCGAAGCCAAAAAGATCCTGGATTTCATCGCCAAGGAGTTCCCGAAGGAATTCACCAAGATCCGCTTCGGTACCGAGAAGGCCTCGCAAGACTGGCAGAAGAAGCTCGAGTCCATCGGCGCCCCGGCGCGTCCGGCTCCGGTGCAGGTGGGCGTGGGCATCAAGCCCATCAGCTTCCTGGGCAGCGAGCGCCTAATACATAGCGCCCTCAGCTACTGCATCCTGCACAAGCGCAAGAGCCTGACCCTGGTGCACAAGGGCAATATCATGAAGTACACCGAAGGCGCTTTCCGCGATTGGGGCTTCCAGGTGGCCAAGGACATGTTCGGCGCGGTCGAGATCGACGGCGGTCCCTGGTGCAGGATCCCCGAAGGCCGGCCCGGAGCGGGCATCGTCATCAAGGATTCCATCGCGGACATCACGCTGCAGCAGGTCCTGACCCGTCCCGAGGATTTCGACGTGATCGCCACCCCGAATCTGAACGGCGATTATCTGAGCGACGCGTTGGCGGCGCAGGTGGGCGGCATCGGCATCGCCCCGGGCGACAACATCAATTACCTCACCGGCCACGCCATTTTCGAGGCCACGCACGGCACCGCGCCCAAGTACGCCAACCTGGACAAGGTCAATCCCGGATCCGTAGTGCTTTCCGGCGTCATGATGCTCAATCACCTGGGGTGGCACGAGGCCGCCGACGCCATCGAACGCGCCTTGGAGAAGACCATCGGCGCCAAGTCCGTGACTTACGACTTCGCCCGCCTCATGGAAGGCGCGCGCGAGGTGAAGTGCTCGGAATTCGCCAAACTGCTCGCCGATGCCGTCTAAGGAAACCCAGGGAACATAAAACGGCCGCCGGCCGGAAGGAATCCGAGATGTCCGAGAGCGAAATACTTTTCTCCATCACCAAAGAGCACCTCGACACGGGGCTGCGCGGCTTTCCGGTTGGCACCTGCCCCAACAGCCACGTCGATCCCATGACGGGATTGTTCTACGGCGGCTACGCCATCGCGGACCTCGCGGACCAGCAGCCGGAAGCGATCATCTATCTCCTTTTGAAGCGCGAGAAGCCCGACGCGGCGCAGCTTGCGGCCTTCAAAGCCGAGATCGTCGCGCACTCCAAGCTGCATCCCGGCGTCATCGATCATCTGCGCAGCCTGCCCAAGCAGGGGCACCCCATGAAGTGGTTCCTGGCCGCCATCAACGTGATGGGCATGTACGGCGGAACGGGCGATTACGCCAAGGACTACTTCAACGTGGTGGCGCAGCTTCCCGAAGCCGTGGCCGCCATCTACCGCATCCGTTCCGGTTGGGGCGATCTCATCCCGTCCAAGCCCGAACTGGGCTGGATCGAAAATTTCGTGCACATGCTGGGCGCGCCCGGCGCGTCCAAGGATCTGGAACGCCTGATGAAGGTTTTCGCCATCCTGCATTTCGATCACGGCGGGGGCAACCTGTCCACCTTCGTGGGCAAGGCCATCGCTTCCGGCCACGAGGACATGTTCGGCTCCTTGGTGGGCGCCATGGCCGCCCTCGCGGGACCGCTGCATGGCATGGCCAACCAGGAATGCCTGCGCTTCCTCAAGGACATCAGCAAGGATATCAAGGATCCGAGCGACGAGAAGGTCGTTTACGAGTACGTCGAGAACCTGCTCGCCAAGGGCGGCGTCCTCTACGGATTCGGCCATGCGGTGTTGCGCGTGGAAGACCCGCGCGCCACGGTCCAATACGCTTTGGGCGAAACCATCGCCCCCAAGGACCCGCTTTTCCGCCTGGCGGTTACCCTCCGCAAGGTAGGCAGCGAGATCCTCAAGAAAAAAGGCAAGGCCGCCGACCCCTATCCCAACGTGGACGCGGTTTCCGGTTGCCTGCTGAGCGCCAACGGCCTCACGGACGAGAACTACTACACCGTGCTTTTCGGCCTGTCACGTTGCGTCGGCATCGCGGGCCAGATCGTGTACGAGCGCAAGGAAGCGCGCGGCGGCAAGGGCATACCCATCGTGCGGCCGAAGTACCTGTATTCGGGACCGAAGCGCTAGTTCGGGTCCATCAGCGGCCAGGCGAAGTTTCCATCCCCCCTCCCGTTTCCGAACGTAGTTTCATGTCACGGACGTGTTTGCGTCCGGATAACCTGGAGACGGCCATGGAAAATGCGACCCAAGCGTGGGCGGATGCGGAACATTTGACGGAAAAGGCGAAAGATGCCGCCGAAAAAGGCGGCAAGGAAATCAGGCGGATCACGGAAACCGCGGCCTCGAGAACGCCCACCCTGCTCTTCGTAGGCGCGGCGTTGGGGGCCATCGGCGTTTCGTTGCTCCTGCAGATTCTAGGCAAAAAACAGTGGAGCCTGTTCGTGGCCCATTGGGTTCCCAGCCTGATGATGTTCGGACTCTACAACAAATTGTCGAAAACCGTCGGCGTGTCCTGAAAGGCGGGCTTCCCTTTCGAAAAGTTCAGGGGGGAAGCGAGGACCGTGGTCATTGGCTTCAAGCTTTGACCAGCTGGCTCCGGTTACCGCAAGTATTTGCGGCCTGGAGCGCTTCCGGACCGCCATTCCGTTCAAAAAACCCCGGCTGGCGACCTCGCCTGGCCGGGAATCAGCTGGCACGCGTTTTGTTATAAGCTCCGGTATCTTCATCCGGAGCCAGATCATGATCGGCAAGAACTTCTTCCGCTTCCTCCTCTTTCTCCTCCTCCTCGCCTCCGCCCAGGCATCCTTCTCCCAGATCCCGCTCGACTCCCTGCATGGTCCCTTATGCGGTATGCTCGATCCGGAGACGAAGCAGCAGGTGGCGGTTTCCCCCGCATTCACCCGGGTCAATGTGGTTGTGACCGATGCCATCGCCCAGGCAGTGGTGACCCAGCGCTTCGTCAACCCGTTCAGAGCCAAGTCCGAAGTCGTCTACCTGTTCCCGCTTCCCGACCAAGGCGCGATCCATGGGATGAAATACCAATATCACGACTCTTTATACGTGGCGAAAATCATGGATCGGGAAAAGGCCCAGGCCCGATACGACTCCATCAAACAGCAGGGCGGTCAGGCGGCCCTGCTCTTGCAGGAACGGCCCAACATCTTCATGCAGCGGATCGCCAGCATGGGTCCGGGCGAAACCGCTTATGTCGAGATCCGTCTCTCCATGC
>JBDSIO010000284.1:0-16460 GCA_039917895.1 Fibrobacteria bacterium | reverse complement strand
TCATGGAGTGAGAAAGGGAAGCAGGGGCTATTTGATCAGCGCCTGCAGCTCCTTGAACTCCGGCGTACCCCCCGCCCGCAGCCATTCAAACACCACCATCTCCGTCGTCACCAATTCCGCTCCGTGCTTTTCCAAACGATTCAATCCTGCCTCACTGTCCGCGCCCTTGCGGGACGAAACCGCGTCCGTCGCCACGTAGACCCCGTATCCTGCCGCCAGCAATTCCAATCCGGTCTGCATCACGCAAACGTGGGTTTCGATCCCGACCACCACCACTTGCCTGCGCTTGCTCGCGGCCAGGTTTTTGGCGAAGGATTCACAACCAAAGGAACTGAAGCACAGTTTGGGCGAGTATTCCTGATTGTCGGGCAGCCACTCCTTGAGTTCCGGCACCGTCTCTCCCATGGCCTTGGGATACTGCTCCGTCGCGAATACCGGTATGCCCAGACGCACGGCTCCGCGCACCAGGATTTCCGCACGTGCGATGAGATCTTCCATGCCCTGGATCACAAGGCGGAATTTCTCCTGGATATCGACGATGAGCAGGGCGGAGTCGGAAGCCTTGAGGAGGGAGTCGCCGGATTTGGACAAGAGGGACATGGAATCCTTTCCGCGCAGACTGGAGTCCGCCCCGGGTGGTTTGCGTGAAACACCCGCGTCGGGCGATATCCCCGGCCGGATACCGTAACGGTAAAATTAAAAAAAAGCCCGCCCGCCGAGGGGCGGACGGGCTTTTCCCGGCTTCGGAAGTCCTTAGACCTCCTTGGACTCGATCCACTTCATGTTCTTGCGCAGCTTGCGGCCGACCACTTCGATGGGATGGTTCTTCTCCTTGGCTTCCCAGGCGCGGAAGTTCTTGCCGCCGCTCTGGAGTTCGGTGAGGAAGTTCTTGGCGAATTTGCCATTCTGGATTTCCTTGAGGACCTTTTTCATCTCCAGCTTGGTCTTGGCCGTGATGATGCGGGGGCCGGTGACCATATCGCCGTATTCGGCGGTGTTGGAGACGGAGTAACGCATGTAGCTCAGGCCGCCCTGGTAGAAAAGGTCGACGATGAGCTTCACTTCGTGCATGCACTCGAAGTAGGCCAGTTCTTCGGGGTATCCGGCTTCGATCAGGGTTTCGAACCCGGCTTTGACCAGCTCCGACAGTCCGCCGCAAAGCACCGACTGTTCGCCGAACAGGTCTGTCTCGGTTTCGTCCTTGAAGTTTGTTTCGATGGCGCCGGCCTTGAGGCCGCCCACTCCGCGGGCATGGGCCAAGGCGATGGCCTTGGCCGTGCCGGTGGCATCCTGCTTGATGGCGATGAGGCAAGGGACGCCGCCACCCTTGACGAACTCGCTGCGGACCAGGTGGCCGGGGCCTTTGGGCGCGACCATGATCACGTTAACGTCCTTGGGGGGCACGATGTTCTTGAAATGGATGTTGAAGCCGTGCGACCAGATCAAGGTCTTGCCGGCCTTGAGGTTGGGCAGGATGTCGCTTTCGTAGACTGCCTTCTGGACTTCGTCGGGAAGCAGGATCTGGATGATGTCGGCCTGGGCGGCGGCTTCGGCGGCGGAGACGGGCTTGAAGCCGTGCTTTACCGCGAGCTTGTAGTTGGCCGAACCTTTGCGTTGGCCGATGATGACCTTGACGCCGCTGTCGCGCAGGTTCTGGGCCTGGGCATGGCCCTGGCTGCCGTAGCCGATCACGGCCAGGGTCTTGCCCTTGAGGGGGGCCATGGAACCGTCTTTCATCGTGTAAACTTTAAGCGACATTGTGGTCCTTTCTAAACCTCGAGAAGCCGGTACGGTCCCGAAACGCTTGGGATTGGGGTGGGAAATTAGCAAAAATAGCGGAAAGACCGAAGACCTTGGCCCGAAGTCGCCGGACCCTTTTTCCATGTCCTAAATCCTGTTATTCACGATTGTAGCCCACTTGCTCAATAAAGCAGAGGAAATCGCCGAGCTTCGGGAACGCATTCAGACACCGGGAATAGCGCTTTCCTTGAGATCGCCCCGACCTACAAAAGGACGCGCGCAGCCGTAGATCAGCCCCTGACCGGCTCCACCTCAGGCCGCACCGGCTCCGGAGTCGAGAGAAACTCCCCGATGGTGTTCGCCAACGCCCACGGCGCGAACGGTTTGGCGATGAAGATGCTGCCGCTTTTAAGGTCGTCCCCGAGAATATGGTCCTTGGTGTATCCGGACATGAAGGCCACCTTGATCCCGGGGCGTAAGGCCTGGACGCGTTCGGCCAGGTCCCGCCCGTTCATGCCGGGCATCACCACGTCGGTCAGCAGGAGATCGATATCCGGTTCGCTTTCCAGCTTGGCCAAGGCCTCCTCGCCGGAGGAAGCTTGCAGGATGCGGTATCCCCTCCCTACCAGGGCATGATAGATGAGTTTACGGACCGCGGGTTCGTCTTCCACCACCATTAGGGTGCCCTTTTCCTTTTTCGGCGTCGCCACGGGGGCCGTTACAGGCTTTGAATCGGATGCCCCGACGTCTTTCAGATAGGGCATATAGATGCGGAATGAAGCGCCTTCGCCGGGTTTGCTTTCGACCTGGATGAATCCCCCGCTCTGCCGGATGATCCCGTCCACCATGGACAGACCGAGGCCCGTGCCCTTGCCTTCGTCCTTGGTAGTGAAAAAGGGTTCGAAGATGCGGTTTTGCGTGTGGGCGTCCATGCCGATGCCGTTGTCCGCGACCTCCAGCATGACATAATGGCCTTCGGGCGCGGCCTCGACGCCCGGGAACCCGAGGCGTTCGGTACGCAGGGTGAGCTTGCCGCCGCCGGGCATGGCATCCCGGGCGTTAATGGCGAGGTTGAGGATAACCTGTTCCAATTGACCCGGATCCGCTTTGATGCGGCATGGACTCGGTTCGGGCTTGAATTCCAGATCGATATTCTCCCCGATGACCTGGCGCAGCATCCGCTTTATTCCTTCCACCACCTCATTGACGTCGATGGACTTGGGCGCGAGCATTTGCTTCCTCCCGAAGGCAAGCAACTGGCGGGTGAGGACGGTGGCGCGTTCCCCGGCTTTCCTGACTTCGGAAATGTACAGAACGCGCTCTTCAGCACCTTCAGGCAGGGCGGCGAGCAGTTCGGTATAACCATTGATGGCGGTAAGAAGGTTGTTGAACTCATGAGCGATACCGCCCGCCAGCTTGCCAACTGCATCCATTTTCTGGGAATGCTGTAGCTGCGCTTCCGTATGCCGAAGGGTTTCCTCGGCCAGGTTGCGTTCAATGACGAATCCGGCATTCCGCCGGAGGATGTCCATATA
Source organism: Fibrobacteria bacterium (assembly GCA_039917895.1). Lineage (GTDB taxonomy): Bacteria > Fibrobacterota > Fibrobacteria > UBA11236 > UBA11236 > Chersky-265. The sequence goes on along the minus strand of JBDSIO010000284.1, from coordinate 13,185 downwards.
CCGCTGTTCCTCGGCATCCGGTCCGCGGACTTCCTTAAGATAGACTGCGAAGGTGCCCAGGACCTTGCCCAAGGAGGAGAGGATGGGCCAGGACCAGCAAGCCCTGAGGCCATGCTCGAGAGCCGCCGCCTGGTAACCGGCCCAATGCGGTTCGGCCGTGATATCCGGGGTGATGACCTCCTTGCCCAAGAACGCGGCCGCGCCGCAGGACCCGCCGGTGGGCGAAACGGGGACGGCTTCGATGGCTTTCAGAAAAGCGGCCGGCAAGCCCGGGGCCGCGCCCAGGCGCAGGACGCCGGCATGGGCGTCCATGAGCATGACGGAGGCGATTCCGCCCTTCAAGTGATCTTCGCAGACCCTCGCCAAGGCGGCCAAGGTACCTTCCAAAGGACCGCCCTTGGCCATGATTTCCAGGACCTGTTTGTGATCCGCCATGCGCCTGGCGGCATCCTCCGAACGTCGGCGGGCCAAAACCTGGGTGGTCACGTCATAAGCGAATACCAGGATGCCTTCGATCTTGCCGTCCGGTCCATGGGAAGGCTGGTAGGTGAAGGTGAAGAAGATATCTTCCTCCCCGTCTCCGCGGTCGATGCGCAAGGAGTGTTCGGCGACCGTAAAGGGAATGCCGCGGTAGACATCGTCCAGGATGTCGAAGATGCCCTGGCCTTCCAATTCAGGAAAGACCTCGCGGATGGATCTGCCGACGACCTCCTTGCGGCCGGCCATCCGCAGGTAATTGGGATTGGCGAATTCGAAGACGTGCCGGGGACCACGGAAAATGCAAATGGAGGCGGGGGCTTCCATGAACAAGGCATGCAGATGCGCGCGCTCGGCCACGACCTCCTTGTAGACGGCGCGGACGCTGGCTTCCGCTTGTTTGCGCGCCTGGGCGGTCTTGATCTGCGCGGAGACGCGGGTCAGGAGTTCACGCGCGGAGAAGGGTTTGATGAGATAATCATCCGCGCCGGCTTCCAGGCCTTCGGTGGTGGATTCCTCGCCGGCCCGCGCCGAGAGCAGGATGACCGGCGTGAACCGTGTCTCCGGAACGCGGCGCAACTCCCGTAGCAAAGCGAATCCGTCCATGCCAGGCATCATGACATCGCTCAGGATCAGATCCGGCAGGCGCGAGCGCGCCTTGGCGAGGGCGGTGGGGCCGTCCTGGGCCGAGTCGACTTCCCAATGCTTTTCCAGGAGCCTCTGCGCGTAGTCGCGCATGTCCGCGTTGTCCTCGACCACGAGGATGCGGGCACGAGCGGCGGTCCCGGGTAAACCCGCGAGGGTTTCCCCGGGCGCCGGAATCCCGTCAGGAATCTCGGCCGGAATACCCGCCGGGATTCCGGCGCGGATGCGCGGCGCCTCGTCCAGGGTCTCAGCAGGCTTATATGCCGCACCGGCATCCATCGACCATCGGCCGGCCTCTTCCACATAAGCCTTCGCGCCTCCAATGCGCGGCACATGTGGCTGCGGGGCGGCGAGGCGATCGGCCGCAAGATGCGCGGATCCTTTGGGAAGGGTTATGAAGAAGGCGCTGCCCTTTCCCATTTCGCTTTCCAGGCGGATGGAGCCGCCATGCAACTTGACCAGCTCCTGGACCAGGGCCAATCCGATTCCCGATCCTTCGTAAGTCCGGCCCCGCGCGGAGCGCACCCGATGGAACCGGGCGAAGACCTGTTCCAATTCCGCTTCAGGAATCCCGGTGCCCGTATCCCTGACGCAGAGCTCGAAGGCATCGGGGGATTCCGTCAACGTTATATCGATGCCACCCGAGAAGGTGAATTTGTAGGCGTTGGAAACCAGATTGAGGACGATTTTCTCCCAGAGGTCCGGAGCGATGAACGCGGGTACGGTCGAAGGCGACGCCTTAACCCGGAGGCGCAAACCCGCCTTCTCCACCAGGGACCGGAAAACGCTCGCGATATCGCCCGTGAGCCGACCCAGATCGACTGGTTCGAAAACGGCTTCCATGCGTCCGGCCTCGATGCGGGAGAAATCCAGCAGGGTATTGACCAGCTTCAGGAGCCGTAACGAGTTGCGTTGAAGGATGGCGGCGCGTTCCCGGTTGTCCGGCGACAGGGCGTCCGCGGTATTGGAGAGCATGTCCTCGATGGGGCCCAGCATCAAGGTCAACGGCGTGCGGAATTCATGGCTGACATTGCTGAAGAAGGCGGTCTTGGCCTTGTCCAATTCGGCCAGGGCCGATGCACGTTCACGGGTTTCCTGGATGACGCGAGCGCTGGAAACGGCGGTTGCGGTCTGGCCGGTGACGAGGTCCAGAAAGCTCCGGTAGTCCGCGTCCAGGGAAAGCCTGGGGCTCAGGCCGACCACCAGGATCCCGGCAGGCCGATCCTCGCCGGGTTTGGCGATGGGTAGCAACAGGGCTTTCTTGGGACCGGAAGCGCGGCCGGGCAGGTCTTCCGCGTTGTTCGCTGGGGGTGGGACAGCCGTGATCAGTGCGCACTCCATCGCGCCGGAGGCGGCCGCCCGCTCCAAGGGCCATGGGGTTCCCAGGCACTCGCTTTCCGGAAAGGGCTCCGCGCAAACCGGCGCCTCGCCATCGGAAATCCCCATCAAGCAGACTTCCGGTTTTTGTTCGTCGTGTTGTTTGTCGTTTTGCTTGTGGTTTTTTTTTTCGTCAAAAAGGTACAAGGCTGCGAAGGGAAGATCGGCGCGATTGCCCGCCAAAGCCTCCATCGCGGCGCGGCAGGCCGCTTCCGGGGTGGCCGCACTGGCCGTTGCGGAAGCGAGGGCCCGCAGGGTTTTGAGCCTCCGTTCGCCCAGGACGCGCTTGGTGGTTTCCGTTACCGTGACCAGCACGCCGCCCACCCCGCCTCCCTCTTCCCGGATGGGGCTGTAGGAGAAGGTGAAATAGCATTCCTCCACGAATCCATGCCGCTCCAAGGGGAGGAGGTAATCCTCGAATCCGGTCGCCGTACCTTCCATCACCCCGTCGAACATGGGGCCGATGATATCCCAGATTTCCGCGAAGGTTTCCCGGGTGCTTATGCCCAGGGCCCGGGGGTGCTTGCTCGAACCCAGGATGGGACGGTAGCCGTCGTTGTAGAACTGGGTATAATCCCGGCCCCAGGCGATGTACATGGGGAACTTGGAATCCAGGACGATGCTGATGGATGTGCGCAAGCTCTGGGGCCATTGGGATTCCGGGCCAAGCCGGGAGTTGGACCAATCATGGGCGCGCATCATAGCGCCCATATTACCACCGCCGCGAAAGAGGGAATCCGAATTGGGAACGTGATCCAAAATCAGCCTCGCTTATTGGAATCCTGGAACCCTTTAAATTAAACGGCTAGCAATTTAAAAGTCCAGCAAAAACCGGATTTCGCCCTGAAGGGCAGGAAGAGCGGCTAGGGGCCGGCAAGGGCCTCGAGAGCGAATATAAATTTCAAGGGCTGCGAGGGAAGTAAATCGAGAACCATGAGCCTGGCAGGCCCCTTACGGGATTACTATAAATGCCGGGGCTTTGCATTTCCTATCTTTTAAGCCATGTTCGAACAACTTTCCGACAAGCTCGACGGGATTTTCAAGCGCCTCCGGGGCCAATCCCAGCTGACCGAAGAGAACGTGGCTGAGACCCTGCGGGAAATCCGCGTGGGTCTCCTCTCCGCCGACGTCAACTTCAAGACCGTCAAGGACTTCATCAACTCGGTGAAGGAAAAGGCCATCGGCGCCGATGTGCTCCACTCCCTGACCCCGGGCCAAGTGATGGTCAAGGTCATCCACGACGAACTGGTCGAACTGCTGGGCGGCCAGGCCGAAGAGCCGCTGTTCCAGGGTTCGCCACCCTTCCAGATCCTGATGATGGGCCTGCAGGGTTCAGGCAAGACCACGGCCTGCGGCAAGCTGGCCCTGCATCTGCGCAACACCCGCAAGAAGAACCCGTTGATGGTGGCCTGCGACGTCTACCGTCCCGCCGCCATCGATCAGCTCAAGACCATCGGCAAATCCCTCGGCATCCCCGTTTACGATGAGGGCCTGGGCGACCCTGTGAAGATCGCCGAGAACGGCCGCAAGTTCGCCAAGGACAACGGCCACGACCTGGTGATCTACGATACCGCCGGCCGCCTGCAGATCGATGACGAACTGATGCAGGAACTCGAGCGCATCATAGCCCTGCTCAAGCCGCAGGAGAAATTCTTCGTCGCCGACGCCATGACCGGCCAGGAAGCGGTGAACGTGGCCAAGACCTTCAACGACCGTCTGGAATTCACCGGAGTGATCCTGACCAAGATGGACGGCGACGCCCGCGGGGGCGCGGCCCTATCGATCAAATCGGTCACGGGGAAACCCATCCGTTACGTAGGAACGGGCGAAAAGCCGGATGCCATGGAAGTGTTCCATCCGGACCGCATGGCCTCGCGCATTTTGGGCATGGGCGACGTGCTCACCTTGGTGGAGAAGGCCCAGGCCGTTTATGACGAGAAGCAAGCCAAGGTTCTGGAGAAGAAGTTCAAGCAGAACAAGTTCGACCTGGACGACTTCCTGAACCAATTGCGCCAGGTCAAGAAGATGGGTTCGCTCACCGACCTGATGGGCATGATCCCGGGCCTGGGCAAGCTCGCCGAGACCAAAGTGGATGACAAACAGCTCGTGCGCGTGGAGGCCATCCTCAGCTCCATGTCCGTTCGTGAGCGCCAAGCCCCCAAGATCATCGACGGCAGCCGCCGCAAGCGCATCTCCCTGGGCAGCGGGACCTCCATCCAAGAGGTGAACCAGGTGCTCAAGCAATTCGAGCAGATGCAGAAGATGATGAAGCAGTTCTCGGGCATGGCCGGGAAGATGGGCGGCATGCGCCAGATGCAGAAAATGATGCAAAAGGGCGGGCGGATGCCGGGGATGTGACCCGGCCGTCCTTCCTACGCATCCTCTGCCCCTTCCCTACTCCGACCCTACCCCGAACCTCCCCTGACAAAGGCCATTTCGCGCTGGTGAGCCTACCAGTTATTTCGGAATTATGTACCCCTTTTATCCGCTCGATTCGTCTTACCTGACAAATCTACTTTTCCAGGCGGATCCATGAGTTTCCCGAGCCCTTTGGCATTTCCAGGCCACAAACCTCAAACCGTCCCCCAAGCGACATCCATCCTGTTCCTTGCGGTGATCTCCCCGATGGCGCTTGTTCTCGCCGCAGCGGCTTTCACCGGTTGCTTATTCGACAACTCCTCCGATGAAACCCCTGGAGACCTCGGTAAGCTGGTGTCCGAAACACCTTATTCCGTGACCGGAAACCGGATTATCACGCCGGAGCATGACGAATCCGTCCGTTATTGTTTTCTCGATTCCATGATCGATACCGTGTTCCATATCGGCGTGGATACAGTCCTCTTCGAGATTACGGGAAGCACCTTGACCATTTCGGAAATGGAGAATAGGACCGAGACCGGCGTGTCCTTCCAATGGTATTCCACCCATGCGCGCGCGGGATCGGGGACGGGTCTGGAAGGCGATTGGACTGGAACGGGACGGCACTACCGCGTAAATTCGGGAACCCTGAGCGCGGAGGAGAAGGCCTCGTTGGATCTTTCGGAGTCCACCAGCCAAGCGTATGCGACGGGGAGGAAGGCCACCACCCGGTTCTCCAAAGGCAGGATCGCCACCTACGTGGATCAGGATTTCGGGAAATCCTTCGTTGCGATCTGGAACGCGCGGGTTGGAGAAAACATCCCGCCGGACAGCGCGGTATTCGATATCGAAATAAAACTCATCGATAAATCCATGGTCGAACTGAAGGGAAGAAAGAGCGGCGAGAACGTGCGGATAGCGGAGAGCGCTGAAGGCCGCACCTATTCAAGCAGCAAAGCGGGCCATACCGAACACCGGTACTTTCCCCACCCTACGGGATGCCCCAATGAATACGAGCCGAATTGGTACCGGCAATTTACCGAGGACAACCGTAAATCCAGATCTGTTTTGAAAAATCCTCCGAAAATTGACAAAAAAGATGGTTTCCGGGGCGAATTCCCTTTGTCCCTTTAAAAACGATACATTCCTTGCTAAATTAGCCCTTCTTGAAAATTCCCGTGGAGGAACACTTTTGTCCGTTGTAATCAGATTGTCCAGACAGGGTCACCGTCATCGTCCCTTCTTCCGTATCGCGGTGGCGGATCAGCGTAAAGCGGCCACCGGCAAATTTCTCCAGCATATCGGCTATTACGATCCCGCGCAGAATCCCCCGACCCTGAAGGTCGACGAAGCCAGCGCTTTGAAGTGGATGAACGTTGGAGCCCAGCCTTCGGACACCGTCCGTTCCCTGTTCCAGCATACCGGGATCATGGACAAGTTCGCCAAGGTCCGCCAGGGCAAGGCCACGGCGGAAACCGCCGGCAAGGTAGTCGCTTGGAAGACCAAGAAGCCGAAAATCCATAAGGTGAAGAAGGAAGAGTTGGCCAAGGCCGCAGCCGCGGAAGCAGCAGCTGCCACCGCTGCCGCAGCCGCATCGGCCGCTGCAGCAGCAGCCGCGTCGGCCGCCGAAGCGACTCCCGCGGCTTGATTGCCGGGGCGCTTCCAGCAGGATGCGCCGCGGTTCTCATCCCCCTTCCCCTTTCCTTTAAAAGAACCTCGAACCGCCCAAGCCTCGCAACCGCTGGGCTGGGCGGTCGGCAAGCTTAGGCCATGACCTCCCCAGCAGACAACCTCGTCCTAATCGGATACACCCAGAAGCCGTTCGGCCTGTTGGGTGAATTGAAGATCCATCCGGCCACGTTCGATTTCGAGCGCCACTCCCGGTTGTCCACCGTTTATTTCCGCAAGCGCGAAGGCACCGAAGTGGAAGCCCTGGAAGTCCGCGCCACCCGCGCCGACGCGGACAGCTGGTTCCTCAAATTCAAAGGCAAGTTGACTCCGGAATCGGTGGCCCATCTGAGCGGAGGCCAACTGCTCATCCCCGCTGAAGAACGCCTGGAACTTCCCGAAGACATGGTCTACGTGTCCGATGTGCCCGGAATGATCGTGATCGATGAAGCAGGCAAGCGGGTGGGCAAGGTGATCGAAGTCCTGGAACAGGGCGCAAACGAGCTGATCGTGGTCGCAACCGGCAAGAAGGATCTGATGATCCCGTGGAACGACAATTTCGTGAAAAAAATCGACAAGACCGCACGCCAGGTCCTGGTCGACCTCTCGACCCTTCGGGGCATCCTGTGAGAATCGACGTCCTGACCCTGTTCCCGGAAATGTTCGCGGCCCTGGACGCCACCATTCCCGGCCGTGCGCGCAAGGCGGAGGCGCTGCAACTCAAATGCCATTATCTGCGCGATTACGCCATTAATAAGCATGGCCAGGTCGACGACGTGCCTTTCGGCGGCGAAGCAGGAATGGTCCTGCGTCCGGAACCGCTGAAAAAGGCCTTGGATGCCATATTAGCGGAATTGGGGCCAGCCAAGCCCCACGTAATCGCGATGAGCGCCCAAGGAAGGATTTTCACGCAGGAAAGGGCCAAGGAATTGGCTAAAATGGAGAATCTTCTTATTATTTGCGGGCATTACAAAGGCATCGATCAGCGTTTCGCCGATGCCCATGTGGATGAAGAACTTAGCATCGGCGAGTACGTCGTCTCGGGGGGTGAACTTCCCGCCATGACCGTCATCGATGCCGTAGCCAGGCTGCTGCCCGGCGTGCTCGGGGATCTGGCTTCGGCCGAGACCGACTCCTTCTACCTGCCGAACCGTCTGGGTTGGCCCGTGTATACGAGGCCCCAGGAGTTCGCAGGCAGGGCGGTCCCGGATGTGCTGGTTTCCGGACATCATGAGAACATCAGGAAGTGGCGCATTAAGGCCAGCCTGGAATTGACACGGAAGAATCGCCCGGACCTGTTCCGCATACTGGAACTGACGGATGAGGAAAAAAAGATTTTAGGAGCCCCCTGATTCCAGGGCTCGAGAAGTACGAAAGGACATATTATGCATCCGACAGTCGCCTCCATCCATCACGGCAACCTCCGTTCCGACATTCCCGAGTTCCGCGCCGGCGACACCGTCAGCGTCGACTTCAAGGTCATCGAAGGCGCCAAAGAGCGCGTCCAGACCTTCACCGGCGTGGTCATCCAGCGCCGCGGCAACGGCATCTCCGAGACCTTTACGGTCCGCAAGATTTCCAACAACATCCCGGTGGAACGAATCTTCCCCCTGAACAGCCCCCGCATCGCCGGCATCAAGGTGAATCGCCTGGGCAAGGTGCGCCGCGCGCGCCTGTTCTACATGCGCGACCTGTCGGGCAAGGCAGCCCGCATCAAGGAACGCGGCGTCACGGTCGACGTGGCCCCCCGCTCCACTACCGTCGACATGGGAACAGCCTCCAAGCCGACCAAGTCGTCTTCCAAGGTGAAGGCCGCCAAAGCCGCCAAGGCCAAGGCGGAAGCCGCGGCATAATAAGTGCCGTTCGCGGCATAAATACGCCATCACGGCATAAAAAATGCCGTTCGCGACCTGGGAATACGGTATGCGACATAGGAATGCGGCTCGGGGCGGCTCCGGTTAGACCGGGTTCAGGCGGCGCCGCGGATGTACCGCCGCAGCGAAGTCCCGAATACCCAACGGAAAACCCAAGGAAAAGCGGCCAGCCCGATGGGGCGGCCGCTTTTTTCATGGCGGTGGCCCTATTGCGGGGCAGAAATATTCCGGTTTCTTCCTAAACCCGATACAGTCGCACAAAATGTTAAGACGATCACGAATCGTTATAATACTTTTATCGCCATGGCCGTTCCGAATCTTCCCGAGGCAGCAAGGCGGATATTCCGTTGGGGCGTTCCCCAACCGGCGGATCCCCGGCGCGCGAAGCGCATCCTCCTGAGCAACCAGATTGCGATCGCTTCAGCATTCGCCTGCGCCTTCTACTGCATCCTTTACCCGTTCCTTGGCGCTCCCCGCATGCTGCTGATCACGGTACCGCTGCTGTTCGGCTTCGCATCCGTGCCCTGGCTCAACCTGATCGGTCGCACCTGGCTTTCCCGCCTCGCCTATACGGTGGTGGCGGACCTGGGTCTGCTGGCGGCCAGCCTGGCTTTGGGCACGTCATCGGGCTTGCATCTGTTCTTCATTCCCTGCGCGTGGCTCGTCCTCATCCTGTTCGATTGGGAGGAGCGGAAATCCATGATCGGCGGCGTGGCGGTCAATTTCCTGCTGCTGTCGATCCTGGAGGGCGTAGGTCCCGAGCACGGTCTCATGATCGCGCTTAACGCAGCGCACGAGCGATTGCTCCACTTCTTCGTAGTGGTTACGACCCAAGCCATGCAGATCACCGTGGTGCTGTATTTCTTCCTGGTCAACCGCCTCACTGAAACCGCGCTGGCCGATGCGGGCGAAGCTTCCAAATCGGCCGACAAGGCCAAGAGCCAATTCCTGGCGAACATGAGCCACGAAATCCGCACTCCCCTCAACGGGATCCTGGGGATGTCGAGCCTGTTGCTGAAGTCCGACATGCGCGACGAACAGAAGGATCTGGTGCAGGCCATCCAGTCCTCGGGCCTCGATCTCATGTCCATCGTCAGCGAGATCCTGGATCTGTCCAAGATCGAGGCGGGCAAGATGCGCCTGGAACACGCGCCGTTCCAGCTTGAGAACGTGCTGGAGTCGATGATGAGGCCCTTCGAGCACGAGGCGAGACGCAAGCGCCTCCACCTGATGTTGAATCTGGCTCCGGAAGTTCCCATCCACCTGATAGGCGACTCCATGCGCTTGAAGCAGGTTCTGAACAACCTCATCGGCAACGCCCTGAAATTCACCCAGGAGGGCGGGGTGGCGGTGCGCATCCGGAACGGCGCAGCGGGCAAGACCGCTGGACCTGGGGCGAGTAGCCGGACCGAGCCGGGGATTTGCGATCTGCGCTTCGAGGTAGAGGATACCGGCATCGGCATTCCGCCGGAAGTCCAGGGACGGATCTTCCAGTCCTTCAGCCAGGGCGAGCAGGCGGCATCCCGGAGTTACGGCGGCACCGGCCTCGGCCTGTTCATCTGCAAACAGATCGTGGAGATGATGGGAGGAACGATCGGGTTCGCCAGCGTTCCCGGAAAGGGCGCGTGCTTCCATTTCAACCTCCCTTTCCCCCTCGCCACCGCCGCCGAAGCGGTGGATCCTGCGCGCGCGGCCTCGCCCCCTGAAAAATCCGGTGGATTAGGAGCCGCGACCCGGTTGTTGATAGTGGAGGATCACCCCCTTAACCAAAAGGTTCTGTGCGGGTTTTTGGCCCAGTTCGGATTCAAGGCGGATACGACATCCGGGGGGGAAGAAGCCCTTAGGGAATTCGCGAAGCAACCATACGATCTGGTTTTCATGGACTGCCACATGCCGGGGATGGACGGTTTCGAATGCACCCGCGCCCTGCGCAAGGCCACGGCAGGCGCCAAGCGGTTGGTCATCATCGGCGTGACCGCGGACGCCATGCAGGGGACTCGCGAACGCTGCCTCGAAGCCGGCATGGACGACGTCATCACCAAGCCCATCCTCACCGAAGACCTGCAGCGGGTGCTTTCCCGCTGGCTGGGAGCGGACAAGGTCGCGGCGGCCGGCGTAACGCCCCCGATACCCAGGTCACCATGGGTCGACGTGCGCCACCTGCGCGAGATGGATGAATGGATCCGGTCATACGATCCGGGCTTCTGGGACCGCGCTCAGGAACAATTCCGGTCTTCAGCCGTGCGCTTGATCGCGGCCATCCGGGACTTCCGCTCTAAAGACCGGTTCCGGGAAGCGGGCGAATCGGCCCATGCCCTCAAAGGGCTGTGCCTGATGATGGGCTTGAGCCGCATGGGAGAGGTCTGCAAGAACCTTGAGGTTATGGTGGCGCAGGATGCCAGCCACCGCTGGAACGACCATGTCGACGAATTGGAGACCTGCATGGAACCCTCCCTGGCGGAGATGCGGAAGCAGGTAGGCCAGTCCTGATCTTGCTATGATTGCCATATGGCCCCGCTGTCCGGAATCGTTGAAGCCCTCAGAAGGGCCTTCCGCATGGGCACACTGGACTCAATGGACCCGCGCCAGGCGAAGCGCATCGTCCTCAGCAACCAGATATCCATCTCCATCGCCTTTCTAAGCCTGCCCTATGTCCTAATCTACCTGCTCCAGGGCGCCGGGATCATGGGATGGCTTGAGATCCCTATCTTCCTCGGCTATGCAACCGTGCACCGCATCAACCGGGCCGGCTTCACCTGGTTCTCGCGGGTCTGGCTGATCACGCTGGCCAACCTGGACATCCTTGCCTACACCTTGTCGATGGGCCGCTCCACCGATCAGCATATCTTTCTGCTCGCCGCTTGCATTGCCCCCCTGGTCCTGTTCAATGCCGAGGAGAAATGGTCCATTATCTACGGAGTCGTACTGAGCGCCTTGTTGCTGGCGGGAACGGAGGCCTTCGCGCCCGAAGTCGGATTGTTCGAGCCCATCGTGGGCGATGGCCTGCACGGCATGCGCGTCGTCCAGATGGCGACGCTTTGCATAGTCCAATCCCTCCTGATCTTCTACTTCTTCCACGGCAACCGCAGGACGGAGATGGCGCTGGCGCGGGCGAGGGATTCCGCCAAGGAGGCCGACCAGGCAAAGAGCCAGTTCCTGGACAAGATGAGCGGGGAAATCCGCGCCCCGTTGAATGAGATCCTCGGCCTGTCCCACCTGCTGATGAAATCCGGCCTGGGCTCCGAAAGGCGCGGGACGCTGGAGGACATCCAGTTGTCGGCCCAGGATCTCATCGCCATCGTAGACGAGATCCTGGACCTGTCGCAGATCGAATCCGGCCGCATGCGCCTGGAGACCGCGCCGTTTTCACCGTTGCGCCTGTGCCACTCGGTGTTGCGTCCATTCGAGTTCGAAGCCGGTCGCAAGGGATTGGACCTCGCGCTTGAGGTAAAGGGCGAACCGCCCTCCCATCTGATCGGGGACTCCGCCCGCCTGAAACAGGTGCTCCGCAACCTGCTCTCCAATGCCTTCAAGTTCACGGAAACCGGAAGGATTATCCTCCGCATGGCAGCCGGAACCGCCGCGGACCCGCAGATCCTTTTCTTTGAAATCGAGGACACGGGCATCGGCGTTCCCGAAGCCGCGCGCTCGCGCATCTTCGAGCCCTTCTCCCAGGCCGACGCATCCACCAACCGCAAGTACGGCGGGACCGGATTGGGCCTCTTCATCAGCAAGCAGATTGTCGAAATGATGGGCGGTTCCATAGGGCTGAGGCCGAGGCCCGGCGGCGGAACCGTTTTCCATTTCCATGTGGCCCTGAGCCGCATCGCCGAATCCACTGCGGTGGAATCCCAATCAGCTCAGTCCGCCACCCCGTCCCTGACGGACCCGTCCCGGACGGACCCCTCCCTGACGGACCCCTTGCGGATCGCCCCTTCCAACCGGGCCGTCGCGGACATCCCTTCCGCGAGTTTCAATCCGGGGCAAAGGTCCCCTGCTTCCCCAATCCCCGCTTGCGCACGCGACTTGAGGATCCTGGTGGTCGACGATCATCCCCTCAACCGCAAAGTGCTGGAATCCTTCATCGGGGCCTACGGACTATCGGTTGATCTGGCCGCCTCGGCCGAAGACGCCTTGGCCGCCTGCGAACGGGGACACTATCACCTCATATTCATGGACTGCCACATGCCGGGCATGGACGGGTACGAATGCACGCGGCGCCTGCGCCAGGGTCCGCTCGCGGGTTCCCGGCCGACCATCATCGGGGTGACGGCCGACGCCATGGACAACAACCTCAGGCGGTGCCTGGACGCGGGGATGGATTCGCTGATGGTCAAACCCATCGTCGAAAGGCAATTGCGGAACCTGATCGCCGAATGCGCCCAGGGGCAGCCTCCGGCCCCCGGCTGAACAGCCCTAACCCACCTCTACGCGGACAAAGCTGCGCTTCCCGCATTTCAAAAGATGGGATCCGGTGACCTGGACCTTGGCTTTGGGATCGGTGACCTTGGCCTCGTCGAAGGAGACCCCCCCATTCTCGATAAGGCGCCGGCCCTCGCCGTTGCTCTTGGCCAAGCCCGCCTTCACGATCAGTTCGGGAAGCCAATGTTCTCCGGCCGGCGTCCGTAACACGGGCATGTCCTCGGGCAGGGCTTCGCCTGCGTGGATCTTCTTCTCCTGCGCAGCCGCCTTTTCCGCGGCCTCCGAGCCGTGGTACTGTGTCACGATATCGCGGGCGAGCTCTTCTTTCCAGGCGTTGGGATTGAGCCTGCCCGCGGCCACGTCC
>JBDSIO010000283.1:0-4500 GCA_039917895.1 Fibrobacteria bacterium | reverse complement strand
TTTATTTCAATACCACCGCGCTGGCGCGCCTGCTGGAGCGCGAATGGACCAAGGCTTTCAAGCCGTTCGGGTTGACGCCGTCGCAAGCATTCCTGTTGCGCGTGGTGCTGGAGAAACCGGGCTTGCTGCAGAGCGAACTGGCGGCGGAAATGGCAATTTCGCGCTCAACCGCGACCCGCACTCTGGATGGCTTGCAGCACCTGAAATTGCTACAACGCGTAGCCACCGAGCGCGACGGCCGCGAGTCGGCGATTCATCCGACTTCGCAGGGGCTGGCAATAAAAGACAAACTCAACACCGCCAGCGGGGAGGTCACGCGGCGCTTGAAAAAGGAATTGGGGGCCGCTCATTTCGATGACACGGTTGCCAATGTAAAAGGTGTGCGCTCAACCCTGGAATGAGCGTTTTTTAACTATATAGTTGTATAGCGAACTAATGGAGATTGACATGCCCATCCTCAACGTGAAAATAAGTGCGAAGAAATCACCCGAACTGACTGCGAAAATCGGTGAGTTGCTTCTCGATCTGACCTCGCGCATCCTGAAAAAGAAGCGTGAAGTGACTGCGATTGCAATTGATTACGTCGAGCCCGACAGCTGGCTGGTCGGTGGCCGGTTGCTCAGCGAACAGGGCAAGAACAGTTTTTACTTCGACATCAAGATCACCGACGAAACCAATACCAAGGATGAGAAGGCCTTGTATATCAAGGAGGCGTTCGACGGTTTCGACAAACTATTGGGCGATCTGCATGAAGAGAGCTATATCTACGTGCAGGATGTGAGAGCCGCGTCGTACGGCTATGGCGGGTTGACCCAGGAATACCGTTATCACCGCTAGCGTCAACTCGCCAGCAAGAGCCACATCGGCAGCGTGACGATGGAAAGCAGGGTGCCGGCCGAAATCAGGAAGGCGACCAGCGGCCCATTGTCACCCAGACGGGCGGCCAGAACATAGGCGCTGGAAGCGGTCGGCAATGTGGTAAACGCCACCGCGATTTGCAATTGCAGCAGCGGCAAGCCGAGCCAGCATCCCATGCCGAACGTAATCCCGCGTCTCGCATGGCTTCGCGCAAATGCATTGCGACCTTTGCCGCAAACGCCACCTCGTGGCCTGCAGTTGCAAAGGCCGGGGCTTTTGCCCCAGTTGCATGGGCCGTCGCATGAACGAGGGCGTGGCCAACCTGGTGGACCATGCGCTGCCCGAGGGTAACCCACTGCGGCAATGGGTGCTCACCTTGCCGCATCCCCTCCGCTTTCCTTTAGCTTTCGACGCGGGCCATCTGAGCAAGGTGCTGCGGCTGTTCACGGCCACGGTCTCCGCTTGGTACACCCGCGGCCATTCCGGCGGGAAAACCGGATCGGTCACGGTCATCCAGCGCGCTTCTTCCGACATGCGACTGAATCCACATTTCCATACCTCGTTCCTGGATGGAGCGTATCGACCAGGCCCAATCCGCGCTCTCGCGGCTCTCGGCCATCGTCCCACCTCCGCGCCTGCATGTGACGGTGTATATGGGGTTTTAGCATCACGAAGCAAGTGGCGCAACCTTGTGGTGCCGGGGTACAAGGAGGAGGAGGTGGAGATGGCAGAAGATGTCATCTCCCGATTCTGGGCCAGGTGTGAGCGGAATCACCCTCAAACCTCCTTCAGGAACCTATTATTATTTCAATCCATCAAGGTAGAAACCATGCCATCCAGCACAGTCCTGAAATTCAGCCTGAAAGTCGGCAACTTGGCGGCGGAAGCGTTCAGGGTGCACGAGTTCTCGATGAGCGAGGCCATTTCCGAGTGCTTCCGGCTGCAGCTTCAGGCCAGCAGTGAGGATGGGAATCTCCCTTATGCGGATTTGATCGGCAAGGACGCGACCCTGACCGTGGCCGGAACGGATTTCTCCGTCACCCATCACGGCGTCGTAACCGAATTCAACCAGTACCCGGATTCGAGCGCCGATTTCGGGCATGCCAGCTTCCGCTACGAAATCCTTATCGAACCCCATCTCCGGTTGCTCGAATTCTCGGCCCAGAACCGCATTTTCCAGAACCTGACCGTCAAGGAGATCCTGTCCAAGGTGCTGGTGACGGCCGGACTCGCAGAGGGGACTGCTTTCAAATTCGAGTTGCAGGGCGCCTATCGGAAGCGCGAGTTCACGGTGCAATACAATGAAAGCGATTACAACTTCATCTCCCGCTTGATGGAAGACGAGGGCATCTTCTATTACTTCGACCACTCGGGGGACCTGGACGAACTGGTGATGGCCGATAAGGTGGTCGCCGTCAGGCCGGTTGCGGAGAATCCGGTCGTGAACCTGGAATCGGAGTCGGGCCTTTCCCATATGGCCAAGGACCATATCACCAAAATACGCCGCACCCAGCGCATGGTGACCGGCTCTTCCAAAATCAAGGATTACAACGATCGGACACCAGCCGTGAACGTCATCGGCAGCGCCTCCAAGTCCGGCCAGGGCGAAGTGTATACCTTCGGGGTCAACGTGCCGACCGCGGCCGAAGCAGGGCATATGGCCGCCATCCGCGCCGAAATGTACGCTTGCGGCCGTATCCAACTCGAGGGCGAGGGGCTTTGCCGCGATTTCCGGAGCGGATTCCGGTTCGAGTTGAAGGACTCCTCCGGGCGCAGCCATTTCGAGGGGAAGTACACCCTGGTGCGCGTGGTCCACCACGGGGACCAGCGGGAAGGGTTCGAGGGCGGCGGCGCCCAGATCATCTATACCAACACATTCACTTGCATGCCGGCCGACGTGGTCTTCCGCCCTCAATTGCACACCGTAAAACCCAAGATCCACGGAATCATGACCGCCAAGGTGGACGGTATTGAGGGGCCGTACGCCTACCTTGACGACGAGGGGCGTTACCACGCCAAGCTGCCTTTCGATTTGAACGGGCTCAAGGACGGCCAGGCCAGCCTGCCCGTCCGCATGGCACAGCCCTACGGAGGGCCGGATTACGGCATGCATTTTCCGGTGCACTCCGGGAACGATATGGTGCTGGGGTTCGTGGACGGCGACGTGGACAGGCCCATCGCCTTGGGTACCGTGCCCAATCCCGCCAACGCTTCGCCCGTGACCGCGAAGAACAAAAGCGAAAGCGTCATCCGGACCGCCTCGGGCCATCAATTGCGGATGGACGACAAGGACAGCGAGACGATTATCGATCTGGAGACTTCGGGCAAGCACTTGCTGGCCATGGACGATACCCCCGCCACCAAGCAGATCAAGATCAAGACCTCCGGCGGCCACCTTCTCATCCTCGACGATGTCGGCAAGAACGCGACCCTGCTGACCACGGGCGGGCATACCGTGAAGATAGACGATGCCGCCAACTCGATCACGGTCTTGACCAAGGGAGGCCATGAGATGATCATGGACGACCCGGGCAAGAAGATCGAATTGAAGGACGGCCAGGGCGTGAATACGGTTACCTTGGACGGCGGGGGCAAGTTCCTGGGCCTGGTTTCCACCGGGGACATCAAGATAGACGCGGGCAAGAACCTGGTCATGACCGCCAAGGAAGCCGTCACCATGGACGCGGGCAAGGACATGACCCTGCATGCCGACGGAGCGGGATCGTTCACGGTGGACAAGACCATGCTGCTGGAGTCGGTCAAGGAGTTCACCGCCAACGCCAAGAAAATGGCCTTCACGGCCGATACGGATTTCACCGCCACGGCCAAGAAGTTCACGGTCAAGGCCGAAGACGATTTCAAGGTCGACGCGGGCAAGGCCAACATTAAGGCCAGCGGGGACATGATCCTTAAAGGTTCCAAGATAGCCCAGAACTAGAACCCCATGCACGATATCCGGAACCGAACGCCCTTTGCCGCCGCCCTGGCTCCCATGCTGGACAAGCATGGACGGGAGTCCGCCGTGATCGCCATCAAGGGGACTTTCGCCATCCGCAACAAATCCCAGGCCCTGCAACCCGCGGAAGCCCAGGAAGCGGTGGTGATAGGCGACGTCTACCATGGCGAGCCGGACGCGTCGAGCCTCAAATACGAGGCCGATACCCATCCGCCCAAGCCCGGCACGGACGTGTCCTTGCTAGGCCATGCCTATGCGAACCCCACCGGAAAGAACTTCGTGGACGCGGGCCTCATGATCGGCGGCCTTTCCAAAGTGGTGCGTGTGTTCGGGGACCGCGTATGGTTCAAGACCATGGGCCTGTGGATGCCCAGCGAGCCGAGACCCTTCCAGCGCATCCCCATGCTGTTCGAAAAGGCTTTCGGCGGCAAGGACTTCTCCCATGAGAACCCCAAAAAGCATTCCGAGGAAAGCCGGAACCCGGTGGGAACCGGGTACGTTACCAAAGGGGTGGACGGATTCCGGGAAGACATGCCTCTGCCGAACGTGGAAAACCCCAAGGACCTGATTGCGGGCGCGGGCGACAAGCCCGCCCCGGCCGGCTTCGGCTTGCTGGCGGCCCATTGGCTGCCGCGCCGGGCCTTCGCCGGCACCTATGACAAGGCGTGGAAGGACAAGCGCTTCCC
>JBDSIO010000282.1:0-16581 GCA_039917895.1 Fibrobacteria bacterium | reverse complement strand
GGGATCGGCGAGGTCACGATCGATGGGGTTCCACGCATGCGGGAGCGGCCCATCCGGGATCTGGTCGATGCGCTGAAGCCGATCGCGGGTAACACCAAGATTACCTATGAAGCGAATGACGGTTTTCCTCCGCTGCGGATCTTGGGCGAGGGATTGGCGGGCGGAACCACCCGCATCAAGGGCGACGTGTCGAGCCAGTTTTTGACCGGGCTGTTGTTGGCGATGCCGCTCTGCCGTAATGCCGTCGATGTGGAAGTGGAGGGGACGCTGGTTTCCGCGCCTTATGTGGATTTGACCTTGCGCATCATGCAGACTTTCGGTGTCAAAGTCGAGAACGACGGTTTCCGGCGGTTCCGCCTGGAGGAGCCGAACGGGTATTTCGCGCCCGGGGATTATACGATTGAGCCGGATGCGTCTTCGGCGTCCTATTTCCTGGCGGCGGGAGCTATTGCCGGGGCGTCGGGCGCAAATGGCGGGATGGTGGAAGTGCGCGGCATCGGGCGCGAAAGCCTGCAGGGCGAAGCCCGCTTCGCCGAGGTGTTGGCTTCCATGGGGGCCAAGGTGGATTACGGCCCTGACCGGATTTCGGTTTCCAAAGGCGAGTTGCGTGGGGTGGATGCGGATATGGATCTGATGTCCGATACCGGAATGACCCTGGCCGTGACCGCCTTGTTCGCCAAAGGGCCGACCACCATCCGTAACATCGGCAATTGGCGCGTGAAGGAGACCGATCGGATCGCGGCCATGGCGGCGGAGCTGCGCAAGGTTGGCGCCAAGGTGGAAGAGGGACAGGACTGGATCCGCGTGGATCCTCCCGCCGCTTTGAACACGGCGGAAATCGATACCTATCAGGATCATCGGATGGCGATGTGCTTCTCCCTGATATCTTTGGGCGGGGTGCCCGTCACCATCCGGGATCCCGGATGCACGCGTAAAACCTATCCCGGTTACTTCGAGGCTTTCCGGTCCATCACCTTTCCTTCGGAAGGCGCAGCGACGTGAAATCAATCTTGTGGGTGTTGCTGTCAATGGTCATGGTGTGCTGCAATTCCTCCAAGGTCGTTCCCAAGCCACAGGCGGCCCCCCTGGGCTCGACGCCCGCCGCCGCCCCGCATGCAGTTCCGCTTGCAACCCCGATAGGCGGCCAGACGAAGGTCCCGCCGGACGCCTTGCCTTCGGAAGCGGCTACCTTGGGAGCGCCGAACGCTCCTACGCAAACCGCGTTGACGCCCGCCGCCCATGCCTATATCACCCAGGCTTCGCCCTTTCTCAAGAAGGATTTGGAGGACGTCTACAAACGCAGCCGGGTGCGGGGGCGACTGGGCTTCAGCGTTTATTCCACCCGCTACGGGCGCGTAGAAGCATCGCTCAACGATACGGACTGGTTCACTCCCGCGTCTTGCCTCAAGCTGATCGTCACCGCAGCCGCGCTTGACACCTTTCCCGTGAACTTTTTCCCGCCTACCCTCATGGATGTGTTCGGCACGGTGAAGAACCGCACCTTGACGGGAAAGATCCGCATCTCCGGAGAAGGGGATCCGAACGTTTCCGACCGTTTCTTCCCGGACGCTCTGAGCCCGCTGGAGCCGTTCATCGACAGCCTCAAGGCCATGGGCATCGACACCGTGCGCGGCATGGTAGAGGTTACCGATACCTTCTTCTCCGGCCCGCACCGGCCCGAAGCCTGGAAGCAACACCATTTCAACACCTGGTACGGGGCGGAAATCTCCGCGCTCTCGTACAACGACAACACCTTCACCCTCAACGTGCTTCCCGGCGCCAAACCGGGCGCGCCCGCCGTGGCCGTAGTCAAGCCGGATGTGGGCTACGTCCGCATTGTGAACAAGGCCAAGACCGTGGCGGGAGGACGACGGCGCATCGTCCCTTCGCAGAACCGGGATTCCACGGTCATCACGCTGAGCGGATATATCGGCAACCAGGCTCCGGGTTTCCAGATGATCCTGCCGGTGCGCGATCCTACGGCTTATTTCCGGGCGTCCATCCTTAAATCCATGGCCTCGCACGGCATGACCATGCGTCCGGACACCTCCGGAGTCGCAGCGGCCGCGGCGCAACCGGCCGTCAAATCATTCCGCTTCACCACCGCGCCGCTCATCGACATCGTGGAGGAGATCAACCAGCGCAGCCAGAACCTGCATGCGGAATTGACCCTGCGCCAATTGGGCAAGTTCGTGAAAGGCGATGGATCTTCCGCAGGGGGAATCCGGGCCGAGATGGAATTCCTGCACCGCCAAGGGCTGGACACCAACGACTTCAAACTGGCCGACGGATGCGGTCTGTCGCAGAACAACCGCATCAAGCCCCGATCGATGGCGGCGTTGCTGGCCCGCATGGCCAAGCACCGCTACGTCAAGGACTACATCGGATCGCTGGCTTCGCCCGGATTGGACGGAGCCACCGGGCGCCGTATGCGGCCCTACATGCGGACCAATCTGCTGCGCTACAAGACCGGGTCCATCAGCGGAGTCCAGGGCTTGTGCGGCTTCGCCTTCGGCATCGACGGGGACACCCTGGCCACGGCCCTGTTCATCAACGAGTTCCAGGGATCACCCGAGGCCGCCTCGCGCTTGATGGATTCGCTACTCGTGCACGTGGCGCTGTTCTACAACAAGGAGCGCCCCGCCCTGATCGAAGCCCATAAGCTCCTGGGCCGGCCCGATGCGCCTGCCGCCTATCCGGAACGCCTGAAGTACTTTAGCCAGGCCCTGCTGGACCGGCCTTATTTCCTGGGTCCTACCGGCGAAGGCCGCTTCGGGCGTATCGAAGCCGCTCCCCTCATCGATCTGAACCGTTACGACTGCGTCACCTACATCGAAAGCGCCATGTCCCTGGCCCTGTCGAAAAACACACGGGACGTGCTGCCCCGCATCCTGTCCGTGCGTTACCGCTCCGACACCATCGACTACCCCACCCGCAACCATTACTTCGTGGAGGATTGGATCCGGCATAACTCCTCCCTCGTCAGGGTCCTTCGCTTTCCCGGCGACAGCCTCCTCAGGAAACCCATCGACAAGATCAAGTTCTTTTCTTCCAAGCAGCTCCCCGTCCCCGCGGCGAATCCCGTGGCCGATATCGCCTTCATGCCCTACGCCAAGGCGGTGGAGATGGCGGCGCATTGGACCTTCGGAGAAAAATTCCTGGGCGTAGCCTTCGTCACGGACATTCCGGGATTGGACGTTACCCATACCGGCTTCCTGGTCGCGGACGGCAAGAACCCGCCCGTGCTCCGCAACGCCAGCCAGATCTTGCACAAGGTGGCCGACATGCCCTTCAAGGAGTACCTGGATGGGCGGAAAGGGAAATGCGCCGGGGTGCTCTTTTTCGAGTTTTTGCCCCAGGCGAACTGACCCGCCCCCGCAAAATCCGGGCGGGTTTCCTATCTTTACCGTCCAGTATGGACGTCAAGGACAAATACCTACCGGAGGCCCGCGGGATCTACTCCGAGTTTCTGAAGAAGAATAAGATGTTCTTCACAAAGGAACGGACCCAGCTTCTCGATTTCATCTTCGAGCAGAAGGGCCACTTCAGCGCGGACGAACTCATGTTCGAAATGCAGAAGGCGGATGTGAAGGTGTCGCGGGCGACCCTGTACCGCTCCCTGAACCAGATGGTCGAGGCGGGCATCCTGTCGGAATCCGATTTCGGGCACGGGCACACGCATTACGAAGTCGCCATCGGCACCAAGCCCCACGTGCATCTCATTTGCACGGAGTCGGGAGACGTGCGCGAGGTCCACAGCCAGAAGCTGGAAGACGCGCTCAACGACCTCGCCCGCAAGGAAGGCTTCAAAATCAAGCGCTACAAAATCCAGGTTTTCGGAATTTCCAAATCCTCCCGCAAGGAATCTTCCAAGCTCTAAACGGCCTTGCCCGCTTCGGTTTCTTCGAAAGAAAATCGAAAGCTTTCCCTATTCCCCGGGGAAACCCACAGGGTATGCCGGAAACCGAATAACGACCCATCCCCCCCCCCGATTTTGCACATATTGAGGCGCTTTCGAACTTGTGGAAGCCGCCCTGAACTCGTTTATTCAATCGGGGGAGTGAGGGTGCTTCTCAATGATTGGGCCAACTAGGCCTTGCTGAAGGATTTGATATGCATCTCCACCAACCAACCGGTGGTTACGGGTTTTGCCTTTCCGAAGTCCGGATCGCTTTGCCCGCAATTTTGGCCGCTTTCCTGGGAATGACCTTGGCATCGGCCTCCCCACCCGATCCGTTGGACCAGAAGTCGTCTACGACCGTGGATTCCCGTCCCGGATTGGCCATTCTCGACCCCGTAGATGTCGCTGCGGATAAGGCTACGCCGCGCTTTGGAGATATTCTCCGTTCCGGCGCAGAGGCGGCGGGAAAATTCGCACCGCTACCCCGCGCCCAGATGGAAAGCAAAATGGCGGAATTCAGCTGGGACTCCACCACTCATTGCCACGAATTCCAATGCGGGTTCGACGCCGGCAGCATGCTCCTTACCGAGTACGTCCTTTTCGGCACCATCACCCCTTTGGAGGGGATTTTCGCCTACACCTTCAATGTCATGCACGTCCCTTCCGGCCAGGTCGTGCGCGCCGAAGCCGGGGACGTTTCCCGCAGTCCCGGTAACGCCGGTGACGCCCCGCTCAAAGCCAAGCTGACCGCCTTTGCATCGGGACTGGATCCGGCGCAATTGGATTTGACCCGCAAGACCAGCCGGGGGCTCATGGCCGTGGTCGATCTCAGTTCGGAATCGCCGGAGTCCCGTGTGCTCTCCGAGCGGGTTTCAACCCATGTGAACGCCTCTAGGCATTATGATTTGATGAGCAGGAAGGAGTTGCAAGAGCTGCTTTCCGCCATGGAAATACCGCTCCACGACATCCAGACCTCGGATTCCGGCATGATCGCCCTCGGTACCCGCTTGAACGTGGCTTACCTGGTGCATTCCAAGCTCAGACAGGATTCCCGGGAAACGCGCCTGGATCTCGCCCTCTTCGATATCGCCGGAAAACGCCGCATCCGGGATTGGCCTTCGAATTCCAAGCGTGGTTTCCAGGAAATCCTTCATCATGAAAACCGGTTTTTCACCACCCTCAACGGTCCCTCCAAGGAGGTGGCCTCCCGCTCCGCCCGCAAAGCGGGTTCGCATCGCTCCAATTGGAGTCGCGGATTTTTGTCCACCGCGGGCGTTTTCGCCGCCGCAGGCCTATCGGCCATTGCGTGGGTGCTCCATACGGGCGCCAATGACGCCCATACCCGCGCGGAAGAGTCCCTCAGCGTGGAAAAAGCGCAGGCTTTCAAAGCGGAAGCTCAGGAAAAAGACGAGAGAACCGTATGGATCGGGGGCTTGGCGGCGTTGAGCCTTGGAGCCAGCGTAGTAGTATGGACTTTTTAGAAAGGCGGAATGCCATGAATCGCAAACATCTTATCATCGGCCTGGCGGGATGCGCCGCTTTGGCGCTTTCGGCTTGCCTGGATCGAAACTATGACAATCCCTTCCTTTCCGATTCCGGCGTCAGCGAGGATTGGAAGCGGGATTTGAACGACAATGGGATAGCGGACAGCGTGGAAGTCTACGCCGCCAACTGCAATGGCACCCCTGCGGAGTGTTTGCGGAAGGCATTGGAGAATGCGGCGACGCAAGCCGCCAACCTGAATACGGGTAAACACGGTAACGACACCGTCCCTCCGAAAAAAGACTCCACCCCGGTCGTAATCCCTCCCAAGGATACCACCCCGGTTGTCGTCCCCCCCAAGAAAGATACCACCCCGGTTGTCATACCTCCCAAAGACACCACCCCGGTCGTAATCCCCCCTCGCGACACCATTCGCGATACCATCGTGGTTCCCCCCAAGGTGACCGCCGTGACCGGAATCGAGGCGCAGGCGATCTATATCCCGATGGGAGTGCAGAAGGCCAGGCCCTCGGTTACCATCCTGCCCCGCGATGCCGCGAATCAGGGGTATACCCTGCAAAGTCTGGACGAAACCACGGTTAAGGTATCCGGCATGGACCTGATCCCGGTCAAGTCCGGATCCGCAACCATCAAGGCGCGCAGCGATGACGGGGGATTCACGGTGCAATTCCAGGCCAACGTCATGCTCACCGATACCAACCGCTACGAAACCGCGGTCAGCGTCGCCCCAATGGATTTGGTCGCTGATGCTGCGGCACAAGCACCCGTGGTCACCTGGACGCCCGCCGACGTCAGCAATCGAAGCTACACCCTGTCCAGTTCCGTTCCCGGCACGGTGCTGGTGGTCATGGAAGGCGGGGTCCCGAAGTGCAAACCCATCGCATCCGGCAAGGCCGATGTGACCCTCACCACCCTTGGCAAGGGGCTCACGGCCGTCTTCACCGTTACGGTCAAACCCGCGCCCCTGCTGACCATTCCGGTCCTGGGCATCTCGGCCAAAGACTTGGGGCTGCTGCTGGGCGGGTCCGACCTGGCTCCCGAGGTCTCCTACCTACCGTTCCTCGCCACCAATCTCGGGTACACCCTGAAGAGCGACAACCCCAACGTGGTCTCCGTTTCGGGAGCCAAATTGCACGCCGTTTCCGGCGGCAACGCCAATATAACCATCACTTCCCTGGACGGACCCTCGAGCGTTTTCAAGGCCGGCGTGACCGTGCGCGCCACGGCGGTATCGGCCGCTGATGCGGCAGTGCTGCTGGGTTCACCGAATTTCACTCCGGCGGTGACTTTCACTCCGTCATCGGCCACCAACAAAACCTATACGCTGAAGAGCGACGCGCCCACGGTGGTTTCCGTGGTAGGAACCCAACTCCACGCCGCGGCCGGCGGAATCGCCACCATCCTCCTCACCTCCGCTGACGGCCCGGTGGCCACCTTCAAGGTCACGGTTTCGGTGCGCGCCACCTCGGTTTCCGCCCCGGACATCGCCTTGACCCTGGGTACCCCCGATGTTACACCTACGGTAGCCTTCGTCCCGACGGCCGCGTCCAACAAGGCGTATAGCTTGTCGAGCGCTTCTCCAGGGGTGGTTTCGGCATCTGGAACCCAATTGCATGCGGTCGCGGGCGGAACCGCCGTGATCACCGTAACCGCCGCGGATGGGCCTACGACCACGTTCAAAGCCACGGTATCGGTTCCCGCAACGGCGGTGACGGCCATTGCCGCTTCCGACGTGGCCATGGTCCTGGGCGCCGCGGACGTAACGCCGGCCATCACCTACACCCCGGCCAACGCCACCAACAAAGCCTATACCTTGGCCAGCAGCGCCCCCTCAGTGGTTTCCGTCGTTGGCAACAAAGTGCATGCCGTCGCTGAAGGCAAGGCCACCATCACCGTCACCTCCGCGGATGGGCCCTCAGGTTCCTTCACGGCCACGGTTGAAGTGCCCGTGACGCCTGTGAAGGCCATATCCGCCGCTGACGTGGCCTTGGTCCTGGGAGAGGCCAATGTGTCACCCGTAATCTCGTACACCCCGGCCAATGCCACTCACAAGGCATATACCCTGACCAGCAACGACACAAAAGTGGTTTCCGTGGTAGGTACGCAGCTGCACGCCGTCGCGGGCGGCGCCGCCATCATCACCCTCTCCTCCGCCGATGGACCTACAAGCACGTTCAACGCCACGGTCACGGTACCGGTCCAATCCATTTCCGCTCCGGATCTGGTCCTGGAAAATGGGGACAAAGCCACCGTGAATCCAGTCTTCATGCCCGCCAACGCCGATAACACCGCATTTACCATGAAGGCGGACACGTCTTCGGTGGTTTCGGTAAAGGGACACGTACTCGAGGCCAAGAAGGAGGGAGTGGCGACCATCACCTTGGTGGCGGATGGAGGTGCGACCAGCACCTTTACCGTGACCGTCCGGAAGAAAGCCAAAGAGCCTGATCCCGGCCCGGCAAATTGATTCCGGGTATCCGTTCGCTCCCGCCCGAGTGAACGAGCAAGCCTGATTCTAGGGGGTGGAAATGGGGTCCCGGAAAGGGGGACCCGGAAAATGGGACGCAAAAAAAGAGGGCCGATTCGGGCCCTCTTTTTCGTTTATTGTTTCGTTTATTGAAACGGACTCGAAGGTCCGGCCGGCACACTGGTCCGGTGGCAGACGAAACCTGGCTTACTTGGAGTAATATTCCACGACGTGCTGTTCGGTCAGCTTGATGGGAATCTGCTCACGCAGGGGCTTGGCAATCAGCTTGCCTTCCATCTTGACCTTGTTGATCTCGTAGTACTCGGGAACCTGGACGCCTCCGGAGTGGGTCAGGGCCTCGATAATCTGGGGGTGGGCCTTGGACTTGTCGACCACGGTGATCACGTCGCCGACGAAGAGCTGATGGCTCGGGGTCAGGATGCGCTTGCCGTTGATCATGAAGTGGCCGTGCGCCACATATTGGCGGGCGGCATAAATGGTGCGCGCGAAACCCATGCGGTAGATAGCCGCGTCGGCGCGGGTTTCCAGCTGGGAAAGCAACACCGTACCAGTGGACTCATGGGAGTGCGCGGCTTTGGCGTAGTAGTTGCGCATCTGCTTCTCTGAAACGTCGTAGACGGCCTTGAGGCGTTGTTTCTCGAGGAGCTGCAATTTGTAGGTGGAGGGGCTCTTCTTGCGCGCGAGGCCATGCTGGCCGGGCGTGAAGGAGCGGCGTTCCATGATCCGGGCGGCCTTGGGCGTGATGGCCAGGTTTAAGGCACGCGAAATCTTTACTTTGGGTCCAGCCGGCATTCCTTAGTTCCTTCTTAGGTCGAATATCAAATAAGCGAAAATTTAAGGCTCACCAAGTTAGCTATTACCCCCATTCTTTTCAATAGATAGGGGCAGCGCCGGGGGTTTAACTCCCCGTGGAGGGGAAATCCTATATTGGATCTGGAAAAATCGGCCAAAAACCCCAATCCGGGGTCATCCCAGGGAATTCTTATGAATGACGAAATCTCGGTCCAGGAGCTCAGTGAAATTCTCGAAAAGGACCCGAAGGCGGCCCTGATCGACGTCCGGGAGCAGGAGGAGTTCGAAGAAGCGAACCTTTCCGGTAAACTCATTCCCATGAGCGAACTTCAGGATCGCTACGCGGAAATCCCCAAGGAAGGCACGGTCTACGTCCATTGCCGGTCAGGCAAGCGTTCGCGCACCGCCATCGAGTTTCTGAAGTCCAAAGGGTATGCGAATTGCGTGAACGTGACGGGCGGAATCCTGGCCTGGCTGAATGAAGTGAACCCCGAAGGCCGGGTCGCTTGAAAGCGATGCGCCGCTTGAAAACCGATTCACCACAAAGGATGCGGTGGTCCGCCTGTCAGTCCAGCGGCTTGCGCGGTATTCCCTCCGACGGCCCCTGACCCCATGCCCCGTCTCAAGTGGCTGATTCCCATCTCGCTATGTGGCCTGCTCGCTCTGGGAGGGCTGTGGATCCGGCACTTGGTTTCCAGGCCCGGGGCCCTCGGCCGTATACTATCCGCCGCTCTCGAAGAAACCTTCCATGCGCGCCCCTCCGTCACCATCCGCAAGTACGTGGTGGTGGAGGAAAAAAAACCCATCGCCGAATTGGCCCTTGTGTCCCGGCAGACCGATGTCGAGCGCCGCATCGAGACCGTGCGGTTGAAGAGCAAAGCGGAACTCTCCCTGCGCGCGGTTTTCAATGTCAAGGCGGGTTTCGACCTGCGCGCGGCGCGTTTCTCCCTCGATTTGGATCCTGACCTGAAACATGCGGCCCTGGAACTCCCGCGGCCCAAGGTGCTTTCCATGGAAATGGTCAGCTATGAGGTGCTGGCCGATCGCAGCGGTTGGTGGAACCGGATATCCGAAGCCGAACGCGAGCTGGCCATGCGCGATATGCTGGCGGACGCGAAGCTGGAAGCCATCCGCGCGGGCATCCTGAAGGATTGCCGGCAGCGGATGGATGAGGAATTGGCGGGGATTTCCAAGCGTACCGGGGTCGCCATCCGGGTCCGGTACAGGATGAGCGGGAACAGCGGAAGCGGCGGAAGCGGCGACGGCGGAAATGTGGGCGAGGCGGTGGATAGCGTAGGGTTCGTCACTGAACCCGCCGCTGGGCGCTGAAACTAGCGGAGTTTGGCGAACGCCGAGGCGTTGACCTCAGCGAAGCTTTGCGAACGCGGAGTCGTTGAAGTAGTCGTCGAAAACCGCCATATTGGGATAGGCGAACCCCATCACCGCGTCCCACATCGGTTTATGCTCCATGCACAGGTATTGGAACACCTTGCCTTGCCACGGCTGCAGTGCCTGCAAAGCGTTGCGGTAGAGTTTTTCCCGCACCGCGAAGGCGTAGGTGATCTTGCCGTCCGGCGTGGTTTCCGTCTCCATCTGCAATAGCTTGGAATGCCGGTACTTGAGGCGGAAGTCCTGGGCGAAACCTTTGAGCAGAGTGATGCATCCCAGGGAGACCCATAGCACCTCTTCGGGCTTGAAGGCCGCGATCACCTGTGCGATCAAGGCGTGGTATTCCGCTTCCCAGCCTTCGAAATAGAACATGGGGTGGAAATGGAAGCCGACCTTGACGCCCTTGTCGGCGACGGCGCGCGCGGCGGCGAGGCGCCGATCCAGGGAAGCGGTTTTATGCTCTTCGTTGGCGACGATGACCTGGGGGTTCAGGGACCAGGTACAACATACGTTGGCCGGAATTTCGTTTTCCAGGATCCAGGCCACGTTGGCGGATTTTGTCTTGAGCTCGATGATGGCGTTGGGATTGGCCGACGCGAAGCCGCAAAGATCGCGCAGGATGTCGTTCTTGTTCCCCCAAAGCAGCGAGTCGGAATATTCTCCGGTGCCGATGCGGTAGCGCTTGTCCGGAACCAGTTGAATCTCGGCCAGCTTGGCCTTGAGGTTGACGGGCACCGCGATCACGGCCTCGTCGTAGTGGTTCTGCAGCACGCAATAGGAACAGGCCATGGCGCAATTATCCACGATGTTGAGCACTTTAAGATTGCAGCAGACGGCCTTTTCAGAGGCGGCCGGACAGAGGCGGAAAATGCGGCCCTTCAACTCCTTCTCTTCGAAGCTATGGGCCGGGAGCTTTTCCTTGGGGCTTTCCGCGGGATAGACTTTGGCCTTGGCGGCCACGGCGTTATATGCGGCCTGCAAAGCCTGGAACAGGCGATCGCCCTTCTGCTTCGGGTTGGCTTGGGACAGCAGCGATGCGGCAATGCCGCTTTCAGCCCCGGCGCGCAGGGCGGGCTCGCCCCAGGCGGCGCAGTCCAGGCTCCAGCGTGCGAACAGGCGCAATTGCTGGAAGGAGAAGGCGAATTCCGCTTCCATCCTGTGCAGCAACGCCAGATCCTCCGTGGGCAGTAACGCGCGGCTTTCCCCGTCGACGGCATCGAAGACCTTGGATTGGGCGGGGAGGGACGGATGCATGGGGGGGAAAGATAGCAGAATGGACGAGAGAGGAGGAATGGGATGGGATGGGATGGGATGGGATGGGATGGGAGCCGGGGGCCGGGTGCAAAGCGGGGGGAAGACAACTGCAGTGCCGTATTCCCGCCTTTGCCCCCTGCTTTCTCCCCCCTTTTGCCCCCGGCACCCGGTCCCGAAGGGCGTAGCGTCGGCGCATCGAGGTAGCCCGGGCCCCCGGCCATTACCCCATCGACCGCCATGCCTTCCTTGAGACTACCTCCAGGTCTTGGCGAATGCGGCTTCGTCGAATCCGACCGTGCTTTTGCCTCCGTCGGTGACCAGAGGGCGCTTGAGCAGACGGCCGTTCCCGGCCAGCATGGCCAGGATTTGGGTCTCGGTCATGCCGGGAACCTTATCCTTGATGTTCAGTTCCTTGTATTGCACGCCGCTGGTGTTGAAGAATTTCTTGAGTTCCGCCCCGCTCTGATGCACGATTTTCTTAAGGCCCGCCTGGGAGGGCGGCTCCAGAGTGATGTCCACGAACTCATATTCCTTGCCCAATTTGGCCAGGGTTTTTTCCGCCTTGCGACAGGTGTCGCATTTCTTGTAGCCGTAGAACTTGAGCATGTAACCGTCCTCACTTTTACCCGCAGATCGCGGACACAATCGAAATGACCGGGATCGAAAGCCGGAAAAATAGCATCTCGCGGTTGCTATCTTGGTTACCCATGCAGAAAGTAATCGGTCCCATCGAGAAAATGCGTACGCGGCCCGACGAACCGGTCCGCTACGCCCTTCCAGTCGGGGACGCGGAAGTTCCTCTCAACCACTTGTTGGGAAAGCCCGTCCGCTTCAAATTCACCGGGCGCATCTTCTGCGTGAATTGCGGTAAGCTGACCAAGACCAGCTTTTCCCAGGGCTATTGCTTTCGGTGCATGCAGACCCTGGCCCAGACCGACATGTGCATCGTCAAGCCGGAACTGTGCCATCACCATCTCGGCACCTGCCGCGAACCCGAGTGGGGCATGGCCCATTGCATGATCGACCATACCGTATACCTCGCCAATTCCTCCGGCATCAAGGTCGGCATCACCCGTTCCCACCAGATGCGCACGCGTTGGATGGATCAGGGCGCCGTGCAGGCCCTTCCCATCGTGCGCGTGAAGAACCGTCTGGACTCCGGCAAGGTGGAAATCGAGTTGAGCAAGGTCATGGCGGACAAGACCAACTGGCGCCTGATGCTCCAGGGCAAGGGAGAAATCGTGGACCTCAAAGCCAAGCGGGACGAACTGTTCGCCACCTGGGCGGGGGCACTGCCCGGCGAACGCCTGACCGGAGAGGAATACCGATTCTCCTACCCCGTGCTCGCCTACCCCGCCAAACCAACATCCCTGAACCTGGACAAGAACCCCGAGGTCACCGGGGAGTTACAGGGGATCAAGGGGCAATATCTGATCCTGAGCAGCGGCGTCATCAACATGCGCAAGTACGGGGGATATGAACTGGAATGGGAAGCCGAAGCGGCGCCCGGGGCCGATGGGCCCGCTGAGGTGGTTTCCGGAATCGCAGCTGAGACGTCCGTGCCGGCGGCGGAGACAGCGGTGGCAACGACCGAGGCGACCTTGGCGCCTGCCCATGCGCCATCGGCCAGGGCCGACTCGCAGCGTCCACCCGTCGGAACGGCCCGACCGACCGGGAGCCCGGTTGTCGAGTCTTCCCCGATGAAGGCCGCGGCGGGGAATCCTGCCTCGCAAACTACGCTGCTTTAAGGTTCCCCAGCCTCCGCCGGAATCCAACTTTCCTGCGCAACGACGACACTGGTCCGCGGTAATGGGGATGCGTCCCGAGCAAAGACTTGGGACTGGATGAAGAACAATCCCGTCTTTAAATCCTACCTTTCCTCTCCGATCATGCGTTTCTTTTCCAGACCCAAACCAGGATCCCGACCCGCCAAACCTTTCGGCAAAGCCTTCCGTCCGAAAGTTGGCCTGGGCTGGCGCGCGCCCCTGCGTTGGATCCGCGATTTGATCCTGCTGTTTTTACTCTCTTCCCTTCTCGCGGTCCTATTCTTCCGTTTCGTGCCGCCGCCCATGACGCCGCTGATGGCCATCCGCGCCATCGGCTATGCCTTGGACGGATCCACCCCGATCTTGGACAAGGATTGGGGGCCAATGGATCGAATCTCGCCCCGCCTCGCCGAAGCCGTGGTCGCCTCGGAGGACCAACGCTTCTTCGATCATCACGGTTTCGATTGGGGCGCCATCCAATCCGTCATTTCCGCCAATGACCGCGGCAAACGCAAGCGGGGCGCGAGCACCATATCCCAGCAAACCGCCAAGAATCTCTTCCTATGGCCCGATCGCAGTTGGGCGCGCAAGGGTCTGGAGGTGTACTTCACCTTCCTGATTGAACTCTTGTGGAGCAAGGAACGCATCCTGGAAGTCTACCTCAACATCATCGAGACCGGAAACGGGACCTATGGCGCCGAAGCGGCGGCCCAGCGTTACTTCCATGTTACGGCCGGGCGGCTGACCTCGTCCCAGGCGGCCTTGATCGCCGCCAGCCTGCCCAATCCGCGCAGATGGTCACCGTCCCAACCCACCGGCTACCTGCAACGGCGTCAAAGCTGGATTTTGAGGCAGATGGATCAGCTCGGACCCTTGCCCGACGACCTTTCCGAAGGCGGACCCCGTTCCGTACCGGGCGCGCCGCCCGCGATCCGGACGCGGAAATCCTCCCTTCCGGTTGAGGATCTAGGTCCCCAGGAGGACTCGGTGGATCAACCCTTTCCTGCCGGGCGAGAACTTCAATCCGGTGACACGGGAACCTTGAATCGACTGCCTCCGGAAACCCAAACTCCCCCGCCCTCTTCCGGAGAATCCGATCTGCCGGCGCCGCGAAGCGATCGGGGAACCGATGAAGCAGCCGATCAGGGGTCTTATCCCTACCCTGATGCATTACCGCCCGCGGGCCATGGCCGGAGCGCGCCTCCGCCGGATTCTTTGCTGCCGGCTCCCTAACGCATCACCGGACCATTTTTAAGGGCGGAATTGCGCTTATGGGTCTATTTTCCATCAAATCCAGTGTGGCCATGATTTCGGTAAACCAAGTGTAACCAATGCGTCACTAAGGTCAGGAGCTTTAAAGAGGTGCGCATGGATTTCCTACCGGCATTGAAAATTGCCGCTTTTTGTGTTTTGTCTGTAGCCGCCTCGTCCGCGGAGCTTTCCCCGAATATCCGGATCAACCAGATAGGTTTCCATCCGCAAGCCCCGAAGAAGGGCGTTGTGGTCAACACCGAAGCCTCGACCTTTTTCATCGCCACGACGGATTTGGCGGATACGGTGTACACGGGCCATCTGGGGCCGGACAGCGTTTGGACTCCCTCGGGAGAGCGGGCCCGCCTGGCTGATTTCTCCGCCTGCACGCGGCCGGGACAATTCGTCCTGGGCGTACCCGGGCTCGGGGTTTCGCATCCGTTCCGCATCGACGGGCACATCGATCTCGAACCCACGCGCGGCGCGATCCGCGCGTTCTATTATCAGCGCGCCTCTTCGATATTGCTTCCGGCAAACGCAGGCAAATGGGCGCGCAGCGCCGGCCATCCCGACAACCGCGTTTTCGTGCATCCATCCGCCGCAGGCCCCGTGCGCGAAGCGGAAACCCTGATCGCCGCCGCCAAAGGCTGGTACGATGCGGGCGACTACAACAAGTATGTGGTCAATAGCGGCATCACGACCTATACCCTGCTTTCCTTGTACCGGGGCTTCCCCGCCTTCTTCGATACCCTTAAGCTCAACATTCCGGAAAGCGGCAACTCCATTCCGGATCTGCTGGATGAATGCCTGTGGAATCTGCGCTGGATGCTGGCCATGCAGGATCCCTCGGATGGCGGCGTCTATCACAAACTCACCACCCCGGAATTCTCCGGCTTTGTCATGCCCGAAGCGGACAAGGGAAAACGCTACGTGGTCGCGAAATCCGTAACCGCGACCTTGGACCTCGCCGCCACCGCCGCTTATGCCGCCCGCCTCTTCAAGTCCTTCAACGGGCCATTGCCCGGATTCGCCGACAGCGCTTTGGCCGCCGCGCGAAAGGCCTGGACCTGGGCACGTGCGCATCCCGAGGCCCTTTACCGCCAGGCGGATCTGAACAAGCTCTACACCCCCGCCATCAATACGGGCGATTACGGCGACGGAAACGCGAGCGACGAGTTGTTCTGGGCGGGCACGGAATTGTACCTGGCCACACGCGAGGATTCCTTCTTCGTTTCCGCCGCGCCGAACGGGCTGCCAGCGGCCTTTAGCGTTCCCAGTTGGGGAAGCGTATCCACCCTGGGGCTTTACAGCCTTTCCGAGGAGGTGAATCACGGGTTTTCGCTCATCGATTCCGCCATCGTGCGGCAACGGCTTAACCTGGCCGCCGCGCCCTTGCGCACCCGCGCGGCCTCATCCCCGTACGGCGTGATCATGGGGTCTGGAGATTTCTACTGGGGCAGCAACTCCACGGATGCGAACCAAGGCATGCTCCTGGTCCAAGCCTTCCGGGCCACCGGAGACTCGACATTTCTCAAGATTGCCGTCGACGCCCTGGATTACCTGCTGGGACGCAACGCCACGGGTTACTCCTTCGTTACCGGATATGGATCCAAGACACCCATGATACCCCATCACCGCCCGTCTTCCGCCGATGGGGTACTCGAACCCGTGCCCGGTTTTTTGGTGGGCGGGCCCAACTCCCGTCAGGATGATAAATGCGTCTACCCTTCCAGCTTGCCCGCCCTCTCCTATTCCGACACGGAGTGCAGCTTTGCGTCGAATGAGGTCGCCATCAATTGGAACGCGCCCTTGGCCTATCTGGCAGGGGCGCTGGAAGCGATTTACGGCGCGGGCGTGCCGGCCATCGGGGTAAGACCGCGATCGATGCCAGGCGCGTTTTCGGCAAACCTGATCCGATCGGGAAAAGCACTCCATGCGATATTGCCGGAAGGCTGGACCGGCGGCATCGAGGTGTTCGACGTGCGGGGCGCCCGCGTAATGTCCCTCGCCGCGAATTCCGCGGGAAGCAGGCACATTGGCGGGAGTATGGATCGCCCGGTCTTCACGAGCCCGGCCGGTGCCGGCTATGGCGCCACGGGGGACTCTTCGGGGGGAATCTGGATTTGGCGGCTGCGGGCGAAGGACGGGCGGGGACGCGAAGTGGTGCGGACGGGCTCGCTCGGGCCTACCGCGACGATGCGCGTGGAGTTGGGCCGCTAGCCCTTTCGCGCCTTTCC
>JBDSIO010000281.1:0-19769 GCA_039917895.1 Fibrobacteria bacterium | reverse complement strand
TTTTAGTCCGTATAACGATCGATTAACCTGTGAACGAGGCTGAAGGGCTTGGCCGGGACGGACAAGCCCTGAAGGAACCAGCGCGGGCTTTGCGCAAGCAAAGGCCGTGATGGCCGAGGCTCATCAGGTTGAATCGCCGGTTATACGGCAGCGCCACCGACGACTTAGTTTGACTTCGAAGTACAATGGCGTTCCTTTATTTCGTTTTATTTTTCCATTTGGCGCGAATCATATTCCGATTTTTCCGGAATCATTCATTCTTGAAAACCTAGTAATCGGCTCTAAGGTCAGGTGTGGATATTCCGAGCATCATCAAGTGTGCTGCACGGAATAATCGGATAAAACCGAGACCGCCCCTGAATGTATCGACCAACTGAGCCGCGAATCGTTTCTTCTGTTCTAATTGTGGATGCGTACCATTTGGCCTTATATCGCGCCAATCTAATTTTTGAAGCGTTTTTTCTTTTGATATCTATCCTGATTCTTGCGGCGGCTGAGCATTTAGTAATCGGCGCCACTGCGAACATTTCCAATGATTACCGACCAAACTTTAATCTGGCGTCCGATTAATTCGATTCGCCAATGGCCCTTGGCCACACGATTAGCTGTAGACTTGAATCAGAGCTACCCTTCGGATGCTGCCGTCAAATTGGTTTTCTTTCATTCGATCCGGAAATTTGGAGGACCATTTCCCGATTTCATTTTTCTTCAGTTTCACTTTGTCCCGTCCGTATAACATTTTAATGGACCGCCCTGTGTGATTTGGTATGTGATTTAGTGGTGGGGGCCGCGGGGTGGCGTTTCGCATTTTGGTTTAGTGATTTGGGTTCGAAATGTGTGAGAATTCGCACTTTTGAAAAGCTAGAAGAGAGTTCTGTTTATTCCAATGAACCGAATCGGGATCGATCTGGGCGCGTGTGTCTGGCTATCTAGTTAGACGGATGCCGGTGGGGGATGGCGTGGCCTGGGAAGGTTTGGTGGAATGAGGGGATGGAATTGAAAGGAAGTACGAATGGATATTGAGGCTAAGGCGGAGTATTGGGATGTGCTTGTGAGAGCGAATGTGCCGGAAGGGCAAAGGTCTTTTTGCTTGTATTGGCTTTCTGAATGGATGAATTTCTGCAGGGCCCGGTCCATAGAGAACCATGATGAGAGTGGATTGGCGCTTTTCCTGGAGTGCTTGGCCAAGCAGATGCACTTGTCCTGGCAGGTGAGCCAAGCACGGTTTGCGGTGCTTTTGTATTGGCGGGCGCTACCTAAGGCGGTAAATCGCAAAGTGGGCATTGGGACTATTGGGAGTGAAACGGCTATTGAAACTAAAAAGCCGGCTCGCGAACCGTCTTCTGGTAGGGGTCCGCATGTACAGCCGGCTAGCGATGCCATTGCGAAATCGCCAAGGGGTGCTCATGTGCAAATGGATAGGGCTGATTCGGGGCCGATGGAAAAATCCGGCATGGTGGAACAGAAACGGGTGAACCAGCAGGGAAGGTCCGGTCGAGGTAAACTTCCGGAACTGGATTTGGAGTGGAAGGCCGTGATTGAGAAGGTGTCTGAGGAGGTCGGGTTACGGGCCTATGCCGCCAAGACGTTGAAGGCCTATCGATATTGGACGGGGACGTTCGCGCGGTTCATGGGAAATCGGCCTCCGAGCGCCACGGAATCGGTTCACGCCAGGGGATTTCTGGTGCATTTGGGGGAGCAGGGGGTCGCGGCGTCGACCCAGAATCAGGCATTTTGCGCTTTGCAGTTTTTGTTCATGAACGTGTGGCGGAGGGAGTTTTCCGGTTTGGAATATTCGCAGCGGGCATCGCATCGTGTGTCGCTTCCCGAGGTGATGAGTCGTGAGGAGGTTCAGGCGATGTTGGGTGCCTTGGACCACCCGTATAAGCTGGTAGCGCAGTTGCTTTATGGATGCGGCTTGCGGCTGAATGAAGCGATCGGTTTACGGATCCGGGATGTGGATTTTCGCGCGGCATCGGTACGGATTCTCAATGCCAAGGGAAATAAGAGTCGGGCAGTGCCATTGCCGCGGAAGTTGGCGCCGCGACTGGAGGCGCATTTCGCGCAGGTAAGGAGCGCGTTTGAGGAGGATTTGCGATCGGGGTTCGCCGGCGTTTTCCTTCCTATGGGGCTTGAGCGCAAGTTGCTGGGGGCTGCGCGGGATTGGGGCTGGCAATGGGTATTTCCCGGGAGTCGCTTGACGGTTTCGCGTGAGGATGGTCTGTTACGGCGGTTCCATCTGCATGAGACCGGCGTGCAGAAGGAGATTAAGCGGGTCAGGGACAAGCTTGGGTGGGTGAAAACGGTTTCGCCGCATACCTTACGGCACAGCTACGCTACCCATTTACTGCAGATGGGATATGACATCCGGACGGTGCAGGAATTGATGGGGCATAGCGATGTGGCCACGACCATGATTTACACCCATGTACTGCAGTCGATGGGCTCCCGAGTGATGAGTCCGCTGGACATGTGAGTATGGGTGGCGGTGGCGACTGATGTGGAAGTAGTGGGCGAGACCGGGGTGGTGGTGCGCGGCGTCTAGGCGAATCGGCGGGCCCCATTCTTAGGGGGACCCCTGGGAAGCGCGAGGGAATGCCCTGCCGGGTTGCCGACGCGCCAAGCTAGTTGGATGTGTTGGGGCGAAACAAGTCCGGGGCCTGGGCCCCTGACCAGGTTCAGTGTCCGGAAGTTGAGACTTTGGGAAGGACGCCGGATGTCGGCTTGTCCACTTCGTCTTCCTTCATTTTCCAACCGCGGCGTTCCTTGATCTTCTCCCAAGAGTAGTAGAAGGTGGGGACCACCACGAGAGTGAGCAGGGTGTTGAAGGCCAGCCCCCAGAAGATGGCCCAAGCCATGGGCTTCCACCAGAGCGACGATTCCGAGCGGGTTTCGAAGGCGAAATGCATGAA
The DNA here is from genome assembly GCA_039917895.1 of Fibrobacteria bacterium. Taxonomy (GTDB): domain Bacteria; phylum Fibrobacterota; class Fibrobacteria; order UBA11236; family UBA11236; genus Chersky-265. The sequence continues at coordinate 16,857 of JBDSIO010000281.1, read as the reverse complement.
ATCGAAGCCGTAGCCGGTGGCCATGGGGAACAGACCCAGCATGGCGGTCACGGCCGTCAGCAATACGGGGCGTAGACGGGTGGCGCCGCCCTGGACCACCGCTTCGCGGAGAGGAATGCCGTGGCGCCGCAGGTGATTGATGAAATCGATGAGGACGATGCCGTTTTTCGCTACCACGCCGGCCAAGGCGATGATGCCGATGCCGGTCATCATGATGGCGAAGGGAACCTGCATGATGGCCAGGCCCCAGTAGACGCCGCCCAGCGCCAGGATGACGCCTATAAGCACCAGAAAGGGCTGCAGCACCGAGTTGAATTGCATCACCACGATGAGGAACACCAGCGAGACGGCCATGAAAAAGGCTTTGAACAGGAACTGGGTGGTCTCATCCTGTTCCTTATTGCTGGAGCCGGTCTCGATGCGGTAGCCGGGGGCCGCGTTCTTGTTCAGATCTTTGGCGATTTCGGCGGCCGCGGCCTTGACCTTGGATTCGTCGCGCGAACCCGGGACCAGGTCGGCCCACACCTGGATGGTGCGGTTGCCGCCTATATGCGTGATCTTGGCCAGGCTCGCGCCTTGGGTGATGCGGACCATGGAGGTGAGCGGAACCTGGGCGCCTTCATGGGGCACCGTGATCTGGTCCAGGCCCTTGAAGGTTTCGCGGGTCTTGGGATCCAGGCGGATCATCACGTCGTATTCGTCCTTGCCCTGGCGGAACTTGGCGGCTTCGAGGCCATGGATGGAGCCGCGTACGGCCATGGCCACGTCGGCCGTGGTCACGCCCATCGACATCGCTTGTTCGCGATCGATGTGGACGCGCAGCTCGGGACGGATGGGGTCGTAATCCCAGTCCGGGTTCACCACGTCGGGAATGCCGGCGATGCGGGACTTGAGCGTATCGGCCAGGTTCGAGAGCGCGGCGAAGTCCTCGCCCACCACCTCGAAGGACACGGGGTGGCCCTGGGGCGGTCCCTGCTGCTGTTCCTTGACGCTGACCTTCCAGCCCGGCAGGATGTCCTTCATGTTGCGTTGCATCCAGTCCATGGATTTCCAGGACGAGACCTTGCGCTCGCTGTAGTCTACGAAGGCAACGTCGACGTAGGCCTTGTTGGATTCGGGGCTGCGGTCGCCGCCCTGGTTGTCGGGCACGCCGAAGCCGACCACGCCGGAGTAGGCGTCCACGTCAGCGCTGTCCTCGGGCATGGTGAAAAGCTTGCGCTCGATGACCCGGAGTGCCGAATCGGTCTCATCGATGTCGACGCCCAGCGGGCCGGTGATGCCCACGGCGGCCACCAGCGGGTCGATCTTGGGGAAGAACTCGACGCCGAGCTTGGTCGCGCCATATACGAAAATGCCGCCGAAGAAGAAGAGGATGCAGAAGGCGAACGTGTACCAGGGGTGATTGATGATGCCGCTGATCATGTTGCTGTAACCATGCTTGACCTTGTCCCAGCGCTCGCCGCCTTCTTCCATGCCCTTGCTGTTGCTGCTCATGAACAGCGAGGCGAACACGGGGTTAAACACGAAGGCCACGAACAGGGAGCCGGCCAGGGTCACCGATACTGTGATCGGCAGGTATTTGAAGAACTGGCCCATCATGCCCGGCATCAGCAGCAGGGGTAGGAAGGCGAAGATGGTCGTAAGCGTGGCCGTGGCCACCGGGAGCATCACCTCCTGGGTGCCGTCGATGGCCGCTTGCATTCGTGTCTTTCCCATCGTCATGTGCCGATAGATGTTCTCCACCACCACGATACCGTCGTCCACGAGCATGCCCAAGGCTATGACCAGCGAGAACAGCACCACCATGTTGAGGGTGATGCCGGAGTAATCCAGCACCAGGAACCCCATCATCATGGAGAACGGGATGGCGGTGGAGATGAAGAAGCTGTTGCGCGCGCCCAGGAAGAACGTGAGCACGATGAACACCAGCAGGATGCCGGTGAGGATGTGGTTCACGAGTTCGCTGAACATGCGGCGGATGGCGATGGACTGATCGAGGGTGTATTTGACCTCGGTGCCCTGGGGCCACGAGGCGCGCATCTCTTCGACCGTGGCTTTGGCGTCGTCCACCAGCTGGACGATGTTGGAACCGGGACGCTTGGTCATGGAGATGGCGAGTGAGTTCTTGCCGTGCAGGCGGAAGGCCGTGGTCCGGTCGCGGGAGTATCCGAAATGCACGTCGGCGACGTCGCGGATGCGCACCAGGTTCGATCCGGTGGCGCGCACGATCAGGTCGGCGAATTCCTCGGGGTTGTCGAGTTCGCCGGTGAGCTGGATGGAGAAGCGGGTGCCGGCGGCCTTGAGCGTGCCGCCCGGGATGTTGCGATGCTGGCCCTGGACCGTTTTCATCAGGTCGTTGAGGCTCACGCCGTATTGCTTCATGCGGTAGGGGTCGGCGTCGATGGCGACTTCCTTTTCCTGCTTGCCGGTGAGTTCGGCATTCAGCACGCCGGGAAGCGCCTTCATGCGGTCCTTGAGATCCTCGCCGATGCGGTCGAGGCGTTCGCTTTCATAGTCGCCCGAGAGCGAGATGACGAAGATGGGCATGTTGGAGAAGTTGAGTTCGCGCACCATGGGGTCTTCGGCGTCCACGGGCAGGTCGGGCTTGGCTTCGTCGACCTTGTCCTTGACCCGGCGCAGCGCGGTTTCCACGTCCACGTCGGCGTTGAATTCGACCTGCAGCGACGAAACGCTTTCCAGGGACTGGCTCGTGACCTTCTTCATGCCGTCCAGGCCTTCGAGCTTGTCCTCGATCTTGTCCGTGACCAGCTTTTCCATGTCCTCGGGCGAGGCGCCGGGGTACACGACGTTGATGAAGATCAACGGGATCTTCACCTCCGGAAACGATTCCAGCGGCATGCTCTTGAACGACATCGAACCCGCGATGATCAGAATGAAGGCGAGCACCAGCACCGTGACCGGGTTTTTGACCGCAAACTTTGTCATGAAAGACTCCTCGAAAACTTTGTTCGGGCGCTACAAGCGATCCCGGGATAGAGTTCAAAGTGAAAAGTGATAAGTGAAAATTTCAAATTTTAAGAGGGGCGGCTGGGTCCTACGGCAGAGCCTTCACTGCCGCCTCGCCGCGTTCAGCGAAGTGCGCTTCCAAGGGCCTTAGAATCAGCGCCACTTCCGCAAGCAGCCGAACCGCATTCTCCCATCCCCAAAATTTTCACTTTTCACTTTTCACTTTTCACTTATAAATTTTCACTCTCTCTTTTCTTAGTACTTAACCTTCGTCCCCGTCGAAACCTGGAACGCCCCGACCGTAATAAGCATGTCGCCTTCTTTGATGCCGCTCTCGATGACGACGTTGTCGCCGAGCACGGGGCCAAGTGCCACGGGCACCTGCAAGGCCTTGCCGTCCTTGACGATCACCACCGTGGTGCCGGATTGCAGGCGCAGGACCGCGTTGGACGGAATCACGACGGCCTTGTCGTATTTTTTGCGCAGGATCCTGGCCTTGCCGACCATGCCGGGACGCAGCACGTTCCCGGAATTGGGGATGTCGATGCGGGCCATGACCGTGCGGTTCTTGGCCTCGACCGCCCGGTCGATGCTTTTCAGCTTGCCCGAGAAGCGATGGAGGGTGTCCTGCACCTGGCTGAACACGGCCGTCTGTCCTTCGCGGAAGTCGCGGGCTTCGGATTCGGGGATGGATACGACGGCTTCCAAGCGGGTGGTGGCCGCCACGCGCACCGTCGGCGCTCCAGGAGCCACGGTCTGGAAACGCTCGACCATGCGGCTCACCAAAACGCCGGTGAAAGGCGACTGGCAGCGGCTATCCTCGAAGGCGCGCTGGGCCTGAAGCATGGCCACGCGGGCCTGCTGGAACTGGAGCTCGGCCTGGTCCAGTACCGCCTTGCCCACGAAGCCCTTGGCGACATTGTCCTTCTGCCGTTCGGATTCGCCCTTTGCCACTTCCACGGCCGACTTGGCTGCTTGAAGCATGGCGAAGTAGCGGTTGGTCTCGATGTCGCATAGAGCCTGGCCCGCATTTACGGACTTGCCCACCTCGACTACGGACGTGACGCGGCCGCCCTGCATCGGCGCCGCCAGGGTGGCGTCATCCGATCCGCGCAGGTCGGCGCTGTAGTCGCCCCAATCCTCGAAGGCGGCGGTGGTCACCGGCTTGGCCACGACGTGGACCGCGGCGGTTTCGCCTTTACTCCCTTTGGCCCCTTCCGCTTCTTTACCGCCTTTCTCGCCTTTCTTCTCGCAGCCGGTCAGAAGGACCGAAGCGGCGAGCAGGGTTATGGCGGTGACGGCTGTGACGACGGAGAAAACGGCCGATGGAAATTTAGTCCGGAAACTCATGGAACCTCCTCATTGATCAAACCTTTGCCCAGCGCCAGACGCATGGCGGCGGCGGAGCGGATATGCTGGTAACGCGTGGCCAGGACGCCGAACTCGGTATTGCGCAATTGCTCTTCGGCGGATAGCAGGTCCGTGAGCTGGCCCTTGCCGGCGCGGAAATCCTGGGACAGCAGCGCCTGGGCTTCCTTGGCCGCGGACACGGCCTGTTCAGCGGCGGCCAGGGCGGTATCCGCTGCCTGGTATTCCTTGAAAGCGCTTTCGATTTCGATCTGGACCAGCTTGCGGGTCTGGCGGGTGGTGAGGCCAAGGCTGCGGGCATCCGACCGGATCTGCTTGGCTTGCGAGTGCAATCCCAAGCCGTCGAACAGGGGCCAGTTGAGCCCGATGCCCACGGACCATTCGCGGTTGTCGTCCACTTCCCCCAGTTGATTCAGCTTGAAGGCGAGCACGCCGACCTTGCCCTGGGCGCCCAGGCTGGGCAGGTATTGCATGTCCAGGTAGCGCGCCTGGCCTTCCAGGGACTGCTTCTGCAATTCCATGGACTGGATGTCGGAACGCTGGGAGATCAGGTCCTGCAAAGCCTGGCTGTCGGGCAGGGCGGTGATGGGATCCATCGCGATATGCGCGCTGGTGTCCAGATCCAGCGGCGTCTCCAGGGCGCGGCCCAGCACCCGGTTAAGGGCCATGCGGGAAGCCTCGGCATCGCGTTCGGCGCGGATGCGTTCGGGTTCCAGGGATTTGAGGGCGGCGATGGCGAGCAGCACGATGGAACGCTGGCCCGCGCCCATGCGGAAATTGCTTTCCAGGAAGCTCACGGTTTCCTTCTGGCGCTTGAGGGCGGTTTCCAACGTGGCCAGGCGCGCTTTGGTGGTGACGGCGCCGTAGAAGGCGTCCAGCACCTGGAGCTGTAGCTGCTGGGTGGAGCGGCGGCGCGACGAGCGATCCGCTTTGTCCTGGATGTTGGCGGTGCGGATGGCCTGGCCCAGACGTCCAAAGGAAAACAGGGACTGATCGGCCTGGATGCCGTAAGTGAAGCGGTTCTGGGCGATGTTGATGACGGCGGGTCCGCTGGAGGCGGCCGGATCGGGAGGAACCACCGGGACCTGGAGTTGCCCGCCGATATCGTCGACCTGGAGATTGCCGCTCCCCGGGACTTTCTTGTATTGATCCGCGGCCTTGAAGCCCAGCGACGAGAGGTCGAAGGGCGAAGCGCCGCGGCCCGCATTGGCGTAGGCGGAGATGCGCGGATAGGCGCCCGACCAGGCCTGCTGGCGGAGGGCGTCGAAGCGCTTCTCCTTTTCCTTCAGGATCAGCGATTCCTCGCTTTTGGAGAGCCCTTCGCGGATGGCCGCTTCCAGGGTGAGCGGCTGGGCCGTCGCGGGAAGCAGGCAAGCGCCGATTGCGATCGCGAACGCGGCCGCTGCGGTCGGAATACCGCGGGAAGCGCGGACATGGGTGGGATGGAAACTATTTGGCATGGTATTCCGCCCTGGCTTTATCGGTGAGCAGGCCTTCGAACAGCACCTTGCAGATGGCGTCGTAGACTTGCGAGGGTTTGAGGGGAAGCCCGGAAAGGACTTCCGGGTTGAGGATGTCGCGGACGACTCCGGAATAGATCATGATGAAGAGGCGTTCGTCCACGTCCTTGCGGAACATGCCCTTCTGCCGGCCTTCCTTGATCAGGGATCCGAAATCGGACTCGATATGCTTTTGCCGGTGGTCTTCCACGCGCTTCCAGATCTCCGGCGCGTGGCGGCGCAGATCGTGCATCAGGGAGTCGCTCATCTGGCTGAAGATGTTTGTGATGTAAGTCATGACAAGCTTGAGCTTTTCCAGGGGCGGGATGTCCTGGCGCTGGCAGATGGCCTTGAGGGAGGAATCGCATTCCTCCATGTGGGCGGTGGTGATCTCCTCGAGCAGATCTTCCTTGCTGGGGAAATGGCGGTAGAGCGTCTTCTTGCTCATGCCCAGGGCCTCGGCGGCCTCGTCCATGGTCACCTTGCTGAAGCCGTAGCGGAAGAACAGGGCGCGCGTCTCCAGCATGATCCGCTGTTTGACGTCCTGGTCCGGCATGGTTTCGCTTTTTTCGGTCTGGGTGGCCATGAAATCGACTTGTCGGTTGAAAACTCTGGAAACTCGTTTAGTGTCCTGAGTTTCCAAACTAATCGTTGCACCGGGCTTTGTCTAGGGGGTGGCGGAAAATTTTACGTTCCGCCATGGACATAGGTAGTTAATGCCCAATTCGGATCAAGTACTGACCCGCGGGTAAGTGGTACTTTCCGTAAAAGCGAAAAAATCGGAAGGACACACCCAAAGAGTCGGGCGGCTCCCGGTGTAAGACGTATTTTGATTCCCAGCATCGACGGGAATCGTTATTCCAAACGCAAAAACGCGTACTAATAGTAAAGGAAGCCCATGTCCAGTTATTACCTGTCCGAGGATCTCGCGCGTTTCGGGGAGATGGCGAATTCGAATCCGAAATTATTCGACCATTTCATGAAGTGGTACGGAACCACCATGGAACCCGGCGCTTTGGATGCGCGCACCAAAAAACTCATCGCCTTGGCGGTTTCCTTCGCGATCCAGGAACCCTATTGCATCGACTCCTATTCCTCGGCCTGCGCGGACGCGGGGATTTCACCGGAAGAGATGGGCGAGGCCGTGAACGTAGCCGCTTGCATCCGCGGAGGCGGGACCATCGCCCATTGGGTGCAGGCCGGTAACACCTTGGCGCGCAAGGCCTGACCCCTTGCCGAATCCGAAACGGGTGGTGGTGATCGGCGCCGGTCCCATGGGACTTTACGCGGCCTATGCGGCGGCGCGGCGCGGCCTGGAGGTAACCGTTCTGGAACGGGATCGCGTGGGTTACTCCCTAGCAACCTGGGGTTCCGCGCGCTTTTTCTCCCCGTTGTCCATGAACGCGCCCGCCGAGGTCCTGCGATCGCTACCAGACGCGCCCCCCGGCGACGCCTTGCTCACCGGCCCGGAAATGATCGATCGCGTACTCGCTCCCCTGGCCCGCCTGCCTATCCTATACGACCGCATCCGATTGCGCCATCAGGTGATCGCTATCGGGCGCGTCGGCCTGTCGCGGCGCGACTTCGCCGGCCATCCGGTCCGCCAGGAAAAGCCTTTCCGCCTGCTGGTCAAGGGGCCCGAAGGCGAGTACGCCCTGGAGGCGGACCTGGTATTCGATGCGTCCGGCGCCTATGCCCGGTGCAATGCCATGGGCGCGGGCGGCCTGCCGGCCCCGGGCGAGCGCGCCCTGACTGGCAGTCTGATGCGGCGCCTGGGCGACTTCGATGCTTTTCTCTCCGGTTTCGTTACCGGTCACGTGCTGCTGCTCGGCCACGGTCATTCCGCCGCCCACGCGCTGCTGGCCCTGCGGGACGCGGCCGCCCGTAACCCCGGGGTTTCCGCGACCTGGTGCTTCCGCTCCCGCAACTTGCGCCCGTTCCGCGAAATGCCCGACGACCCCCTGCCGGGCCGGGCCGCCATCGTCTCCGCCGCCAATGCCCTGGCGGCCGCGCCGCCCGCCTTCCTGAAAGTGCGCCGCGCGGGATCCATCGCCGCCCTGGAACCGCTGTCGGGCGCCGGCGGGAGCCGGATTCGCGCCTTTCGCGCCGTTCTCGCCGGGACGTCCGTTTCCCAAGCCGTTTCCCAGACCGTTTCCCGAGCCGGTTCCCAGGCCGGTTCCCAGGCCATTTCCAAGACGGTCCCGCTCGGCGCTTCAGCAGTCACGGCCGCGGCCTCCGCCCAGCGCGCCGATATCCTGGAGTGCGATGCCGTAGCCGCTTTCACCGGCCACCGCCCCGATCTGTCCTTTCTCTCCGAACTCGCGCTCGACCTTTCCCCCGCCACCGAAGGCACGCGCCGCCTGCATGCGGTGCTGAGCGGCGCGACCGACTGCCTCTCCGTGCCGATGCCGCGCCCGGAGGATTTGGACTCCGGCGAAACCGGTTTTTTTCTGCTGGGCGCCAAAAGCTACGGCCGGGCGAATACCTTTCTCCTGCGCGACGGCATCGCCCATCTGGAAATGATCCTGAAACATGCCCTTGGCTGAATCGCCTGCCTTCCCTTCCGTACCCATGAAAGGCCTGGATACCGTTTGGTTCCAGGTCGCCGGATCGATTTGCAACCTGGCCTGCACCCATTGCTTCATCTCCTGCTCGCCCACCAACCAATCGCATGCCATGCTGGACGCGTCCACGGTTAAACGCTTCCTGGCCGAGGCCGAGGGGCTGGGGGTGCGGGAATATTATTTCACCGGGGGCGAACCGTTCCTCAATCCGGATTTACCGGCCATTCTGGGCGCGGCCCTGCGCCTCGGCCCGGCCACGGTGCTGACCAACGGCACCCTCATCACCCGCGGCCGCGCATACGATCTCAAAGCGCTGGCGGACGGTTCGCCCTACAGCCTGGACATCCGATTGTCCCTGGACGGGTTCGACGCCGCGGCCAATGATCGCATCCGCGGGCCCGGCACCTTCGCGCGCATCCTGGAGGCCATCGGTTACCTGGCCGCCGCAGGCATCAACCCGGTGCTGACGGTGACGGAAGCCTGCGAGGAAGCGATCGATTCCGCTGGACGCGCGGGCCTGCTTTTCCGACTGCGGGAGATGGGTCTGGACAAGCCGCGCCTCAAAGTGATGCCGCTCCTCCGCATAGGAGCCGAAACCGCCCGCACCCGCGGCTATGGGGAAGCGGAGACCCTGGAAGGGATGGCGCTCACGGCCGCGGACGCGGACGCTTTGCAATGCGCCTCGGGCCGCATGGTCACGGCCAAAGGCGTTTACGTCTGCCCCATCCTCATCGACTCCCCGGACGCGCGCATGGGCGCAACCTTGGCGGAAACCCTGAAGCCTTTCCCCCTGAACCATAGCGCCTGTTATACCTGCCACGCCCAGGGGCTCAATTGCCGGACCTGACGGGCGCATCCGCCGGGCCGCATCAAGCCCAGGAAATCTTTGCAGGCTCTTTCCGCCGCGTCGCTTTTTTCGGCGGCGTCTATTCCAACTACCTTGCCTTGGCCGCCGCATACGATTTGGCCCGCGCCCTGCGCGTGGACTCGGTATTCGCCCTTGGCGACTTCGGCGCCTTCGGCCCGCACCCCGACCGCACCCTCGACTTCCTGCGCGAGGGTAACATCCCGTGCCTTCAGGGCAACTACGAGGAGGCGCTGTCCGACGCGGCCGAGGACTGCCGCTGCGGCTACACGGATCCCCGGGACAACCATTACGCGCGACTTTCCTTCGACTACACTTCGGCCAGGACATCGGCGCATCACAAGGATTGGATGCGCGCCCTGCCGCGCCATCTGCGCATGACCCTGGGGGATACCCGGGTGTTGTGCTGCCACGGATCCCCGCGCCGCATCAACGAATTCCTGTGGGCCAGTTCCACCTCGGACGCCTTTCTGCGCAAGCTGTTGGACGACCATGAAACCGACCTATTGATCTGTACCCATACCGGCCTGCATTGGTCGCGTTTCCTCAAGAATGGCAAGGGTCCAGCGCGGGGAATCGTGAACGTGGGGGCGTTGGGGCGGCCGGCGAACGACGGGCGCACCGAAGTATGGTTCGCCATAGTCGAGACCGCCGGGAGTGCGGCCGGGTGTGCGGCCGGAACCGGCCCTGGCAGCGGTGGTATCAAGGTGGAGTTCGTGCCGGTGCCTTACGATCATGCGCGCCTGGCGCGCGAGATGGAGGCGGAGGGCTTGCCTCCGGAGTTCCGGGAGACCATCCTGACCGGTTGGTGGACCACGTGCCTGGAAATATTGCCCGCGAAGGAGCGGGCGGCGGGGAAGTTCTAGGCTCACCGCTTCTGAGTTCGCTAACGCAAACTCAACGCGGCTCGCGTTATGGAGATTCCAGGCTCACCGCTTCTGAGTTCGCTAGCGCAAACTCAACGCGGCTCGCGTTATGGAGATTCTAGGCTCACTGCTTCTGAGTTCGCTAACGCAAACTCAACGCGGCTCGCGTTATGGAGATTCCAGGCTCACCACTCTAGTTCAGCACCGAATCCACCGACAGGTTTGGGAACACAGTTTTCAATTTCGACAGGGTGGCCAGTTCCGGATTGGCGGTTTTTCCCGATTCCAGTTTCTGGTATTGGAAGATGTGCTTCATGCCCAGCTTGTCGGCGACCTGGCGTTGCGTCAACTTCATCTGCAGACGGCTCTGCCGCAGGACCATGGCCATGGCAGTCTTGGTATCCACGCTGGCTGTTACGATGTTGCGGCCTTTGAGGCTGGGATCGGGCATGGGAAAGATATGTTTAGACCCTTCAGGCTCGTCTAAGTACGCCGATAAAGCGTCATCCATCATCAGTTGCAGATGCTCCCGATTCTCGCCTTGCGTCAAACATCCCTTCAATTCAAGGCATTCCGCCCAGAGGAATTTTTTTCCTTTGTGGATTTTGAAATGGTATTTCATATGGCTTCCCTTTTGATGATCGAATACCCATCCGGCAAGTTCATAAAGTCGTCGCGCATCCATCCCACTAAGCGGCAAAACATCCTCCTTGGAAAATACCACCTCTGGGTGGTTTTATCAAGATTCCTGGCAGAAAAATCACGGAAAGGAGGAGATTTAGACGCATGAAATCGAAAAATCCGTGACTTAGGCAACGGATCGCGCGTGATGAAATCGGCTATGATGGACCGGAACGGAATGAAGTGCCGCGGCTACGCGGTGCGCGTGACCGTGAGCACTGGCGGAATCTTCAGCGTCTGGAGCACCACGCAGTAGCGCTCGGTCAGCTTGAGCAGCGATGCCAATTGATCCTCGGTCGCGTCCGTGTCCAGTTTGAAGGTCAAGCGGATCTCGCGGAAGCCGACGGGGGCTTCGCGGGACACTCCGAGAGTACCGCGGAAATCGAGGAGTCCTTCCGCGGTTACGGTAGCATCGCGGAGCACCACGCCGATGGCGGTCGAGACGGCGCGCAGGGTGACCCCGGCGCATGCTACCAGGGCTTCCAGCAGCATGTCACCCGAACAGGCTTGGCTTCCGTCCCCGCCGGTAGCCGGGTGAAGCCCGGCTTCGACCAGGGCCTTGCCGGTCTCGATCCTGCAGGCAATGCCGTCGGAGATGCGGGATTGCGCCTTCAATGTCACCAGCGCCGCACCGGAGTCCGACTTGTACTTTTCCTTCAATGGGGCCTGCATGGCCCGCAATGTATCCGCATCGATCATTTCCGCTCCTTAACCTTTCCGTTCGGTTACCTTTACGGTACAGACGGGCTTTTCTCCGGTGACCAATCTAATACCGGAGCCCGATCCATACCTGCCGTTCCCTGGAAGCGGCAGCGGAACGCTCCGCCGTCAGACCCAGCCGCCCACCCTCTTCGCTTCAACTTTGAATTTTAAATTTTGCGCCTTGACTTTCAACTTCCCTACCGTCCACCCCGTTGCCCACGCCTTGCTAAACACCTACTTTCCTGGACTCAAACAGCGCCGCAGCCCGTACCGGGTGTCGGCGGCACGGTCATCCAGGAAAAGGAGGCGGAATGAACATCGCGATATTGGGAACCGGAATGGTCGGAGGCACCATCGGGACCAAGATGATCCAGTTGGGGCATAACGTCAAGATGGGTTCGCGCGCGGCCGGTGGGGAAAAGGCGCTCGCATGGGTCAAGGCCAACGGCGCCTCGGCTTTGCAGGGCACTTTCGCGGACGCCGCCGCCCATGGAGAAATGATTTTCAATTGCACCTCGGGCATGGGATCGCTGGAGGCGCTGGAACAGGCCGGCGCGGCGAACCTCAAGGGCAAAATCCTGATCGACATTTCCAATCCCCTGGACTTCTCCAAGGGAATGCCGCCCACTTTGAATCCCTGCAACGACGACTCCATCGGCGAGCGCCTGCAGAAGGCCTTCCCCGAGACCAAGGTGGTGAAGACCCTGAATACGCTCACGGCCGCTCTGATGGTCAATCCCGCGGCGTTGGCGGGCGGGGATCATTCCCTGTTCATGTGCGGCAACGACGCCGAGGCCAAGGCCAAGGTCGCGGACCTGCTCAAGAACGGTTTCGGCTGGAAGGACGTGATCGATCTGGGGGACATTTCCGCCGCGCGCGGCCAGGAAATGATCCTGCCCATCTGGCTGCGGCTGTGGGGCGGGCTCAAGACCGCCAACTTCAACTTCAAAATCGTCCGTTAAAAAAACCTGGGCGAGTCCGGCTTGCATGGACCGCCACTGGGTCGCCGGAACCCTGATTCCATCACCGCGTCGCTGCGGCTACTTTCTTCCATTTTGCACTTTGCACTTTGCACTTTGACTTTTGAACTCTCTCTCCGAATTACTTCTTGTACTTCCAATTGTATTCCTTGCCTTCGGCCATCCACGCGAGGGCCGTGGCCAAGCGCTTGTCCCGGGTCGCATCCGTCTTGGCCTCGGTGGGGAAAGCCCTGGTGCATGAGCTTGCGGATGTGGTTCAGGATGGGTTTGGCGAAATCCGGGGACTTGGCGATCTTGTCGTCGATGCGCGGATCCTTTTTGCTCACGTCAGGCTCCTCTACTTGGAGTTCAGCTTGTCGAGCTTGATCTTGAAATGCAGGCCGTTGTCCATGTACAGGACATTCTGCTTGACCGGGAGATAGCCGGCGGGGAAATGCGGCCGGAAGGCCTCATCCAGGAAAAATACGGTATCACGCGCGTAACGGTAGCCGCCGCGCGCCTTGAAATTCTCCTTGACCACGGCGTAGCCGTATTCGGCCTTCCCGTCCGGGTACAGGCGGATGAATTCGCTGCCGACGGGGGCGCTGCGCTCAGCCACCAAAACGGGCGAAGGTTTGCAAGCGGCGAAGGCGAACGCCAGGATGGAGGCGAGAAAAACCGGCGCGAACGAGCGGAGCCGGTTCATACTTCCACTTTGTAGGAAAGGGCCAGTTCGTCGCCGGTCTTGCCGCGGATGCCCCAGCAATGCTTCGGGGTTTCCGTAACCGTGATTTCGATGTCGTTGGCGACGATATTCAGGGACGCCTGGGCGTCGGCCATGATTTTCTTGATGAGCGCCTTGATGGCTTCCGGCGAACGGCCGGCAAACATGCTGATTTCGATAATGGTATAGGCAAAGGTGCGATCGGCCGGGAAAATGAAATCCCCGGGGTCCAGGCCGATAAAGCGTTGGAACTTTTTTTCCGGGGGAAGGCCCAGGGTTTCCACCAGCGCGTCGTGGATGATGCGGGACCAATGTTCGCGGGCCACTTCAAGAGTGTCGCGCAATCCGTAAACCTTGACTTGTGCCATTCCGTCTCCCGGTTGGATCAAATTTACGAACTAATGGCAGTTTCTTCAGGGAGGGCCTCGTCTCGGCGCAGGCCATGGGCAGGTCTAAAAAGTTCTATTCGGGCTTGCCGGATGAGGATGCCTTCATTTCCGCAGCTTCCCGAACGAAAGGCCGATCATTAACGCAAGATTCCCATTGGTACTCCAATCAAGAGGCTGGCCGAGTTACCGCCCTTGTCCAACATCGCGGACGCCGACAAGCCGATCCCCAGGTTGCGTCCGCACAGGGCCAGATCGAGTTGGATGGGAACCCCGAACCCGGAATAACGGATCATATTTTGAAAACCGTATCGGCCTTCCGGGCTCATCACGCCATTCCATGTTTTCCGTTCCACATTCGCCAGGCCGGTTTTCAGGGTGAGGGTGCCGGCGGAATATTCCCCGCGTATACCTCCCAGAAAAGCCACCTGATGTTCCGATTCGGGATCATGCCCGCAATCGGAGCAGTATCCCATTCCCGATCCCTTTACGATGCGGACGCCCCAGGCTGCTACTCCTTTGCCCATACCCAGGTCGGCGGCCCATCCCCCCAACCCGCCTATCAAACCGATCATGGGCATGAAAGCCACGCGCACCCCCGGATCGGGGCGCGAGGATGGGGTCTGCGCATGGGCCGGAGGGAGCAGTGAAAGGAACAGGATCAGAAAGGGAATCGCTGGTTTCATTTAGGCCCCGATATCTGCAACATAGAAGCAAGAGTCACGCCGATTCTTTGTGAGGAGGAGAACCAAGGCAAAACCTTGATTCCCGGGGGGAACGAAGGGGAGGAGATGCGCGGTGGGTATGGAAGGCCGCGACCTGGAGTGCGGATCGCGCAAGCCTGCGAAGAAAATTGCGCACTTAGCGCATCCAATGAACGGATCCTTGGGCGCAGCGCTAACGGCCCAGGGAGCGGTCTACTCCGCGCCCTTCTCCTCCATTTTGGCTTCCATCTGCACGGTGATGCCGTTCTTCTTCATCATGTCGTACAAGGTGGGCCGCGTGAGACCCGTGACCTTGGCCGCCAGGGAGATGTTGCCCTTGGCCTGCTTGAGGGCGTTGAGGATGAAGTTGCGATCGAACATCTGCCGGGCTTCGCGATAGGAGAGTACGGTGAAGGAAGTCTCGGAAAGCTGCAGATCCTCAGGTTCGATGATCTGGCCTGTGCAGGTGATGGAAGCGCGGTTGAGTTTGTTCTCCAGTTCGCGCACGTTGCCGGGCCAGCTGTAGTTCATCAGCATCTGCTCGGCGCGTTTGCTCAATTTGAGGCGGGGAGCGCCGAACTTGGCGCGGTTGGTCTCGATGATGGACGAGGCGATCAACGGGATGTCCTCCTTGCGGTCGCGCAAGGGCGGCAAGTTGATCTCGAACTCGCTCAAGCGGTAGTAGAGGTCCGTGCGCATCGCCGGGTTGTCTTTTTCGGCCAGGTTGGTCTTGTTGGTGGCCGCGATGATGCGGACGTTCAGGGAGCGGAAGGTGGTTTCGCCCACGCGTTGCAGCTTCTGATCCTGGAGGAAGCGCAGGAGCTTGACCTGCAGGGGCATGGGCATGTCGCCGATTTCATCCAGGAACAGCGTGCCCTTGTGGGCCGATTCGATCAGGCCCATCTTGTCCGTGTTCGCGCCCGTGAACGCTCCTTTCACGTACCCGAAGAGTTCCGACTCCATCAGGCTGGCCGGGATGGATCCGCAATTTATGGGAACGAAGATCTCGTTGCTGCGTTGGCTGTGATGGTGGATGGCGCGGGCGCACAATTCCTTGCCGGTCCCGCTTTCGCCGGTCAGCAGCACGTTGACGTCGGTCTTTGCGAGTTTGCGGATATGCTCGAAGATCTTGCGCATCGGCTCGCTTTGGCCGATCATGAGGTTGTCGGCCTCGCTGGGCAGGCCCACGGTCGATTTGGCCTGGGGCGGTTTCTCCAGCGCGGTCATACGGCAGGCGCGGGCCAGGATCACCTTGAGCTCTTCAATGTCGACCGGTTTCTGCAGGAAATCGAATGCTCCGCGTTCGACCGCCCGGCTGCCTAGATCGGCGCTCATGTTCGAGGTGATGACGATGATCTTGGCCAGGCGATCCTCGCCCAATACGGCGTCGATGATCTCCAGGCCGCGCTCGGGCTTGTTCTCCAGGCCCATGTCGAGGCAGATCACCCCCGGACGCTGGCGGCGGAGCGATTCGAGGCAGCCTTGCAGGGTTTCAGCCTCCAAAACCTCATAGTCGGAATTGAGGGCCCATTTCATCTGCTCCCGCAACCCTACGTTGTCTTCCACCAAAAGCAGCTTGACCATTGAGCATTCCCCTTCGCAGCGATGAAAAGATAGTCACCCCGAAACCATGTACCCCGTAATCAGTAGAAACGGAGTATTCGGTGACAGCGCCGCAGGCGCGCCGAATTTTGTCGGAACTTCAATTAGGACCTGGCGGTCGAAGCCGCTGGAAGCAGGATGCAGAATTCCGTGCCCTTGCCGGGTTCGGAATGGCACAGAATACGACCGCCCATTTTCTCCACCAGGGTCCTGCACTGGTATAAGCCGATGCCCACCCCTTTTTCCTTGGTGGTTGCGAAAGGTTGGAACAGGCGCCGTTGCACGAAGGCCTTGTCCATGCCCGCCCCCGTATCCTCGACCAGGATGTATCCGCCGTATGCGGCGAAGAAACCCTCGCCGCCCCCGAACAGCTCCCGCAAACGGGCGGGCGCGGACCTGGCCAATGGGCCCAACGCTCCGTATGACAGGGAGAGGCGGTCGCCTCCCGTCCGGCTGGATGGTCCGTGCGCGCCCATCGCCTCCACGGCATTGTTCACCAGGTTCCGGATCACGAAAAACAGGGCCTGGCGGTCCATGGCCACTGAAGCCCCGTGCCCGCCGACATCGCCAGTTTCAACCTCCTCTCCACCATCATCCTTCACATCCTTCACATCCTTCACATCCTTCACATCCTTTACATCCTTCTCAACCTCCTCACCCTTCAGTTCGCAAACCAGGTTCGGCATGGCCGCCAGTCCGGAGTTCGCGATCACTTCCTCGAGCAGGGGGCGCAGGGGATGGGGAGCGAGGTTCAGAATTTCGCTCTTGGGCGCCACCGATAGGCGGTCGATGAGGCTTTGCAGGTTTACGGAGCAGCTCTTGATCGAGCTGATCATACTGGCTTGGAAGGAGGGGTTGCCCAGGTTGCGTTCGGCATTCTTGAGCAGCAGGGTAAGGGTGGCGATCTGATTCTTGATGTCGTGGATGATGAAGGAGGCGACATGGTGGAAGGATTCGAACTGCTTCTGCT
>JBDSIO010000280.1:0-2691 GCA_039917895.1 Fibrobacteria bacterium | reverse complement strand
ATTTTTGCCAACCGGAATTCCCTACTGGAATTGAATCGAGTAGCCCATCCCTCACGTCATGGCGGGCGATTGAAAATATTCGGAATACCCAACGAAGTTCGGCTCAAGCACAGGACCACGATGACGGCGGCGACGTAAGGATATAGATTGGATCAACCAGCGGACATCTTGCCTGAATCCAGCCGCCCATGTCCACCGGATGACTGTCGCCAAGTACCGGAAGTCTCTCCAAAATAGGCCACAAATGCCCCCCGGCTTTTCGGACGAAAAAGGGCAAAATGATCCACAAGTGCCCGCCGGATAAGGACCGGTTGCCGGCCCTTATCCGGTCGATGACGACGCCTACCTTGCCGGGTCCGACAAGAAGAGTCTGCCGCCACCACTTCCGCCTCCCCGCAACGCACTGCTCCTACCCTACCTTCCGGCCATCCAAGCTGGACTTTCTCGGGGCCTCTCCGCCCAGCGGATCTATCAGGATCTCGTTGAGGACGGAGGGTATCACGGAAGCTACGATAGCATCAAGCGCTACATCCGCAAGGTCAGGAAGAAAGCGCCTGCTTTCTTCGAACGGCTGCCGGTGTTTCCGGGACGGGAAGCGCAGGTGGATTTCAGCCAAGGTCCGATGATCGGGGACGGCCCCCAGAAACGGCGGAGCTGGCTGTTCAAGATGACCCTCTCCTTCAGCCGACACGCATATGAGGAGCTCGTTTACGCCCAGGATGTGGAAACGTTCCTGCGCTGTCATGAGCACGCTTTCTGCTTCTTCGGCGGCGTAGCGGAAACCATGAAGATCGACAATCTCAAGTCCGGCGTCCTTCGGGCTCATCTCTATGAGCCCACGTTGAATCCGGTGTACCTGGCCTTTTCGAATTGGTATGGCTTCGTGATCAATCCTTGCGACGCGTATCAGCCTCAGCAAAAGGGCCGCGTGGAAAGGGACATCGCCTACACGCAGGGTAATGCGCTCAAGGGCCGAAAGATATCCTCCCTGGAAGAGGGGAATCAGCTTCTTCTCCATTGGAACAAGCGCTGGGCGCGCCTTCGCATCCATGGAACCACCAAGCGCCAGGTCTGGTCACAATTCGTTGAGTTCGAACAACCTTGCCTTCGTCCGCTGCCCTTATCGGGGTTCCCGTTCTTCAAGGTGGGCAGGCGCAAAGTGGATGTACAAGGACACATTGAAGTGGCCGGAAACTTCTACAGCGCACCCTACCAGCTCATTGGCTCCTACGTGACCGTGCACTTCAACTCCGAGGATGTCACGATCCTGTCCGGTGAAAAGGTCCTATGCCGGCACCGTTCCCGCTCCGGCAAGGCGCAGGCTTCCAGCATGCCCGATCATCGTCCGCCCCAAAAGCCCGTGAGCCTGGAGGCCGAGGAGCACATGCACCTGCAACGGGCCAAAAGCATCGGCCCTGATTTTGGCCGCCTCATCGGAAACATTCTGTCCCGGCAAGACGTCGGAGCGATCAAGAGAGTGCGTGGTGTGATGGGCCTTCGGAAGGCCTACTCTCTCACGCATCTGGAGGAGGCAGCGGGCATCGCGCTCGCGCGGCACAGTACAAGCTACCACTTCGTGAAATCCCTCTGCGAAGCGCTACGTAACACCGAGGGTAACACACAAGACACTCTGACGCAGGAGCATGAACTCATTCGCTCCCTCGACGAGTACCAGAGCCACGTCAACCAAAGGATGAACTGAATCATGGAAAAACTGCAAACCGCGTTACGCTCGCTGCGCCTCTCCAGCTTGGCCGCGGCCCTACCCACCCGCTATGCCATGGCGAAGACTGAGGAGATGGACTACCTCGCCTTCCTGGAAGTCTTGGTTGAAGACGAGATGGCGAAGCGAAAGGATACGCTGCTCTCAAGGCGCATCAAGCTGGCCCAGTTCCCGTTCCTGGCCACCCTGGACGGCTTCAACTTCGCCTTCAACCCGGAAATCCAGAAGCGCGGCATCCAGGAACTCGCCTCCAGCCGCTTCGTCCATCAAAACGAGTCGGCACTACTCATCGGACCACCCGGCACCGGGAAGACACACATCGCCATCGCCTTGGGAATGCTGGCCATCGAGAATGGCTATACGGTCTTCTATCGAAGCGCCTTCGACCTTGTAGAGGAAATGCAGGAAGCCTTGCGCACCGACACCCGCAAGAAGTACGTACATGGCCTGACCTGCCACCAACTGCTTATCGTGGATGAACTCGGGATGAAAAAGATGCCGCCAAACGCTGCCGACGATCTCCTGGAAGTCATCCACCGGCGCTACGGCAACAGCGCCACCCTGATTGCCACCAACCGCCCCGTGGAGGACTGGGGGAAGATCCTCGGCGATACGGCGGCCACCTCAGCCATCCTGGACCGCTTCCTGGACAAGGCACGGATCCTTCCCTTCAAAGGCAAAAGCTACCGCCTGAACCGGCCCAAGTAGCCTATATTTCACCACGCTGGGGTGGCCTATTTTGAAGTGCCCACACCTGGCCTAATTTGAAGTGCCCGCCGACATTCGGATCCTACTGCACATTTGGATCCTAAGTTTTGATCCAGATCGAGTGCAGGCTATTTAGCCGAGCACATGCCGGAGAGCCATCAAAAGTAAGTCGAGTGGAATTCGGAGCGGGTCGTGGCCTGGGCGGGAAAAATAGGTCCCTCCGCCCTCGCGCTGGCGGAAGCGATGCTTTTGCAAAGGCG